>JAJPHH010000119.1 GCA_021325385.1 Alphaproteobacteria bacterium
CAAAATCCTGACCCTGGTTTCGGTCGTCGGCATCCCGCCGACCTTGATCGCCAGCATGTACGGGATGAATTTCAAGGACATGCCCGAGCTCAGTTGGACCTATGGCTACCCTTACGGCCTGGCGGTGATCGTGCTCAGCGCGCTGATCCCGCTCGCCTGGTTCAAATGGCGCGGCTGGTGGTGAGGCGGCGCGAACGAGACGCCGAAGCCTGCTTGTCATTCCCGCGCAAGCGGGAATCCAGCAGCTCCCGCGCCTGCGGAGAGAGCGTACTGGATTCCCGCTTGCGCGGGAATGACAGTACTTTCGTTTCGTGAGACGACTACGAGCTGCCGACGGCAGTTTTCGTGCTATGCGCGCGCGGATTCTGGAGATCATCTCGCCAGGCGGATCGAGAGCTACTTCGTGAACCCGCCGCGGTGCCGAGGGCCGACCCGCCAGACCGGCAACGCTTCGCGTCGCTTTGCGGCCGCGATGAAATCGACGTGGACATGAGCAGCGCGCCGAAGCTCGTCGAGCGTTTTGGAGTGCGTTTGCCGCCGTGCCGCAGTGACGGCGGGGAGCGTCGCCACGATCGAGGCGCGCCCGACGCCCAATTAAGCGCCTTTAGCGTTCGACGAGGAAGTCGGCGCCTGCTCCATCACAACCCGCGAAAATACGGCGAGATCGACATTGCCGCCGCTGAGAATCATGCCGACACGCTTTCCTGCGATCGGATAGAGGCCATTGAAGGCCGCGGCGGCGCCGAGGCAGCCGGTCGGCTCGACAATCATCTTCATTCGCTCGGCGAAGAATCGCATCGCCTCGACCAATTGCGCGTCGGATACGACGACGATGTCGTCGACGAGGTCTTTGATGATCGGAAAGTTGTGCGCTCCCAGATGCGTGACGATGGCGCCGTCGGCAATCGATTTGGGCGGCGCGATATGGACGATCTCGCCGCGACGGAGCGATTGGCGGCCGTCGTCGCCCGCCTCCGGCTCGACTCCGACGACCTTGACGTCCCGGGCGAGCCGCTGAACAGCGAGGAGCGAGCCCGCCAGCAATCCGCCGCCGCCGAGCGGAACGAACAGGACGTCGAGCCGCCCGACCTCCTCGATCAGTTCCTTCGCGCAGGTCCCCTGCCCCGCGATCACGTCGGGATGATCATAGGGCGGGATGAGAGAGAGGCCCTGTTCGGTCGCGAGCCCGCGGGCGATCTCCTCGCGGTCCTCGGCGTAGCGATCGTAGAATTGGACGCGGCCGCCATAGTCCCGCGTCGCCGCGATCTTCGTCGCGGGCGCGTCCTTCGGCATGATGATCGTCGCGGTCACGCCCTGAAGGCGGCTCGCATAGGCGATGCACTGAGCATGGTTGCCGGAGGAATAGGCGACGACCCCGCGCTGGCGCGCCTCCGGCGACAGGGCCGCGATGGCGTTATATGCGCCCCGAAACTTGAACGCGCCGCCCCGCTGGAAGTTTTCGCACTTGAAGAAGAGCTCCGCGCCGAAGCGCTCGTTGGCTGTGCGCGAGGTGAGGACCGGCGTCCGATGCGCGGCGCCGGAAATGCGTTCAGCGGCGCGCGCCACATCGTCATATGCGGGTCGGGCGATCGCCATCGCGATGTCCTCACCCTCTGTCCCGCAGCAGTCGCGCCTTCTCGCGGCCCCAGTCGCGCTGCTTCTCGGTCTCGCGCTTATCGTGCAGTTTCTTGCCGCGGGCCAGCGCGAGGGCGACTTTCGCCCTACCCTTCTCGTTGAAATACATCCTGAGCGGTACGATCGTCATGCCCTCTCGTTCGACGCCGCGCGCCAGGCGCGCGATCTCGCGGCGATGCAGCAGCAGCTTTCGCGGCCGTTTCGGCTCGTGATTAAAGCGGTTGCCCTGCGTATATTCGGGTATGTTGGCGTTGTAGAGGATCATCTCGCCGCTGCGGTCGGCGGCGGCGTAGCTGTCGGCAACATTGGCCTTGCCGGCGCGCAGGGATTTGACCTCGGTGCCCGTCAAGGCGATGCCCGCTTCGAACGTCTCGCCGATCTCGTAATCGAACCGTGCGCGCCGGTTGTCCGCGACGATTTTATAGGTCGGCTTGTCTTTGGTCATCGCAATGGAATCGCGAGGTCGTCATTGGGAGGAGCGTAGCGAGGAAGCGATCCATTCATAGGGCTGTACTCTACGAATGGATTGCTTCGCTTCGCTCGTAATGACGGCGCGGGGATTTCGGCCAGGAGCGGTCATTCTCTAAGCGTTCAAAATCCCGGCCTGGACCATGGCCCGGCGTATCGCCGCCTCGGTCGCTTCGACAATCGGCACGAGCGGCAGCCGCATCTCGTTGCGGGCCCGGCCGAGCAAGCTCAGCGCGTATTTCGCGCCGCAGACGCCGGGCTCGATGAAGATCGCGTGGTGAAGCGCGGTCAATCGGTCCTGCACGCGCAAAGCGTGCGCGTAGTCGCCCTTGAACGTCGCCTCCATCAGTTCGGCGCAAAGCGCCGGCGCGACATTGGCGGTGACCGAAATGCAGCCATGCGCGCCCGCCGCCATGCAGGCGAGCGCGGTCATGTCCTCGCCGGAAAGCTGGATGAAGCCCGGTCCCATCGCCTGGCGCTGAAGCGAGACGCGGCCGATATTGCTGGTCGCGTCCTTCACCCCGACGATGTTCTTCAGTTCGTAGAGCCGCTTCATCGTCTCGACGGACATGTCGACCACAGATCGCGGCGGGATATTATAAATGATGATGGGAACCCCGACCGCGTCGTTCACTGCCTTAAAATGGCGATAAAGTCCCTCTTGATTGGGCTTGTTATAATAAGGGGTGACGACGAGAATGGCGTCGGCGCCCGCTTTCTCAGCGTGGCGCGCAAGTTCGATGGCTTCATGCGTGTTGTTTGATCCCGCTCCGGCTATAACCGGCACGCGGCCGCGCGCTTCGTCGATGCAAATGCTGACGGCGCGGCGGTGCTCCTCATGGGTCAAAGTGGGGCTTTCGCCCGTCGTGCCGACCGGGACCAGACCGTGAGAACCGGAGGAGATTTGCCAGTCGATCAAGCCGCGAAAGGCCTGCTCATCGAGTTTGCCGTCCTTGAACGGCGTTACGAGAGCCGGCAGCGAGCCGTGGAATTTCGCTTTCTCAACCATGGGGCCCCGTCAAAGCCGATCCGCTGTCATCGCCAGCAATGGCCGCTCGCTTCAAATGAAGCGGCCAGTCATAGACTGTCGGTCGGTGAGGGGAAAGGGGGACCAAGGGGCTAAAGAAAAACGCTGATGTGGTTATCATTTGGTAAGCAACAGGGGCGCAAGCTGGGCCTGTGGGGGCTCCGCTTGGGCAGCTTTTGTCTTCAAACGTCGCTCTTTTTTGTCCTGGCGATCATCGCCCAGGGCCCGGGCTCATCGCCGCCGCCTAAGCCCGCGGCATCGACTTCCGTGCGGCAACCGGCGCCGCCGCCGGATTTCGGCGTCCTCATCCCCTTCCCTCGCGACGAAGCCCTCGTCCCGACCGAGGGGCGGGCCGCGACGCCCGCGCCTGTTCCGACCGCGCCCGCTCCAGCGCCGAACAGCGCCGTCTCGGAACTCGCAGCTCCATCGATTGTTCCGCTCGCGCCGAACGCCGACGGCGTGAACAATCTCGTTCAGCTCGCCGGCTCTGGAGCCCATGAATTGGTCGCTGGGTACCACGCAGCCGCAGCGGCGGGCGAAAGGAGCCTTGCCTGGTTTTTCCGGAAGACGCCGCTCGCCGGGGCCGATTTCTCGACGCTGAACGCCGCCGCGGCGCTTTACCAGAAGGGCGACATCCCCGGCGGCGACGCGATCGCCGGCCATATCGACGATCCGCTCCAGCGCCTCGCCCTCGAATGGGTGGCGCTGCGCGCCGCGCCGCGCGAGGCGGGCATGGCCCGCATCGCCAATTTCATGAAGGCGCATCCCGATTGGCCGTCGCGCAATTGGCTCGTTTCCTTTCGCGAAGCGCTGCTCTATGCGGACCGCAATCAGCCGGACGTGATCCACAAGGCTTTCGCCGACGCGCCGCCAATGTCGCCGGCGGGCGTGCTGGCGCTGGCGACGGTCGAGCGCCAACAAGGCCATCTCGATAAAGCCGCCGCGCTGATTCGCGATCTGTGGCGGAACGGCGAGCTCGAAGGCTGGCTCGAAGGCTCAATCTTGCGCGATTTCGGTCCGCTCCTCGGCGGCGCGGACCATCGCGCCCGCGCGGTGCGGCTCCTCTACGCCGAGAAATATGGTCAGGCGCAGCGCATCGCCGCCTTGGCGGGGGGCGACGCGCCGGTCCTCGCCAGCGCCTGGATCGCCGCCTCGCATGGCGCGCTCACGGACAAGGCCCTCGCCGCGCTGCCCGCCTCGGTCAAGAATGCGCCCGGCCTGCTTTATGCGCGCATTCAGGGCTTGCGCCGCGCGGACCGCGCGCTCGAAGCCGCGCAATTGATGCGCTCGGCCCCGAAGGAACAGGCCGACCTCGTCGAAGGCGACAAGTGGTGGGACGAGCGTCGGATGATCGCGCGACGATTGCTCGACGGCGCGCTGACCAAGGACGCCTATCAGCTTTGCGCCGAACCGGCGGCTTCTTCGACGATCGCGCGCATTGACCAGGCCTTTCACGCCGGCTGGATCGCCCTGCGCTTCCTCAACGATCCGGAAACGGCGTCGCGTCATTTCGCGGCGCTGGCGAGCCTCGCCCAAACGCCGCTCGCGGCCTCCCGCGCGGCCTATTGGCAAGGACGGGCCGCCGAGCAAGCGGGACAACCGGAGCAGGCGAAACTCTTCTACGAGCGAGCCGCGGCCTTTTCCTCGGCCTATTACGGCCAGCTCTCGGCCGAAAAGCTCGATCGGCCGCTCGTCTTCCGCGCCTCCAGGCCGGCCAGAGCCGATCAGCGCGAGGATGCGACCCGCGTCATCGAGCTCCTTTACGACGCGAAGCTCAACGCTTTCGCGCGCGCTCTGGCGATCGACGCGGCGAAAACCTATAGGGACGAAACCCAGCTCGCCGCGCTCGCCCACGTCGTCGCTCGCATCGCCGACGCGCCGACCGCGGTCGAAATCGGCAAACAGGCGATGGTGCGCGGCTTCTCGCTCGACGAGGCGGCTTTCCCGACCTATGGCGTGCCGTCCTTCTCGCCGCTGGTCGGCTCCGCCGACCTGCCGCTCGTCTATTCGGTGGCCCGCCAAGAAAGCGAATTTGCGACCGCGGCCGCTTCCGGCGCCGGCGCCAAAGGCGTGATGCAATTGCTGCCGCAAACCGCGCGCGACACCGCGCGGCGCGCCGGCATCGCCTTCGATCTGACCCGCCTGATCACCGATCCGGCCTTCAATGTCCAACTGGGCGCCGCCTTTCTCGGCCAATTGCTTTCCGACGAAGGCGGCTCGATCATTCTCACCCTCGCCGCCTATAACGCCGGCGGCGGCCGCGTTCAGCAATGGATCGAGCGCTATGGCGATCCGCGCCAGCCCGGCGTCGATCCGGTCGACTGGGTCGAGCGCATTCCTTTCGACGAGACGCGCGACTACGTCCAACGCGTGATGGAGAATTGGCGCGTTTACCGGGCGCGGTTCAGCCAGGCCTCCGCTGCGCAGGCGGCCCCCGCGCCGGCGTCACGCTTCGCAAGCAAATTTGACGTAAACTGAAATAATAATGACGATCAACACAGTTCATTGCCTCGCGAGACGTGACCGCTCGCGTTGAGCGAGCGAGCGCCAGGGCAACGTCACCCATAAAGCGCTCGAACAATTGCTCCGGTTACAGAGAACTGAACCTAATTCATTCATAGTCGGGTAACCGTGCAGCGAGCTCTTTCTCTCTTTATTTGAAACCAGACCGCGAGTTCTTGCGTCCTATGCTCGTGAGCCTTTTGGCTTTCGTAGAGTGAAGGAGGGCGCGTCCAATGACCGTCAATTGTCGGGGACCATCGTCCTATCGTCATTTTCTTTGCGGCGTCGGCGCAACCGCGCTTCTTTGCCTTTCGACCTGGAGCCCTGCATCGGCCCTTAGCGTCGGGGTCGGGGTCGGGACTGGCGGCGCGCATGGCGTCAGTGCGGGCGTCGCCGCGTCGGTCGGCGGCCAGCATGGCGTCACCGCCAAGGCCGGCGCGGCGATTGGCGGCACGAACGGCGTCACTGCAGGCGTCGCCGCGTCGGTCGGAGGCCAGCATGGCGTTAACGCCAAGGCCGGCGCAGCGATCGGCGGCACGAACGGCGTCAAAGGCGCCGTCGCGAAGGCGGGCCTGAGCGTCGGCGGCCCTACCGGCGTCGACGCCGGCCTTTCCGCCTCGATCGGCGGGCCAAACAGCGTTGGCGTGAACGCCGACGTCTCGGTCGCCAATACGAGCCAACTCGGCGCCCAGCTTTCAGGCCCGAGCAGCCCCGCCGACACGAGCGCGACCACGACGTCGTCGCTGTCGTCCATGAGCGCCAACGCGTCGTCTCAATCCGGCGAAACCAAACTTCGGATCGCGATGAAACGCCTTTGCCCGACGATTCTCGCCGATCCGAGCGGTTACGACGACAATCTCGTCGTACTATGCAGCCGAGTCGCGCGCTTGTAGCCGCGATCGAAGAGGCCGCCCCGCCGGGGCGGCCTCGAACTTTGCCCCAGTCAGGCGCGCAAAGGCGCGACGCTTTGCACCGGTGGGCGGCTCCGCCCGATTGCGGCGGCGCGCGTTCGCGAGACCGTACCCTGCCTCGGCCACGCCTGCGCTGACGGTCACGCGCATCAAGCCGCCTCTTGCGTCACCCGAATGCGATCGCGCGGCGATTTGATTAAAATACTATGCTCATTTTCAAGTAATTGATGTAAACCATGAGTACTGTTTCGATAATTACTTCCGTAACAACCGTTGGACAATCGCGTTAAGCCAAAATACACTAAGCTTCACTTGTGCTGCGGGGTTTGCGTAAAGCGTTATCCTGAGACAGTCGTCGGACCGCGAAGAAGGGACGCGCTCCGGCGTTTTCTTGGGATAAATGAGCGTCACGCGCCCAGGGCGATTGGGACGGGCGCATGCTCAGCGAAGCGATCGACGATCTTTCGATTTTCTCCTCGACGATCCCGGCCGGACGGGAGCAAAAACGGGCGGCGCAGGCCGTCGTCCTCGCCTGCATTCTCATCTTTCTCGCCGCCGCGCGTTTCGCGCGCCTCGCGTTGCCGGCGATCGCGTCGTTCGTTCCGGCTTATGAGACGGTGATTGCGACGAACTCTCTCATCACCGCGGTGCTGCTGTTCGGCCATTTCCGCCATGCAGGCTCGCGCGACCACTATATTCTCGCCTGCGGCTTTCTGCTGACCGGCTTTCTCGCCATCGCGCACGAACTATCGTTTCCCGGCGTCTTCGCCGCGAGCGGGCTGCTCGGCCAACCGGCGCAGACGACGCCCTGGCTTTACATGTTCTGGCACGCCGCCTTGCCGATTTTCGTCATCCTCTATGCCGCTATGAAAGACGGCGCCGGCATGACGCCTCCGACGCGATGGCGACCGCGTTACGCCGTGCTTATCGCTCTCGCCGCTGCGGTCGCGCTGACCATCTTCGCGGTCGTCCTGACCTCGCTGCTGCCCGAAATCATCCCAGCCGATCGCGACGCAATGCTGATGACCGTCATGCTGTCGGACGTCGTCGGCCTGGGATTGTTCGCGCTCGCCATTCTCTGGCTGCGGCGGCCCTATTTCGTGCTCGACCTCTGGATCATGGTCGTGATGTGCGCGTCGATCTGCGAAGTCGCGCTCTCGGCTGCGCTGAACACGGGCCGCTTCGATCTCGGCTTCTATATCGGCTGCGGCTTCGGCCTGTTCGCCTCCAGCGTGATGATCATGGCGCTGCCGCTGGAGAACGGCCGATTGTATGAACGGCTCAAGGAAGCCGCGGTCGAATTGGGACGACTCGCCACAACCGACCCGCTGACCGGCGTCGCCAATCGCCGGGCTTTCGAAAAAGCGTTGGACCTCGAATGGCGGCGCGCGGCGCGGCGCAACCTCCCGCTTTCGCTGGCGCTGATCGATATCGACTTCTTCAAGAACTACAACGATTGCTATGGCCATCCCGCCGGCGATCAATGCCTCAAGGCGGTGGCGACGGCGCTCGAGAACAACACCCGGCGCGCCGGCGAGATGACGGCGCGCTATGGCGGCGAAGAATTCGCCGTCTTGTTGCCGCATGCCGACGCCGCCGAGGCGCGCCGTCACGCCGAGCGCATTTGCTACGCGATCGCGGCGCTGAACATTCCCCATGCTCGCTCGGACGCCGGCGCGTGTGTCACCGTCAGCGTCGGCGTTGCGACCATGTCGAGCGAAACGGCGGAGGCGATCAGCGCTCATGGCGTCGCCGGGCCGCGCGGCGTCGCCTCGATCAAACTCGTCGAGGCCGCCGACAAGGCGCTTTATGCCGCCAAGGCCATGGGCCGCAACCGGGTCTGCGCCTTCGCCGCATCGCCTGACGGCGTCGCCGCGGAGATCGGCGCGCTGCCAAAGGCGGCGGAATAGAAAAGCCGCCCCGCCCGGCCCGTTGGAAATCGCGAGCCGCACAGTGAAAAACTGTGCTTGCAGGGCGGAATTTCTCTACCCTATCGCGGCGCGGAACCGCTCGTTGCAAAGGCGACGAGCCGTTCATCCGGTCAAATGAGCCTCGGCGCAAAAGCCGCGCTTCGCAAAATAGGGGCTAAGTTAGCGCCTGCGACTTTGGCCTCGCCAAAGAAGCCTGCTTGACAAAAAAGCCTTCCGGCAGGATCATTTGTATACAAACGAGACCGAGGGAGAGTCGATCTCGTGTATGCCCGCCCCGCCGAACTCGAAGCTGCACTGGATTTGCTCGCCGAGCCCGGCGCGCGGATCCTGGCGGGCGGAACCGATATCTTCCCTGCGGCGGGCGAGAGGCCGCTTGCTGCTCCGCATATTGACGTGACCGGCATCGCCGCGTTGCGCGGCCTGAGTATGGCGCCGGACGAGGTGCGGATAGGGGCCGCAATAACCTGGTCTGAACTGGCGAAGGCCGAGCTGCCGGCCGCTTTCGACGCCCTGAAGGCGGCCGCGCGCGAAGTGGGCGGCGCGCAAATCCAGAATCGCGGCACGATCGCCGGCAATCTTTGTAATGCGTCGCCGGCGGCGGACGGCGTTCCGCCGCTTTTGATCCTGAACGCCGAGATCGAGATCGCTTCGCGCCGCGGCGCGCGACGACTGCCGATCCGCGACTTCATCACCGGCAATCGCCGCACCGCGCTCGCGCCGGGCGAGATCGTGACAGCGATCATCGTCCCGACGCCGCAACCGACCATGCGCGCGAGCTTTCTCAAGCTCGGCGCCCGGCGCTACCTCGTCATCTCGATCGTCATGGTCGCCGCTTTGCTCGACATCGCGGACGGCGTCGTCCGCGAGGCCCGCGTCGCGGTCGGCGCCTGCTCGGCCGCGGCCAAACGGCTGCCGACGCTGGAGCGGCGCCTTCTGGGCGTCGCCGCCCACCCCGGCTTGGGCGATCTGGCCGCGTCCGAAGACCTCGCCTTGCTTTCGCCGATCGACGATTTGCGCGCCACCGCCGAGTACCGCCGCGACGCCGCCCTGACATTGGTCCGTCGCGCGGTCGAAGCGTGTCTCGCCGGCCAAGCCGGAGGGATCGTCTGATGCTCGACCGCGCGGGCGTCTCGCTCACGCTCAACGGCGCGCCGGCGCGGCTGGCGTCCTCGCCGCTCGATCGGTTGAGCCACGCCCTGCGCGAGGAATGCGGGCTGACCGGCGTCAAGGTCGGCTGCGACGCCGGCGATTGCGGCGCCTGCACCGTGCTGATCGACGGCGAGCCGGTCTGCGCGTGCCTGACTGCGGTCGGCCAGGTCGAGGGACGAGCGATCGAGACGGTCGAGAGCCTGTCGCGCGGCGGAGACGATGTTCGCCGGCTCAAGGCGGCCTTTCACGCGCAGGGCGCGGCGCAATGCGGCGTCTGCACGCCGGCCATGCTGCTCGCCGCGACCGCGCTGTTGCGCAAGAACGCCCGGCCGAGCGAAATCGACATCGAGGACGCGCTCGGCGGCGTGCTTTGCCGCTGCACGGGTTATCGCAAGATCATTGAGGCGGTGAAGATCGCGCACAATTTCGATCCCGCGCCCGGCCCCGCCGCTCCTAGGGACGGCGCTGTCGGCCGCCGCCTCGCCCGGCTCGACGGCGAGCGCAAAATCTCCGGCGCGGAGATTTTCGGCGCGGATGAATGGCCGGCCGGCGCGCTTCTCGCTCGCGTCGTACGTTCGCCGCATCATCACGCGCGCTTCTTCTTCGGCGATCTCGACGCCTTTCAGCGCGCGCATCCGGGAATCGTCGCGATCTTCACCGCGAAAGACGTGCCGGGCGAGAACTGCTTCGGCGTGATCGCCCCGTTCGCCGACCAGCCGGCGCTGGCGGAGCGCGCCGCGCGCTTTCGCGGCGAAGCCGTCGCGCTGATCGTCGGCGAAGACGGGGCGATGCGCGGGCTCGATCTCGCCGCTTTTCCAGTACGATGGGAGCCGCTGCCGGCGCTGATGACGATCGACGAAGCGGCCGCACCCGACGCAGAGCTGATTCATCCCGGCCGGCCGGGCAATATCCTGACAAGCGGCCGCGTCGCGCGGGGCGATGTCGAGGCCGAGCTCGCCGGAGCCGACATTGTCGTCGCAGGCGAGTTCGAGACCGGCTTTGTCGAACACGCCTATATCGAGCCTGAAGCCGGCTTCGCCCGCAGAATCGGCGACCGCATTGAAGTCCAAGCGTGCACGCAGGCGCCTTATATGGATCGCGACGACGTCGCGAAGATTCTGGGAATCGCGCCCGAGCAGGTGCGGATCGTCCCGAGCGCGGTCGGCGGCGGCTTCGGCTCGAAGCTCGATCTGTCGGTGCAGCCGTTCATCGCGCTTGCCGCTTGGAAGCTCAACCGGCCGGTGCGGATGATCTATTCGCGCAATGAATCGATCATGACCACCACCAAGCGCCATCCGGCGCGCATTCGCGCCAGAGTCGGCGCGATGCGGGACGGCCGGCTGCTCGCCATGGATTTTGCCGCCGACTTCAACACCGGCGCCTACGCCTCCTGGGGCCCGACCGTCGCCAATCGCGTGCCGGTGCATGCTTCCGGTCCGTACCGCATGCCGCATTACCGCGCGCTGACCCGCGCCATCCATACGCATTGCGTGCCGGCCGGCGCGTTTCGCGGCTTCGGCGTGCCGCAGACTGCGATCGCGCAAGAGCAGCTCTATGACGAGCTCGCGCTGAAGCTCGGCATCGACCGGCTCGAATTTCGCATTCTCAACGCCTTGCAGGCGGGCGACTCGACCGTAACCGGCCAAGTCTTCAAGGACGGCGTCGGCTTCAAGGCCTGCCTCGAAGCCTTGCGGCCGCGCTGGCGCGAGGCGCTCCAAGCGGCGCGCGCTTTCAACGAGAGCGCAGCCGGCCCAATGCGCCGCGGGGTTGGCGTCGCCGGCATGTGGTACGGCTGCGGCAACACCTCGCTGCCCAATCCGTCGACCATGCGGCTCGGCCTGACGCCCGACGGCCGCCTGACCTTGTTCCAGGGCGCGGTCGATATCGGCCAGGGTTCGAACACAGTCATCCCGCAAATATGCGCCGACGCGCTCGGCGCGCCGCTCGACCTGTTCGATCTCGCCTCGGCCGATACGGATACGACGCCGGACTGCGGCAAAACCTCCGCCTCGCGCCAGACTTTCGTCTCTGGTAAGGCGGCGTACCTCGCCGGCAGAGCGATGCGGCGCGAGATTCTGCGCCTCGCCAATGTCGGCGAGGAGGCGACGATCCGTTTCGACGGCGACGCCGTGCTCATCGCCGGTGCCGGCGGCGAGCGCCGGGTCCAACTTCGTACCTTACCCATCAACAGCGCAGGCTTCGTCGTCGAAGTTCAGGAGACGTTCGATCCGCCGACCTCGCCGCTTGATGAAAACGGCCAGGGCGAGCCCTACGCGGTCTTCGGCTATGGCGCCCATCTTGCCGAAATCGAGGTCGATGTCGAGCTCGGCCGGGTCAAGGTCCTGCGCCTGACCTGCGCGCATGACGTCGGCAAAGCGATCAACCCGACGCTGGTCGAAGGTCAGATCGAAGGCGGCGCGGCGCAAGGCCTCGGCCTGGCGCTGATGGAGGAGTTCTTCCCGGGCAAGGGCGAGAACCTCCACGACTATCTCATCCCGAGCGTCGGCGACATGCCGCCGGTCGAAAGCATCCTGATCGAGGAGGCTTCGTCGATCGGCCCGTTCGGCGCCAAGGGAATCGGCGAGCAGGCCTTGATCCCGACTGCGCCGGCGATCCTCAACGCCATTCATGACGCGACCGGCGCGCGGATCACGCGCGCGCCGGCGACGCCGGACCGGGTGCGCGCCGCGATCCTTGCTTTGCGAAAGAAAGACCATGACTGACGCCGACGGCAAGATCCGCTGCGACGCCTGTCCCGTCCTCTGCTACATCCGCGAGGGCATGACCGGCGCCTGCGACCGCTACGCCAACCGCAACGGCGAACTGGTCCGCGTCGATCCGCATATCCTGCTCGAACGTACGGTGAGCGACGGCGGCGAGGTCGTGCCCTTCGCGGCCCAAACGCAGGAATGGAGCGGCGACATCGTCAACGCGCCGGCGCCTTTCGTCACCGCAATCGGCGCCGGGACGACGTACCCTGACTACAAACCGGCGCCGTTCATCGTCTCCTCGAAAGTCGACGGGGTCGATATGGTGACGGTCGTCACCGAGGGCATCTACTCCTATTGCGGCGTCAAGCTGAAGATCGACACCGACCGCCATCTCGGCGCGGAATGCGCCACCGTGCGCGCGCAGGGCGAACCGGTCGGGCACGTGACCACCGGCGAATACGGTTCGCAAATGCTGTCGCTCGGCGGCGTCAATCACCTGACCCATAGCGGCAAGAAAGAGGGCCGCGTCACCTGCGAGACTTTGCTCGATCTCTGCAACCGCAAGCCAGTCGAGCTGACCGTCGACGGCGGCGCGACGATTCTCGTCCAGGCCGGCAAGCCGCCGATCGTCAACGGCCAAAGCGAAGAGCGCATGCGGGTCGGCTGCGGCTCGGCCACGATCGGCATGTTCGCCAAACAATGGTACGGCAAGGTCGACGAGGTCGTGGTCGTCGACGACCACATTACCGGCGTGCTCTCCGAGCACCAGGCCGGCAAACTACTCGGCGCGAGGGACACCGGCGTCAAGATGAAAGGCCGGCGCTCGACGCCGGGCCGCTATTTCCATGTCGCCGAGCCGGGAACCGGCTGGGGCGGCGCAAACATTTCCGACCCGCTCGACATCATCGCCGGCTTCGATCCGAAAGTCGCCTGGCCCGGCCTCACCCTGCTGATGGTCTCGACCACCGGCGAGCAGCACGCCTTCTATCGTCTCGACGAAACGTTGCGGCCCGTGCAGGAGCCGCTGCCTGACAACCTGCGCGTCTCGGTCGAGCGCATCCGCGAGAATTGCGAGCCGGCTTTGTGCTCGGTTCTTTTCATGGCCGGCGCCGGCGGCTCGCTGCGCGCCGGCGTCACGGAAAATCCCGTGCGCTTGACGCGCTCGGTGCGGCAGGCCTTGACGACGGTCACCGCCGGCGGCGCGCCGGTCGTGATCTGGCCGGGCGGCGGCATCACCTTCATGGTCGACGTGACGCTCCTGCCCGACAACGCCTTCGGCTATGTGCCGACGCCGGCGATCGTCGCGCCGATCGAGTTCACCATGCGGCTGGAGGATTACGCCGCTTTGGGCGGCCATGTCGATCATGTTCGGCCTTTGCGCGACATTGTCGAGACGCACGCCAAACGGCAAACGAGCGGCGCCGCAACTGCGCCGCTGCGGAGACAGGCGTGAGAGCGCCGCCGCAAGTTCAGCGCTTCGGCGACGGCCGGCTGCATCTGCAGGACGGGCCGATCGACCTGATCATCGAAGCGTTCGGCGCCGAGGACGCAATCGAACTCGCCTATGCGGCGGCGTGGCGACGCTTCCAGACCGTGCTCGACGAGCTCTGCGCCGAATTGCCGCTGCTCCGGGCCGCGGCGCGACCCGGGGCCTCTCGCCCAGCCGGCGTCGTGGCCCGACGCATGGCGGCGGCGGTCGCGCCGTTTAGCGCAACCCGTTTCATCACGCCGATGGCGGCGGTCGCCGGCGCGGTGGCCGAGGAGATTCTTCAGGCGATGACCGACGCTGCGCCCCTACGCCGCGCTTACGTGAACAATGGCGGCGACATCGCGCTGCATCTTATGCCGAACGAGCAATTTTCGATCGGGATGGTCGATCGGCCGGATAGGCCGAGCCTCATCGGCGCGGCGACGATCGCAGCGCGTCATCCGGTGCGCGGCGTTGCGACGTCCGGCTGGCGCGGGCGCAGCTTCTCGCTCGGCATAGCCGACGCCGTCACCATTCTGGCTCGGACGGCCGCCGCGGCCGACGCTGCGGCGACGCTGGTCGCCAACGCCGTCGACCTTCCTGGACATCCGGCGATTGATCGCGCGCCGGCCTCGTCGCGCGATCCGCAAAGCGATCTCGGCGAGCGGCTCGTGACGATCGCAGTCGGCGCGCTGACGCCGGCGGAGATCGACGAAGCGCTGGCGCGCGGCGTGGCCGAGGCGAAGCGGCTTAAAACCCTCGGCGCGATCGAGGCCGCCGCCTTGCGGCTCTGTGGCGAAACGCGGCTTTGCGGCGTCGAGGCGAGGCTGTACAACGGCGCGAAGGAAGGGTTGCGAGCGAAGCGAAACAGTCCAGGAAACACCGGCGATTCCTGGATGCTTCGTCGCTTCGCTCCTCGCAATGACGTCGTGAAGAAGAGCAAGCGCCATGCCGTCGGTTGAGGAACGCAAGCGTGTCGTCTCGGTCGAAGAGATCTATCACGAAGGCGGCCCCGTTGCGGCGAAGCCTTATCGCCGCGCGTCCATTCTCTCGGTCATCAAAAACCCGTTCGCCGGGCGCTACGTCGAGGATATCGTCGGCTTCTCGGACGACTTGAAGCCGCTCGGCCTCGGTATGGCGCGGGCGCTGATCGCCGCGCTAGGCGGCGATCCCAAAGCGATCGAAGGCTATGGCAAGGGCGCGATCGTCGGCGCCGCCGGCGAGATCGAGCATGGCGCGCTTTGGCATGTCCCCGGCGGCTACGCCATGCGCGAAGCGCTGGGCGGGGCCAAGGCGATCGTGCCTTCGGCGAAGAAGGTCGCTGGTCCCGGCGCGCGGCTCGACGTGCCGATCACGCATATCAACGCCTCGTACGTGCGCAGCCATTTCGACGCGGTCGAGATCGGGGTCGTCGACGCGCCGCGCGCCGACGAAATCCTGCTCGCGCTCGCCATGACCACAGGTCCGCGCGTGCACAACCGCGCCGGCGGCCTCAAAGCGTCGGAGATCAAGGGAGTGGACGGGCTCCGATGAAAGCCAAAATCCGCAAGCTCGTCACCGTTCTCGAAGAAACGCGCGCCGAGATGGACCGCGCCGTCGATCCGCCGACGCGGCGCGCCGCCGCCATCGCGGTGATCGAAAATCCATTCGCCGGCGGCTATGTCGAGGACCTTTCCGAATTGATCGACATCGGCGAGGAGCTCGGCGAATTGCTGGCGAGCCGCGCCGTCGCCGCGCTCGGCATCGAAGGATCGGCGGCGGAGAGCTACGGCAAAGCCGCGGCGGTCGGCGAAAACGGCGAGCTCGAACATGCGGCGGCGATCTTGCAGCCCAAACTCGGCGCGCCCGTGCGCAAGGCGCTCGGCAAGGGCGCGGCGCTGATCCCGTCATCGAAGAAGCGCGGCGGACCGGGCGTCCCGCTTGATATTCCGCTCGGCCATAAGGACGCGGCGTTCGTGCGCAGCCATTTCGACGGCATGGAGGTGAGGGTTTCAGACGCGCCCCGCGCGAACGAGATCGTCGTCGCGGTGGCGGTGACGGATTCGGGTCGGCCCCTGCCGCGCGTAGGCGGCTTGAAGAAGGACGAGATCAAGGGCGAAGACGGGCTGCGGTGAGTTCCGGTTTGTGTCATTCCCGCGCAAGCGGGAATCCAGGCTGAGCTGATCCAGAAGCGCGGCGCTCGTTGGATTCCCGCTTGCGCGGGAATGACACCGGGGGTGATTGGAGATGCCGCGGCCGCCCGACGTGGCGGAAGACGTTTCTGGAGGGAGTGAGGATCATGAAGAGTTTGTCCGCCGCGCTCTACGCGCTGGGCCTGATCGCGGCTTCGGCCTCATTTGGCGCGCCTGCTTCGGCCGAAGACACGATCAAAATCGGCGAGATCAATTCCTATTCCGGCCTGCCGGCCTTTACCGAGCCGTACCGCAAAGGCTGGCAATTGGCGCTGGACGAGATCAACGCCGCCGGCGGGGTCGACGGCAAGAAGCTGGAAGTGATCTCGAAGGACGACGGCGGCAAGCCGGCCGAGGCGGTGACCGCCGCCAACGAGCTCGTCTCGAGGGACGGCGTCGTCATGCTGGCCGGCACGTTCTTCTCCAATATCGGCCTCGCCGTCTCCGACTTCGCCAAGCAAAAGAAAATTCTCTTCCTCGCCGCCGAGCCGCTGACCGACGCAATCACCTGGTCCAAGGGCAATCGCTATACATTCCGCCTGAGGCCCGCCAATTACGAGCAGGCCGGCATGTTGGCCGAGGAAGCCGCCAAACTGCCGGCAAAGAAATGGGCGACCATCGCGCCGAACTACGAATACGGCCAGTCCGCGGTCGCCGCGTTCAAAAAGCTGCTCTCGGCCAAACGGCAGGACGTGCAATGGATAGGCGAGCAATGGCCGCCGCAAGGCAAGATCGACGCCGGCGCCGTGGTCGAGGCTATCGCCAAGACCGAACCCGACGCGATCCTCAATGTCGAGTTCGGCCCCGACCTCGTCAAGCTGGTGCGCGAAGGCGAGACGCGCGGCTTGTTCAAAGGCCGCTCGGTGGTGAGCTTCCTGACCGGCGAGCCCGAATATCTCGACCCGTTGAAGGATGAAACGCCCGTCGGCTGGATCGTCACCGGCTATCCCTGGAACGACGTCTCCATCCCTGAACACGCCGCCTTCTTGAAAGCGTACCAGGCGAAGTACAACGATTACCCGAGACTCGGCTCGGTCGTCGGCTATTCGACCTTGAAGGCCGCAGCCGCCATCCTGGCCAAGGCCAAGTCCACGGACAGCGAAAAGCTGGTCGACGCCGCGGAAGGGATCGAGGTCGAGACGCCGTTTGGCAAGGTCACGTTCCGCAAGGCCGATCATCAATCGACCCTCGGCGCTTTTGTCGGCAAGACCGCGCTGAAAGACGGCAAGGGCGTGATGGTCGACGCCGAGTACCGCGACGGCGCGAAATACCTGCCGCCGGAGGATGAAGTAAAGGCGCTGAGGCCGCAGGATTGATGGCGTACGCGGCGCCCCTATCCTCCCCCGCGAACCGGGGGAGGGGGACCATGCGAAGCATGGTGGAGGGGGCTCAGCTCCATCAGGACTATCCTGAACCACCGGAAGCCCCCTCCACCGGCCTTCGGCCGGTCCCCCTCCCCCGTTTCGCTGCGCTCCACGGGGGAGCACAAAGGTGGTCTATCCTCCCCCGCTATGCGGGGGAGGAAGGTACGCTATAGTGACCTTCTTTCTCGTTCAATTCGTCACGGGCCTCGCCAGCGCCTCATCGCTGTTTCTCGCGGCTTGCGGCCTGTCGATCATTTTCGGCGTCACCCGCGTCGTCAATTTCGCCCATGGCGCCTTCTATATGCTCGGCGCCTACCTCGCCTTCACGCTCGCCAGCCGGCTCGCGGGCGATGTCGGCTTCTGGGCGGGAATTATCCTGGCGTCGCTGGCCGTGGCGGCGATCGGCGCGTTGATCGAGATGGCGCTGCTGCGCCGCCTCTACAGCGCGCCGGAGCTGCTGCAATTGCTCGCGACTTTCGGCGTCACGCTCGCGGTCGAAGACATCGCGCTGCTGATCTGGGGGCCGGAGGACTTGCTCGGCCCGCGCGCGCCCGGCTTCAAAGGCGCCGTCAATCTCCTCGGCCAAGCGTTTCCGACCTACGATCTTCTCCTCATCGCGTTGGGGCCGCTGGTCCTCGCGCTGCTCTGGCTGCTGTTCCGCCGCACGCGCTGGGGCGTGCTGGTGCGCGCGGCGACGCTCGATCGCGAGATGGTCGCGGCGCTCGGCGTCAATCAGAAATGGCTGTTCACCAGCGTCTTCGCGCTCGGCGTCTTTCTCGCGGCGCTCGGCGGCGCGTTGGAGTTGCCGCGCGAGGCGGTGAGCCATACGCTGGATCTGCAGATCATCACCGAAGTCCTGGTCGTCGTGGTGATCGGCGGGCTCGGCAATGTGCTCGGCACGTTTCTCGCCGCCATCATCGTCGCCGAACTCAACGCGTTCGGCATTCTGATCTTTCCCAAAATCTCGATCGTCTTGGTTTTCTTGGTCATGGCCTTGGTGCTGATCGTCAGGCCATGGGGATTGCTCGGCCGGGCGGAGGCGGCGGCGCGGATGGCGGGCGGCGCCTCGCTGGCGCGCTGGCGTCCGTTCGATAAGCGCGGCCGCCTGCTTGCCGCGCTCGCCGTAGCCGCCGCCGCGCTGTTCCCGTTCTTCGCCGGCGATTACGCGCTAAGCGTCGCGACGGAAGTCCTGATCTTCATGCTTTACGCGGCGAGTCTGCACGCCCTGGTCGGCGCCGGCGGCCTCGTTTCGTTCGGCCACGCCGCCTATTTCGGCCTCGGCGCGTACGGAGCGTCCCTCGCCTTGAAGCAACTCGGCCTGCCGATGGAGGCGGCGCTCGTCGCCGGCCCGGTCCTCGGCTTTGCCGGCGCGCTCCTCTTCGGCTGGTTTTCGGTGCGCCTTTCCGGCGTCTATTTCGCCATGCTGACCCTCGCCTTCGCCCAGATCGCCTGGTCCATCGCCTTCCAATGGAGCGAAGTCACCGGCGGCGACAACGGCCTCATTGGCGTCTGGCCAAGCGCTTGGGCGGAAAGTCCGGCGCATTTCTATTGGCTGGCTCTCGCGCTCGCCGCTTTGGCGATCGCGCTGCTGCGCGTCATCGTCTTCTCGCCCTTCGGCTACGCGCTCCGCGCCTTGCGCGACAGCGAATTGCGCGCCGAGGCGATCGGACTCGACCGCCATCGCCTGCAATGGATCGGCTTCGCCGTCGCAGGCGCTTTCGCCGCGCTCGCCGGCGCGCTGTTCGCCTTTCTCAAAGGCAGCGTCTTTCCCGACACGCTCGGCATTCCGCTGTCGATCGACGGTTTGGTCATGGTCTTGCTCGGCGGCGTCGGCACGGTCTCTGGCGGCGCGCTCGGCGCGCTGCTCTACAAGACGTTGTCGATCTGGGTTATCAGCGAGACGGATTACTCCAAGCTGGTCCTCGGCTTGCTCATCGTCGCGCTGGTCGCGCTGTTCCCGCAAGGGCTGCTCGGCGCCGTCCAAGCCTGGCGCGGCCGAGATGCGCGCTTGCAAGGCGCGACGCCATGAAAGTTCTCGCCGTCGAAAATCTCGGCAAGACCTATTCCGGCTTCGAGGCGGTCAAGGCGGTGAGCTTTTCGCTCCAAGCCGGCGAAATCCTGGCCCTGATCGGCCCGAACGGCGCCGGCAAGAGCACCTGTTTCAACATGATCAATGGCCAGGTCACGCCGAGCCGCGGCGCGATCGAGATATTCGGCCGCAACGTCGTCGGGCTGACGCCGCGCGCCATCTGGCGGCTCGGGGTCGGCCGCACTTTCCAAGTCGCCGCGGCTTTCGCCTCGATGTCGGTCGCCGAGAACGTGCAAATCGCGCTGCTGTCGCATCATCGCCGGCAATGGCGCCTCGCCGGCTGGGCGGCGCGCTTTTATGTGGACGAGGCGGCGTCCTTGCTGTCGCTCGTCGGCATGAAGGAGCAGGCCAAGCGAAGCTGCGGCGAGCTCGCCTATGGCGATCTCAAGCGCCTCGAATTCGCGCTCGCTTTGGCGAACGAGCCAAGATTGCTGCTGATGGACGAACCGACGGCCGGCATGGCGCCGAAGGAGCGCGGCGCGTTGATGGCCCTCGTCGCGAAAATCGCACGGGAGCGCAAGATCGGCGTGCTCTTCACCGAGCACGACATGGACGCGGTCTTCGCTTACGCCGATCGCATCCTGGTGCTCAATCGCGGCGCGCTGATCGCCGAAGGGCCGCCCGCCGCGGTGAGGGCCGATCCGGATGTGCAAGCGGTCTATCTCGGCGCCGGGACCTTGTACGGAGCCGCGTCTTGAGCGCGCCTGCCAAGCTCAGCGTCAAGGATCTGAACGCCGCCTATGGCCGCGCGCATATCCTGTTCGACGTCTCCCTTGAGGTCGCCGCCGGCGAAGCCGTGGCGCTGATTGGCCGCAACGGCGCCGGCAAGTCGACGACCTTCCGCGCGATCCTCGGCTTCGTCGCCAATCGCAGCGGCGAAATCCGATTCGACGGCGCCGACCTCTCCCGCCTCGCGCCGCATGACATCGCCCGGCGCGGCCTCGGCTATGTGCCGGAGGACCGGCGGATTTTCGCCGATCTTTCGGTTGAAGAGAATCTCGAAGTCGGCCGCCAGAAACAGCGCCCGGGCGCGCCGCGATGGACCACGGAGCGCCTGTTCGAAATCTTCCCCAATCTGGCGGAGACCCGCGCGAGGCTTGGCGGCCGCCTCTCGGGCGGCGAACAGCAAATGCTCGCCATCGCCCGCACGCTGATGGGCAATCCGTCTTTGGTCCTGCTCGACGAGCCGTCGGAGGGGCTCGCCCCGAAAATCGTCGAGCAGATGATCGCGGCGATCCTCGAAATGAAGCGCGAGGGCTTGAGCCTGCTGGTCAGCGAGCAGAACCTCAACTTCGCCCAGCTGGTCGCCGATCGCGTCGCGGTGATCGAGAAGGGTCGCATTCGGTTTGCAGGTACGATGGCCGAATTCGATGCGCGGCCAGACATCCGCGACGCTTACCTTGCGCTGTAAGACCTTTGTCATTCCCGCGGAAGCGGGAATCCAGTACGGCCTATCCGGCAAGCGCCGACGCTCCTGGATTCCCGCTTGCGCGGGAATGACACTGAGGTTTTTTAAGAAGCCGTGGCGGATATTATGAGCGATGAAGAGCCAAAGGACCCAGGGAGATACGTCCTCGACGCGCAGGTCGGCTTCGTTCTGCGTCAGGCGCAACAGCGGCACACGACGATCTTCGCCTCGCTCATGGTCGAAGGCCTGACGCCGACGCAATGGGCCGCGCTGGCCAAACTCAAGGAGATCGGCCCGTCGTCGCAGAATTTGCTCGGCCGTCACACCGCCATGGACGCCGCGACGATCAAGGGCGTCATCGACCGGCTCTCGAAAAGAGGCTTCACGGCGACGAAACCTGACCCAGCCGACGGGCGGCGCCTTCTCGTGACGTTGACGGCGGAGGGCGAGGCGCTGTACGACAAGGCGGCGCCGACCGCCAGGCGGATCACCGAGGAGACGTTGGCGCCGCTGAACGAAGGCGAGAGGGCGCAATTCATCGCCCTGTTGTCGCGGCTGACCTGAGGGCAGCCCGTATCATGGTTGGGCGCTCTTGAGCCGAACCATGATCAAATCGAACCCCGTCGCCGTCCCGGATTCCGTGCGGAACGCTCGTTTTCCGCAAAGCTTGAAGTCGCGCCGCTCATAAAAACGGCGCGCGGAGACATTTTCCTCCCATACGTCCAAAAAGATGCGTCGAGCGGCGGCGGACGCCGGAATTCGCAAGGCGGCTTCGAGCAAGGCCCCGCCGACGCCTTGGCCTTGGCGTTGCTTCAGAACATAGATCCGGCGCAGTTCCTGATCATCGCGCCCGATCCCGAAAGGGTAATCTTCCGCTTTAGCTGGCCCAATCTGGGCGAACCCGATCATTTCAGCCGGCGACTGGGCGATCAGAAAGACGTCTTCCCGCAGGAATTCGGCAAAACGCTCGTCGGACAGGTTCTTCTTGAGATGGGCTTTCAGATCAGACGCGCTGAAGGAGCGCCCGAAAGCGTCGACATAGGTTTTCCGCGCCAACGCGGCGAGCGGTTCGAGGTCGCTTGCGACGGCGCGCCTGATCCCAATCTCCGTCTTGTCGGGAACCATGTCGATACTCGCGCCGCCGGGGCGGTCGCCGCCTACTCCTCGGGCTCGGTCGTGAACATCAGTGGATAGCCCTTGGCCCGGCCGGCCTCCGTCGCCCGCGTCGCCTTGGTCTCGGCGATGTCTTTCGCGAAGACCGCAACGACGCAGGCGCCCTTGCGATGGGCGGTCATCATCACGGCATAGGCGCGGGCCTCGTTCATGCGGAATTCGGCCTTGAGAATCGTGACGACGAATTCGCGCGGCGTGTAATCGTCGTTGAGCAGGATGACCTTGTGCAGCTTCGGCCGCTCGGTCTTCGGTTTGGTCCGGGTTCGCGGTTTCGTGGCGATGTCGCTCATCGGCGGCGCTTTCGGCGATCGAATGTGACGCTTCGAGAGCGCCAAAATCCCATATTCGCCGCCGCCCGTCCATGCGGCGGCGCGGCGGCCGCATGCCGGCTCAAGATTCCTTGAGGAAACGTTAAGCAGCCGCCGCCCTACCCCGTGACGACGCTCGGCACCCGCGTCGCCGGCGGGGTGTTGCGGCTGCGCTGCGAGCGCACGATCCCGTCGATCACGGTCATGCCGACGCCGGGCAAATCGCCCAGCGCGACGCTTTCGAGCAGCGTCCTTCCGGCGGAATGTTGGGCGCGGTCGAGGAAGACGAAATCGGCGGCGCGGCCGACCTCGATCAGGCCGCAATCCAGCGCCCGCATCCGCGCCGTGTTGCCGGTGGCGAAACACACGGCGATTTCCGCCGGAACTTCGCCGAGCGAGGCCAGCAGCGAAATCATCCGCAAGATGCCGAGCGGCTGCACGCCGGACCCGGCCGGCGCGTCGGTGCCGAGTATGACCCGATCGAGCTGGTTCAGCTCCTTGGCCGCGCGCAACGTGACGAGCGCGGCGCGCTCATTGCCGTTATGGACGAGCTCCAAGCCGCGTTTGCATTGCTCGCAGAGGCAGCGGATTTGATCATCCGGCAGGGCGGTGTGGCCGCCATTGATATGGCCGATCACGTCCGTATCGGCCTCGAGCACAATGTCCTTGTCGATCAGGCCCGAACCGGGAATGGACGGCCCGCCCGTATGGATGGTGGAGTTGATCCCGTATTTACGCGCCCAGGCGACCATTTTGCGCGCGGTCGGGCCGTCCTTGACGCCGCCCAGGCCGACTTCGCCGAGATAGCGGATGCCGGCTTGGGCGAGTTCGGCGAAATCCTTCTCCTCGAGGCCCGGCTCGATCACCGGCGCGCCGGCGTGAACTTTGACGCCGCTGGCGCGGAAGGAGGAGAAGCAGCGCTGGGCGTAAATCGCCATGGCCTTGACGCCGACGACGTCGCGCGGCCGGCCGGGCGTGTGGACCTCGCCGGCCGAGATCATCGTGGTGACCCCGCCATGCAGGCAGGAATCGATCCAGCCGAGCTGGTTCTGGCGCGGCGTCCAGTCGCCGGCGACGGGATGGACATGGCTGTCGATCAGGCCGGGCGCGAGCGTAACGCCATTGGCGTCGATCACGGTCGTCGCGCCGGAAAGGTCGAGGTCGGCGGCGCGGCCGATGGCGCTGATCCGGCCGTCAATCGCAACCAAGGCGTCGGCGTCGAGGATCGGGGTTGCAAGATCGCCGCTCAGCATGAGCCCGATATTCCTGACGACCAATTTGCTCGGGCCGGCCGCGGCCGCTTCCTCGTGAGCCATGCTGTTCTCCCAGACCTTCCCTGCTCGGCGACGTTCAGTCGTCCCGTCCCATTGACCGCGCGATATTCATTTGTATACTAACAATAATCAATGCGCGCTTCAGTTGTTGCGGCGCAACAAACATTTGCCATCTTACTCAGCCTATGGTTTTTGTTCAGAGATACCGGCAGGCACTCTCCGGCCGCCGCTAACCAGCCTGGAACCCCGAAAAATCGACGCGGATTTCGAGCCATGAGCAATTTCAACCAGGAACAGGTCTTGAGCGTCCGCCACTGGACCGATCGGCTGTTCAGCTTCCGCACGACTCGCAATCCGTCTTTCCGCTTCCAGAACGGACAGTTCATCATGATGGGCCTCGAAGTGGAAGGTAAGCCCCTCGTCAGGGCCTATAGCTTGGTCAGCGCCAATTACGAGGAAGAGCTCGAATTCTTCAGCATCAAGGTCCCCAACGGCCCGCTGACCTCGCGCCTGCAGCACGTCAAGGAAGGCGACAGGATCATCGTCGGCCGCAAGGCGACCGGCACGTTGGTGCTCGACAATCTTTCGCCCGGAAAGAACCTCTATCTGCTCGGCACCGGCACCGGGCTTGCGCCGTTCCTGAGCATCGTCAAGGACCCGGAGACTTACGAGCGCTTCGAACGCGTCGTCGTCGTCCATGGCTGCCGCTTCATCTCCGATCTCGCTTACAGCGATCTCATCGCCAACGAGTTGCCGAACGACGAACTGATCGGCGAGACCTTACGCGAAAAGCTCACCTATTATCCGACGGTGACGCGCGAGCCCTTCCGTCACAACGGCCGCATCTCGCTGCTCCTGAACAACGGTAAGCTTGCCCAAGATGTCGGCCTGCCGCCGATCGACCCGAGCCGGGACCGCTTCATGCTCTGCGGCAGCCCGGCCATGCTGGCCGATATCCGCGCCATTCTCGACGCGCGCGACTTCGCCGAGGGCAATAGCGGCGAGCCGGGCGATTACGTGATCGAAAAGGCGTTCGTGGACAAGTGAGCACGGGCGGCGCGACACGCGTTTACCTCACGTCATTGCGAGCGAAGCGAAGCAATCCATTCATAGAGCGAGGGAGTCGTAAAGGTCTTTCCACTTTGGGTTGACGCCCTGGACCAAAGCGACTTTCTTCGCTCGGCTGCCTGCTTTGATTTGTTTCTCGCGCGCAATGGCGTCGATCATACGATCGTAGTGCTCGTACCAGACGAGCAGCTTGCAGCCGTACTGCTTTGTAAACCCTCCGAACGCATCTGCTTTGTGCTGATGGACACGCTGCGCCAGGTTGGAGGTGACGCCCGTGTACAGAGTGCCGTATGGCGCGCTCGCCATGATGTACACGCAGGGTCGTCTCACTTGCCCTTCCTCGCCCTACGACTGGATTGCTTCGCTTCGCTCGCAATGACGCGTGGAAACACGCCCTGTCCTCTGTGGCCCCATAAAAAATTATTCACCCGCCTCTCGTCAAATTATTTTGATCGTCCGCGCTCCTGCGTCGCGTCGCAAACTGACTTAGCCTCGCCGCGCTCGAGCAAAGGAGCGATCCATGTCCATGTTCCTGCGAAGCCTCGCCGCCGCCCTCGTCCTTGTCGCCTCCGCCTCCTTCGCCGACGCGCAGAACGTTCGCCTCCGCGGGACGATCGACAGCGTCAGCGGCGATACGCTCGTCGTCCACACGCGCAGCGGCGAAACGGCGACGGTGCATTTAAAGCAGCCGGCGCACATCGCCGCCTTGGTCAAGGCGGATCTTGCCGACATCAAGCCGGGCCTGTTCATCGGGGCGGCCGCCGAGCCGGGTCCGGACGGCGCCTTGAAGGCGCTGGAGGTCCATATCTTCCCTGAATCGATGCGCGGAACCGGCGAAGGCTTCCGCCCCGTCGATCTGACGCCGAAGAGCTCGATGACCAACGGCAATATTTCCGCGAGGTCGAGGGCGCCGATGGACCGAAGCTGACCGTGACTTACAGAGGCGGCGAGCAGACGATCGTTATCGACAAAGGGACGCCGATTGTCGCCCTGACCAAAGGCGCCGAGGATGATCTCAAACCCGGCGCCGGCGTGATCGTCTACACAACGGGGAAGGACGCCGGCGGCGCGTACGAAGCGGCCCAGGTCGTCGTCGGCCGCAACGGCGTCAACCCGCCGATGTAATTTTTGAGCGTCACGGCGTTCGCAATCGGCCGAGTACAAACGCGGCGCCGAAGCCCCTCTCCCGGCGAAGCTACGAGAGCGACTTCAGCGCCGAGCTTTACGCCTCACGCCGCCGCTGCGTCCAGCAAGCGTAATTGCGTCTTTTCGCGTCCGCCATAGCGATTGATCGCCAAGGCGCCGGCGAGGTGGACGAGCTGGCCGCGGCGATCGCCCAAAAAAGCCCCGAGCGCGCCGCGCGCCGCGCGGAACGCGATCGCCTCGATGATTTGCCCATCGCCCGCCGCTGCGCGCACGCGCATATGGTCGGCGCCGACCTGGACCACGTCGACGAGGCGGTGGTTGGCGAAGGCGAAGATCGGCTCGGGATTGCCCGCGCCGAACGGGCCGGCCCGCTCGATGGAATGGACGAGGGCCGGTATCGCGCCGCCCGCCGCCAAAGCCGCGTCGATGTCGAGCGCGGCGTTGGCGTTGGCGAGCGCCACCGCCGCGGCCAACTTCTCTTCGAGGAAAGCGCGGAACTCGCCGAGCCGCGTCTTCTCCAACGTGACGCCCGCCGCCATGGCGTGACCGCCGCCCTTGAGCAGAAGGCCGGCCTCGACCGCAGCGCGCACGACGCGACCGAGGTCGACGCCGGCGATCGATCGGCCCGAGCCGGTCGCGGCCGCGCCGTTCAAGCTCAAGGCGAAAGCCGGCCGGTTGAAGCGCTCCTTCAAGCGCGCGGCCACGAGGCCGACGACGCCGTGCCGCCAATCGGCGCCGGCGACGACGATCGCCGCGCCGCGCTCTTCGAGGCCGAGCGCCGCCAGCGCCTCGGCCTCCGCCGCTTCGAGCGTCGCCAGCTCGATCTGCTGGCGCTCGCGGTTCAAGCGATCGAGCTCCTCCGCGATCGCGCGCGCCTCCAATTCGTCGCGGCTCATCAGCAGCTTGACGCCGAGCGCGGCGTCGCCGATCCGGCCGCCGGCATTGATCCGCGGCCCGACAAGAAAGCCGAGATGGTAGGGCCGCGGCGGCCCATCCGCCCCGGCAATGTCGAGCAAGGCGGCGAGGCCTGGCCGGCGGCGCCGGCTCATCGCTTGCAGGCCCTTGACGACGAAAGCGCGATTGAGGCCGGCCAGCGGCACGACGTCGGCTACCGCGCCGAGCGCGACGAGGTCCAAAGCTTCGAGCAGATCGGGCGCTGCTTTGCCGCTCCAGAAGCCGGCCTGGCGCAGCGCGCGATTGAGCGCCACCAGCGCCATATAGACGACGCCAGCGGCGCTGAGATAGCCGAGACCGGAAAGGTCGTCCTGCCGATTGGGATCGACCAAGGCGAGCGCCGGCGGCAGAATTTCGGGCGCCTGGTGATGGTCGAAGACGACGACGTCCAAGCCCAGCGCCTTGGCTTCGGCGAAAGCCTCATGGCTGGTCGCGCCGCAATCGACCGTGACGACGAGGCTCGCCCCGGCTTCGGCGAAGCCGCGCAGCGCCGCGACATTCGGGCCATAGCCTTCGAAGACGCGATCCGGAATATGGATCATCGGCTGCAAGCCGCAGGCCTGCAGATATTCGGCCAGCAAGGCCGCCGAGGTCGCGCCGTCGACGTCGTAGTCGCCGAAAATGGCTATCTTTTCCCCTCGCGTCACGGCCGTCACGAGCCGCGCCGTCGCGGTCTCCATGTCGCGCAGCGCAAAAGGCTCCGGCATCAGATCGCGGATGGTCGGATCGAGATATTTCTCGGCCTGTTCCGCCGTGACGCCGCGTCCGGCCAGGACCCGCGCCATCAGATCGGGCAGGCCAGCGATCTGCGCGATCGCGAGGGCCTGCGCCTCGCCCGCCGCGTCCAGCCGCGGCCGCCAAGGCCGGCCGAGCGCCGAACGCTCGACATCGAGGAAAAAGCGGGGCTTGTTGGCGAAGTCGAGCATGTGAGTCGGTATGCGCCGACCGTCATTGCGAGGAGCGAAGCGACGAAGCAATCCCTTCACAGAGCGATGTCCTATGAATGGATTGCTTCGCTTCGCTCGCAATGACGGGAGCGATTCGGTCTCGCTTCGTTCTAATGGGGGCGCGCCGGATTCGCCACCGGCCCCGCGAGCTTTCCCCAGCGCGAATGCGCGCCGTCTCAGGCGCGCGTCACGTCGCGCCCTCTTCTTTCCCTTCAGCGGCTGCGCGCTCGAGGTTCAGCTTCAGCAATCGGGCGAGCGCGTCCTCGATGGCGATGTCCTCCGGCCAGCCGTAAGCCGCGGCGACGGCGCGATCGAGCTCGTCATGCGCGTCGGCGAGCCAGCGCGGGCGCTGGTTGTAGAGATTGGTCAGCGTGCGCTCCTTGAGCTTGACCGCGGCCTCAGCGTTCTTCGGCAAAATACGATCGGGATAGCGCGCCGGCGCCTCGCCCGGCGCGGCGGTCGGCGTGACTTCCGGGACGATCTCGACGAGGTCGGGCGGGTTGAGCCAAGCTTGCCGCAGATCGTCGAGCTTCTTGGCCGCGGCGGCGATGCGCTTGGCGCGCCGATCGTGGGCGTATTCGCGCGCCGGGATATTCGGTGTCAGGCCTTCGGGGAAGGGAAAGGTTTCGAACGTGGTGGTGGGCGTGTAGCGCGGCCGGTCTTCTAAGGATGTGCCTAGACGAAGCGACCATTCCTCGTGAAAGCGTGAATGCAGGATACCAAACGCCGTATCGTCGTCACGAGCGATAACAGTCAGGTTCTTATCGGGTCCCGTCGTCATATCGATCCATACGAACACTCGGTGCTTTGCAATTTCAGGAATAACGATCATTCTTGTTACATAAGCGGCGGCGTGGACAAGCTCGGGTCGCGGTCGCCATAACCGCCACCAATCAAAATCCGATATAGCGCTTGCCTGACGGAAGGGTTTGACCTTTGTAGCCGCGTGTTCGAACGGTTGCTGATATAACGCGGCCTCTTTCTCCGATAGGTTGCTAAAATCGATCAGCCATTTGTCGCGGCGGCGACGTACCACATCGATCCCGTTCCAATATGGCCGAAGTACATCAGAATTAGGCCTTTTGTTTACGTTGATCGGGGCCAGAAGCCAAGAACGAGCAACGGTCCCATCTACGTCAAACGGGCCACTTTTCTGTATTCCCACAAAAGAAGCGCCCTCATTCTCGCGAAGTCGGGCCGCCGTCGGCAAGTTGGTTCCGGTACTCAAATCCGAATGAATTTTCGCTACCTCCCGCCCATCCAAGCGGCTCGCCTGCTCCGGTATCGACGCAAAGCAAATCAAGCTCACTCGAACAGCGGCGCCTTCCACCGTCCAAGGCTCATCGGAATGGGCCTCAAAAATCTTCAAATCTCGGGAAATAGCGTCAAGGACAAGCCGATTCTTTCCCCCTCTAATCGAATTCGTCGCGACAAGCCCTACCCGGCTAGCCTTTCCGGCGGCTACCGCTGAGCGCGCTTTCTCGAACCACCAACAGACAAGATCAGAGAATGGAGATAGACGGCCTTCATAAGTTTTCCTCAACGCTCGAACATAGTCGACGCCGAGGCCGCTCATCATCTTCTTTGTACCTAGAAATGGCGGATTCCCGATGATGAAATCCGCCTCCGGCCATTCCGCCTCGACGAATCCGTCCCTTCGATCGCTGGCCACCAGCGCGTCCCGGCATTCGATCGTGTCGAGCTTGCGCAGCACGGGCCGGGGATGATGGCTGATCGCGTTGCGCACGCGCCATTGAATGTCGCCGATCCAGATCGTCGTGCGGGCGAGCTCGGCGGCCAAAGGATTGATCTCGATCCCATGCAATATTTCCGGCCCGACGCGCGGCACGACGCGGCCGAGATGCAGCTCCTCACATTCGAGGATGGCGCGATATTCGAGGTCCTTGACCGCCTGCAACGCGAGATAGAGGAAATTGCCCGAGCCGCAGGCGGGGTCGAGAATGCGCAAGGCGCAGAGCCCGTCGATGAATTTGTCGCGCGCCACCTCCGCCTTGGCGCGCGCCGCCTCGAACCGCTTTTCCAAATTCTTGCTGGCATGGCGTCCGTTCGGCCCTTTTTCGGCGAGAACCGGCGCCATGATCGCCTCGATCTCTTTCTTGGCCTCCGCCCAGCGCGCGCGCAACGGCCGCATCACGACCGGCTCGACGATCATCATGATCTTGTCGGGGTCGGTGTAATGGGCGCCGATCTGCGCGCGCTTGTCGGGATCGAGAAAGCGTTCGAACAACGTGCCGAAAATCGTCGGGTCGATCAGCGCCCAATCGAGGCTGGCCGCCGCGAAGAGAAGGCCGATTTCGCCCTCCTCCAGCGGCAGCGCGCCGCGGCCGTCGAACAGGCCGCCGTTGAAATGGGCGATGTCCTCTAGGTCGAAGTCGCCGCCCTTCTCCATATCGGCGAACAGCCGGTCGAGAAACTTCTTCGCTTGGCCCGGCTTGCGCTCCGCTGTCTGCAGCAAGCGCCGCCACAATCCATTCGGCAATAGGCCGACCGAGTCGGCGAAGAAGCAGAAGACGAGCTGATTGACGAAATGAGCAACGGCCTCGCGATCGGAATTGCGATGCTGCAAGCGGTCGGAAATCGTCTGAAATTTGTCCGCCGCCTCCTTGGTGAGCGCGGCGCGCGTGCGCTTGGAGCGCAGCGCCTCAGGATTGTGAAAAACCGCCTGGAGGACGGCGAGATTCTTCGGCTCGGCGAGGTCGTCGATGTCGAACTCGTATTTCGCCGGAACTTCCGTTGGTCCAGCGCGTCTCGATGCGAAAGAGATGCGTATCGCAGGCGACGTGTATCGGCGGATTTTCAAGCGCGGCTGCGTAACGCGTCAATTGGACCAGCGCTTCGTCGAGGCTGCGCTTCTTCTTCTTGTATTCCCAGGCGAAGAAGCCCTTTTTCCAGACATCGGCGTAGCCTTCGCCGCCGCCTGTCTTGGGCGCGCCCTTCTCGAACGTGAAATGATCCCCGACCGGATCGTCCTGGGCGGGCGTCGGATGGTCAAACAACCGGCAAAGGTCGATAAAATGCTCCTGCGCGCTGGCCCGCTCGGTCAGCGCCACCCGTCGCCATTTTCGGATGAATTCTTGAGGAGTCATTCGCGTCCGATTAGCACGAGTCGTCGGGTTCCGACGAAACGGCGCGCACAGAGATGTGGAAAGCGGCGCACCCGGGTTCGACAGTGTCGCTTGGGCCGCAATAGTATAGCGCCGACCAGCATGAGCCAGAGGCCCGATGACCGTCGGCCAGACGATTTGGGCTCTGGCGACCAGCGTCGGCGCCGTCGCGCTGCCGGTCGCCTCGGCGCCATTGTTTCTCGCCGTCAACGCCTTGCGGCAGGCGTTCCGGCCGTCGAGCGACGCGCGCGACGCGGCGCGGCTGCATTTCTGGATGGCGGCGGCGAATGACGGCGCCGCGATCGAGGAGAAAGCCGATGCGCTTGCGGCTTGACCGGCTCGCCTCGCCGATCGGGACGATCCTTCTCGTCACGGATGAAGACGGCGCGTTGCGCGCGCTGGATTTCGAGGATTGCGAGCCGCGCATGCTGAAGCTTCTTCGTTGCTATTGCGGCGCGGCGGAGCTTGCGGAGGGCGGCGCCGCGCCGACATCGGCGAGGCGCGCGCTCGACGCTTATTTTGCCGGCGATCTCGACGGCTTGGCCTCGGTGCGGATCGCGACCGGCGGCTCGCCCTTCCAACGCGAAGTCTGGACCGCGCTCCGGGCGATTCCGGCCGGCGCGACGACGAGCTATGGCCAACTCGCCGCGAAACTCCGCCGGCCAACCGCCAGCCGCGCCGTCGGCCTCGCCAATGGCGCCAATCCGATCGCCATTGTCGTGCCCTGCCACCGGGTGATCGGCGCGGACGGCGCGCTCACCGGCTATGGCGGCGGCCTAGCGCGCAAACGCTGGCTGCTCGACCATGAGCGCCAGGTCGCTTTCGCCACAGACGAGCGCCGCAACTCGGTCTAGTCCTGCCGAACATTGGCCTCGAGGACCGCAAAATGCGAACGTCGAGGCGAGATAAGTCGCGGACCGGCGAATCATGGCGAAAGATCAGTTCGAAGTCGTCGTCATCGGCGGCGGCGCGGCCGGCGTCGCCGCGGCGCGGCGGCTGCGCGACGCCGGCCTCGACGCGCTGCTGGTCGAAGCCCGCGACCGCCTCGGCGGGCGGGCGTGGACGAAGGAGGTCGCAGGTTTCGCCCTCGATCTCGGTTGCGGCTGGCTCCATTCCGCGGATGTCAATCCGTGGCGAGAAATCGCCGAGCGCCGAGGCCTCGCGGTCGACCGCACCCCGCCGCCCTGGAGCCGACCGCAGGCCCAGACCGGCTTTTCCAAAGCTGAGCAAAGCGCTTTCATCGAAACCTTAATGCGCTTTCGCAATCGCGCCGACGCGGCCGGAGAGGACGGGCCGGACCGGCCGGCGGCGGCGCTGCTGCTCAAATCGGACGAGCGCTGGCGGCCAATGTTGGACGCGATCAGCACGTTCTATAGCGGCGCCGAGCTCGACCGCGTCTCCGTCCAAGATCTCGCCCGCTACGAGGATACCGGCGTCAACTGGCGCCTCGCCTCCGGCTATGGCGCGCTCGTCGCTGTCTATGGCGCGGGTCTTCCGACGCGGCTCGGCTGCCCGGTCGAGCGGATCGATCGGCGTGGGCGGCGCCTGCGGTTGGAGACGCCGGATGGTCCAATCGTCGCCGACGCGGCGATCGTCACCCTCCCGAGCGACGTCATCGCCGCGAAACCTAGTCTGTTCCTGCCCGCCCTGCCCGACAAGACGGAGGCCGCGGCCGGCCTGCCTCTGGGGCTCGCCGACAAGCTGTTCCTGTCGCTGGCCGAGCCGGAGCAATTCGAGAAGGACAGCCGCTGCTTCGGCCGAACCGACCGCGCCGGCACGGCGGCCTATCATTTGCGGCCGTTCGGCCGGCCGATGATCGAATCCTATTTCGGCGGCGCTCTCGCCGCCGAACTCGAAAAGGGCGGCGAACAGTCGTTCTTCGAGTGCGCCGCCGAGGAGCTCGTCGGCCTGTTCGGCGCAGATTTCCGACGCCGGATCAAGCCGCTCGCTTATCACGGCTGGGCGGCCGATCCGTTCGCCCGCGGCTCGTATTCCTACGCTCTGCCCGGCAAGGCCGATTGCCGCGCGGCGCTCGCCGCGCCCGTCGACAATCGTCTGTTCTTCGCCGGGGAAGCCTGCTCGCGCGAAGATTTCTCGACGGCGCATGGCGCGTACCGCACCGGAATGGCCGCTGCGGAGCAGGCGATCGCGGCGCTGCGCGGCGCGAAGGCGGCGGCGCAGACCCGCGGAGCTAATGTTTCGACGATCGAATAGATGATTTCCACAGCGAGATTGGTATGATCTGGCGATGGGGCGGCGCGTCTTTATCTCTCATGGCTGGTCCGATAGGTGGGTCGCCGAGCAGATCGCGAGGCGGATAAGGGATGATTGCGGCGCCGATATATTTGTCGACGTATTCGACATCGCAAAGGGCGATGATTTCGAGGACCGCATCTTTGGCGAATTGCGGCAATGCCAAGAGCTGGTGGTCCTCCTCACGCCATGGTCCGTCGACAGAAACTGGGTTTGGGTGGAAATTGGCGCAGCGCGCGCTTTGGACCTCAGGATCGTCCCGGTTTTGTATCAAGTGTCGCTGGACGACATTGACCGGGAACGCGGTGGGAAAACTTTCCTCGGCGGAAAAAATGTCGTTGAAATCAACGACCTTGATCAATACCTGCTGGAGTTAGCCAAGCGGGTTACGGAGAGTGGCGATGGCTAAAAGAAAAATCTTCTTTTCCTACAGCAGCGACGATCGCGCTTTCGCCGACGAGCTTCGTCACGCGGTGACGACTGGGCGCGACGTCCAAGTGTGGGACGCCGCATCTACGGTGACTCCGGGACACGCATCGGACGAACTGATCAGCGAGAATCTGAGCAGTTCCGACTTGTTCGTTTATATCGTTCCCGAACGAGAAGGCGCAGGCAAGCTGTCTTTGATCGAGCTCGGAGCCGCCAAAGCGCTCGGCAAGCGAATTGTGGCTGTTCTGCCGAACAGCGCCAGAGTCGCCAATTCCGCTGTTGCCGCGAAATTGGCCGATACGCTCGTTGTCAATCAAGATCGCGGGTCTACCCAGGACATTGCGACGACAATCTTGGAAAAAGCGGCTTAGGCAAACGCGCCGCCGCGGAGCGCGAACGCGGCCGCCTCACGTCATCAGCGGCTGAAACCGCCCGGCCGGCGCGGCGTCGAGTTCGGCCCAATCGATCTCCTCTTGCAGGCGATGATAGGCTTCGTCGCCGATCGCGCCGTCGCGGCGCAGGCGCAGGAGCTCGTCGCGCTGGCTCTCGATCGCTCTGAGGCGCAGGACGTCGAAATCGGTCGCCGCCTGTGGTGCGTCGGGATTTTGGGCGACCGTCCGCGCCGCGGCGTATTGCTTGCGCACCAGCATGGCGGCTTTGGACTCGTCGCCGTCGAGGCTGCGGATCGCGGCGTCCATGATCGCGACGCGGCCGCGCGAGACCTCCGCTTCGACCGAATGGTCCTCCTGGAAGTTCAGCATGGCGAGCAGCGGGCGCAAAGTCAGTCCTTGAATGACCAGCGTGCCGAGCACCACGCAGAAGGCGGCGAGCACGATCGGATCGCGGCCGGGAAAGCCTTGCGGCAAGGCCAGCGCGGCGGCGACCGTGACGAGGCCGCGCATGCCGCACCAGCCGATCAGCAAGTCGCTGCGGGCGTCGCCGCCGCTCTCGGCGCCTCTGGAGCGTCGGTACCCCCGCATCGCCGCGCCGGAAGCCAGCACCCAAACGAGCCGTACAGCAATCGCCGTCGCCAGCGCCGCCGCCGCGAGGGCGAAGGCGTCGCCCTGCTTATCGTCGGCCAAGCGGGAAAGGATCGGCCGCGCCTGCAGGCCCATCAGGACGAAGGCGAGGACGTTGAGCACGTAAACCGCCGTCTCCCACACTGAGTACGAGCTGACGCGATTGCGCGCCGCGAATACGCGCGGCGACCCTTGGGCCAGAGTCATGGCGAAGACGACGACGGCGATGATGGCGGAAAGGCCGATCCGATCGGCGACGATCCAGACGGCGAACACGGTCACGAATTGCAGGACGTTCGTGCTCGCCGGATCGCTGACAAGCGGAAAGACCCGCCGCATGAACCAAGCGACGATATAGCCGAAAACGACGCTTCCGGCGGCGGAAAGCAGGAACAGCGGTCCGGCCGTGGCGAGGACGAGCGGTCCCGTCGCCGCGGCCACGGCGGCGCGATAGATGAGCAGCGCGCCGGCGTCGTTGAGCAGGCTCTCCGATTGCAGGATCGCCATGATCCGCCGCGGCGGCTTGAGCTGATTGAGGACGGTCGCGGCGGCGACGGCGTCGGGCGGCGCGACGATCGCGCCGAGCGCGATCGCCGCGGCGACCGGCAGACCGACGAGTTTGGCGCCGACATAGGCGACCGCCGCGGTCGTCAAGATCACGGCGACAAGGGCCAGCGAAAAGATCGGCGCGGCGTAGCGTTTCAGATCGCGCGGCGAGGTGTCGAACGCCGCATCGAGCAGGACCGGCGCGATGAACAAAGCAAGGGCGAGGTCCGGCTCGATCTCGACCACGGGCGCATGCGGCAGAAAGGCGAGGCCAGCGCCGGCGACGGCCAGAAAGGCGGGATAAGGCGCGGCCAGCCTGCGCGCGAGGCCCGCGATGACGACGGAGCCGAGGAGGAGCGCGAGGGTGAGTTCGAAGAGGAGCATGGCGGAAGGATTACGCTAGTTAATGCGGGAGCGTCCGGGCGGTTAGCTGGACATACCGAGTCGAGATCAGGCCATCCTGGCGATACGCCAATAACCAAGCCGCAAGAGGTCACGAGCGAGAGTCACCCGTTCGCAGCCACGATGACTTTCGACGCGCTCGTCGTGCGAAAAGACGATGAGCTTTCGTCCGCCGTTGCCGTCGAGCCATGCATCCCATCCCAGGCAAAGCGCGAAGCGATCGCCTCGACGAGAGCATCACCGTCATTCGCGGCAAACTGTTGGCCGGGCGCATCATGGAGGCGGCGCATTTCGCCGTGAGCCTCGCGCCAACTGCGGAAGCGCGCCGAGCGAGCATCCGCTAGCAATATTTCATTCCACCCGTCGCCTTGAACGCTGAAAAAATAGAGCAGCGTCGCTCTCTGAAAAGTACCGAACGAGACGACCAAGGCGCGGGCTGCGCTCAGATAATCATGTTCAGGGTTGCTCTCATAGTAAAAGACTGGTCGCGGGTTGTCGGAGAGCCGCCGTCGAAGGCTCGCTTTTCGTTTTTCGGTTTCATCCCGGTTCAAGAAATTCATGCGCTATCGCGTGTAGGGACGCCGATATAGTGGACCATGCGCGCGGGTGTTTACGGTCACCCGTGTTTCTTCTCCTCATGCCTCACCCGAAACGCCGCCGCCCATCCCGCCTTCTCCGCCTGCCGTCCGCGCCCCAGCGCGAGCGCGTCAGGCTCAACATCCTCCGTGATCACCGAGCCCGACCCGACATAAGCGCCGGCGCCGATCTTCACCGGCGCGACCAGCGCCGAGTTCGAGCCGATGAAAGCCTCGGCGCCGATATCGGTGAAATGCTTGTCGAAGCCATCGTAATTGCAGGTGATCGTTCCCGCGCCGATATTTGCTCCGGCGCCGACGCGGGCGTCGCCGAGATAGGTCAAGTGATTGGCCTTCGCCCCCTCTTCGATCACCGCGTTCTTCACCTCGACGAAATTGCCGATCTTCGCCTTGCGGCGAATGTCGGCGCCCGGCCGGAGCCGCGCGAAAGGCCCGATCGACACATTCGGCCCGACCTTCGCGCCTTCGAGATGCGAGAACGAATGGATGATTGCGCCATCAGCGATTTCGACGCCCTTGCCGATCACGACATGCGGCTCGATGACGACGTCGCGGCCGATTTTCGTATCTTCCGAGAGAAAGACCGTCTCCGGCGCGACCAGGGTTGCGCCTTCGGCCATGGCGCGCTCGCGCAAGCGCTTCTGCATCTCCGCCTCGGCGGCGGCGAGCTGCGCGCGGTCGTTGACGCCCATCGTCTCGCTCTCCTTCGCAATTTCGACGCCCGCGCTGAGGCCAAGCTCGGCGGCGATGGCGACGGCGTCGGTCAGATAGAATTCGTTCTGCGCGTTGTTCGAGCCGATCCGCGACAGGATGTCGAGCGCGCGGGCGCCGTCGAGCGCCATCGGCCCGGCATTGACGAGGTCGATCGCCTTCTCCGCGGGGCTCGCGTCCTTCTCTTCGCGGATCGCGACCAATCGTCCGTTCGCCAGGACGAGCCGGCCATAGCCGGCCGGATTGCGCGCCTGAAATCCGAGCGTTGCGACGGCTGCGCCGCCGGCGACGACCGCGCGCAGCTTGCGCAAGGTCGCTGCTGTCAGCAGCGGAATATCGGCGTAGACAACGAGAATGTCGTCGAAGCCCCGCTCGATCGCCGCCCGCGCGGCGAGTACGGCGTGGGCGGTGCCGCGTCGCTGCTCCTGGACGAAAATGCCGGCGTCCGGATCGAGCCGCTTCGCCTCCGCCGCGACGTCGTCGCGGCCGGGCCCGACCACGATCGCGAGCGCCTCGGCGCCGGCTTCGGCCGCGGCTTTGAGGACGTGACCGACCATGGCGCGGCCGGCGATTTCGTGCAGAGCCTTGGGGCGCGCCGATTTCATGCGCGTGCCTTCGCCGGCGGCGAGAACGATCGCCAGGCAGCGTCGCTCCCTCGGAGTCATGATGGCCATTGGCGAATCGTCACCCGCCCGTTGAGCTTGGTCGGCGTCGCGTCCGGCTTAATTTGAAACCGCGGCAAAAGTCCAGGACGTCGCTAGAAAATCGGAACGCGGCGCCGCAATAATAGGTTATAGGGGGCGCGAGCCGTTGCCCCGTATTGCGATAGAGGGCCAGCACGTGTCCGTAATTGGTTGTTTTCTCGCGCATTTCCCTAATCGACGGCGGTCTTCGCGACAGCCTCCGCCGCGCCCGCGGCGCGGCGGCCAGAGGCGGCGAGGCGCGTAGCGGCCGATGCGTCCACGCCGCGATTTCCTCAAACTCGCAATGGCAGGCGCCATTAGCGGGGCGACATCGGCGTTCGGCGTCGCGCTCGCCGCCGAGACGGCGGCCGACTCGGCCAATCAGCCGACGCCCTTCGGTCCAAATACGGTCCTCGATCTGTCGCGCGCGCTCGCCAAAAAACCCTACGAGGCGCCGAAGACGACCCTGCCCGATCCGTTCAACAACCTGACTTACGATCAATACGTCGCAATCCGGCCGAAGCCGGGCGCCGCCATATGGAGCGGCGACAATGTCGGCTTCGCCATCGAGCCGCTGCATCGCGGCTTCGTCTTCTCGACGCCGATGGATATTTACGTCGTCGAGGGCGGCTTCGCCCGAAAGCTCACTTACGACAGCTCGGCTTTCGATTTCGGCAAGCTCGTCATCCCGGCCAATCTGCCGGATATCGGCTTTTCCGGCTTTCGCGTGTTGCGGACGAGCGAGGGAGGCTCCTATGAAGTGGCGCTCTATCAAGGCGCGAGCTTTTTCCGCGCCGCCGCACGCGGCCAGAATTTCGGCGTAACCGCGCGCGGCCTCTCGATCCGCACCGCCGAGCCGCAGGGCGAAGAGTTTCCGATTTTCCGCTCTGTCTGGATCGAAAAGCCGACGCTGACCGACAGTGTTCTTGTCATTCACGCGTTGCTCGATTCGCCCAGCCTCACCGGCGCCTATCGTTTCACCTTGCGTCCCGGCGAAGCGACGATCATTGATACGGAGATGACGCTCACGACCCGCGCCGCCGTCGATCATTTCGGCTTGAGCGCCATGTCCGGCACCTATGTCTTCGGGCCCTTGGATCACAAGCGGCCGGACGATATTCGTCCCATGGTCCACGAGGTCGACGGCTTGCAGATGCTCACCGGCAAGGGCGAATGGGTCTGGCGGCCGATCTCGAACCGGAACACATTGCAAATCTCGGCCTTCTCCGACAGCAATCCGCGCGGTTTCGGCCTGTTGCAGCGCGATCGCTCGTTCGAGGACTATCAGGACGACGACGCGCATTGGGAGGTCAGGCCGTCGCTATGGATCGAACCGATCGGCGACTGGGCGGACGGCGAGGTGCGGCTCGTCGAAATCCCGTCCGATTCGGAAAACAACGACAACATCATCGCCTATTGGCGGCCCCGCGCCAGCTTGGCCGCCAACGCGGAAATCGCCTACGCCTACCGTCAGTTCTGGTCCTGGACGCCGCCGGCGCGGCCGCCGCTCGCAACCGTGGTCGAATCGCGCGAGGGCAAGGTCGGCGCCAAATGGCGGCGCTTCCTCGTCGAATTTTCAAGCGACGCCTTCGCCAACCCGGAGCGCCTCGATCAAATCAAGCCGAACGCCGCCGCCAATCCGGGCCGCATCACCGGGGTCCGCTCTTTTCCTTCGAAGGAGCGGAAGACCTTTCGCGTCGTCTTCGATCTCGAGCCGACCTCCGACGGCGTCTCGGAGCTCCGTCTGGTTCTTGAGGCTGACGGCAAGCCGGCCAGCGAAACATGGCTTTACCGATGGACGGTTTGACCGCCGAAGCCCGCATCAAGCAACCGGGCATGCCGCCGGAAGCGCCGCTCGAAATGCCGACGCAGTCGCTGACGCATTTTTCGCGCGCCGAGCGGCGCATTCTGCAAGCGCCGGATCTCGCCTATACGCCCTGGGCTTCGCGCCTCTTCATCTTCGGCGGCGCGTTGGCGCTGACCGCTTACGGCGCCAACGAAATGTACGGCGTGGTGAAGATCGGCGAGGTCACGCTGCTCGAATGGGTGCTGGTCGCGCTGTTCGTCGCCAATTTTTCATGGATCGCGCTCGCCTTCACCTCGAGCATCGCCGGCTTCCTGTGGCTGCTCTTTCATCGCGAGAGCGCCGTTTCTCCGCCCGGGCTCAAAGGCAAGACGGCCGTCGTCATGCCGATCTACAACGAAGCGCCGGCGCGGGTTTTCGCCGCGATGCAGGCGATTTGCGAGGACGTGCGCGCGACCGGCTGCGGCGACGCGTTCGACTACTTCTTCCTGTCTGACACGACTGACCCCGACATTTTCATTGCCGAGGAGCGGGCGCTGATCGCGATGCGCCGCCGCCTGCCGAGCGAGCGCATCTATTATCGCCACCGCCGCCGCAACATCAATCGCAAGGCCGGCAACATCGCCGACTTCGTCACGCGCTGGGGCGGCCGTTATGACCACATGGTCGTGCTCGACGCCGACAGCCTGATGACCGGCGAGACGATCATGCGCCTCGCCGCGGCCATGGAGGCCGATCCCGACGCCGGCATCATCCAGAGCGTGCCGCTGATCGTGAACCGCAACACGCTGTTCGCGCGGATCACGCAATTCGCGGCCCGGATCACCGGCCCGGTCATCGCCTGCGGCCTCAGCCTTTGGATGGGCCGCGACGGCAACTATTGGGGCCATAACGCGATCATCCGCACCGTCGCTTTCGCCGCCTATTGCGGCTTGCCGACTTTGCGCGGCAAGCCGCCCTTCGGCGGCCACATTCTCAGCCACGACTTCGTCGAGGCGGCGTTCATGCGCCGCGGCGGCTATGCAGTCTACATGTTGCCGACGCTCGGCGGCTCATATGAAGAAAGTCCGCCCTCGCTGATCGACATCGCCATACGCGACCGACGCTGGTGCCAGGGCAATCTGCAGCACCTGCGCGTCCTGCCGGCGAAGGGCTTCAAGCTCGTCTCGCGCCAGCATTTCATGGCCGGCGTCATGGGCTATGTCGCCTCGCCGCTGTGGATGGCGCAATTGCTGGTCGGCATCGCGCTGGTGCTGCAATCGCACTATATCCGGCCCGAATATTTCACCAGCGAGTTCTCGCTGTTTCCGGCATGGCCGCGCTTCGATTACGAGCGCGCGCTCGAACTCTTCGCCGTCACGATGGGCGTGCTGATCGCGCCGAAACTCTTCGGCCTCATCGCCGCGCTGGCGGACCGTCCGACGCGACGCGGCTGCGGCGGCGGCTTGCGCCTCGTCGCCTCGGCGGTCCTGGAGACGGTCCTTTCGGCTTTGTTCGCGCCGATCATGATGGTGATCCAATCCGGCTCGGTCATGCAAATCCTGTTCGGCCGCGACACCGGTTGGAGCCCGCAACGGCGCGACGACGGCTCGATCCCGTTCAAGAGCATCGTTCGGCGCCATCGCGCGCATATGGCGCTCGGCGTGTTGACGCTCTTCGCCGGCTTCTTGATCTCGCCGTCCCTGGTCGCCTGGATGTCGCCGACCATAGCCGGCCTCGTGCTCGCCATTCCGCTTTCATGGGCGAGCGGGCAATTGTGGATCGGCGTGGCGCTGCGGCGCGTCGGCTTGTTGACGACGCCCGAGGAAACGTCGCCGCCCGCCATCGTGCAGCGCGCCAACAGTTTGACCCTCGATCTCGCGCGAAACGGCCGCGACGGCGAGGACGGGATCAAGGCTCTGCACGCCGACGCCGCTTTCCGCGAGGCGCACGACGCCCTGCTGCCGCCGGCGCCGCGCCGCAAGCGCGGCGAGTTCGAGACCGAAACCGCCATGGCCGCGGCCAAGCTCAACGATGCGGCGACGCTCGAAGACGTGCTCAAATGGCTGACGACCAAAGAGCGGATGGCGCTGCTCAACGACCGCGCCCTGATCTCGCTGCTGGCGCGGCTGCCGGCGACAGCGCCGGCGGAGCCCGAAACCGAGGCGCCGGCGACAGTCCAAGTCGCGGAGCGCGCCTTCAATCAGAGACTGGCGAGCGGTTAGCTTCGACCGGCCGCCTGCGGCAAAGCGCCGGCGCGCCTTAAGTCAATTTTTATGATCGCTCTTTAAGCTAAGCCGATCTCTCCTTGGGAAAGATCAATGCCGCTTTCCTTTAGGACGCCGCTCGCCAAGCTCTTCTTCGGCGCTGTTCCTGTCCTCGTTCTCGCAGGAACCTGGCTCGTCGCCAAAACGGCGGTCGATCGCCTCCTCTATCATGACGCCGTGTTGACCGGCCGGAGTTGGACGGCTTATCTCGTTGAAAACATTAAGGACCTCGACGACATCGCCAAGGGCGCGAAGCCATCGGCGGACAGTCAAGCGTTCTTTGATCGCGCGCAGAAGGCAGGCCAGGTCTTCAGGTGCGTCATCTACGATCCGGCAGGCCATGTGCGACTGGTGGTCGACAGTCTTGAAAAGAGCGCCGACGGCAGAGACGAGGCGAAACCGAAGGACGCCGAGGAGCGCGACGCGGGCGCCAAAAAGCCGGACGATGACGACGACGAGGATCTCGCCGAGCATAATCCCGCCGCGGCGCGCGCAATCGCGCTGGGTCAGCCGCTCATCAACGCCGAAGAAGGCGAAGAGCCGGGACGCCCCGAATTCTTCTCCGAAGCGTATCTGCCGGCAATCGCGAACGGCAAGACGATCGCGATCGTCGAGACCTATATCGATCAGACGGAGAAAAGGAACGAATTCCGCCGGACCTCGGCGCTGATGAGCGGGGCGCTGCTCGCCTTGATCGCGATCGCCTTCGGCGCGCCGGGCTTGGCCTGGTTGAAGCGAAGTAACGAGAAACGTCGCGCCGAGGCGCATATTCGCTTTCTCGTCGATCATGATTCCCTGACCGGCCTCATCAATCGCAATAAACTCGTCGACGAAACCAGCGCGGCCTTGTCGGAACTTGAGCGGACCCCGGAACGCCTCGCTTTGCATCATATCGATATCGACCATTTCAAGGACATCAACGATACGCTCGGCCACGGGGCTGGCGACGCTCTGCTCTGCGGCGTGGCGCGGCGTCTGGCCAAGCTCGCCTCGGATCACGACCGCGTCGCGCGCGTCGGCGGCGACGAATTCGTCCTATTGCAGGGCCGTCCAGCAAGCGACGGGGCGATCGCCGCGACGGCCGCCGAAATCCGTCGGCAACTTTCATCGACCTATGAGGTCAACGGACAGACGGTCAATGTCTCTGTCAGCGTCGGCGTCGCCATTGCTCCCGTCCATGGCGATACGGTCGTTCGCCTCATGAAGAGCGCAGAACTCGCCCTCTACGACAGCAAGATCGCCGGTCGTGACGGCGTATCAATCTTCTCCAACGAGATGGATGAGGAACTGGCGGAGCGACTCCGTTTGGAGAGAGCGATCCGCGACGCGCTCGCGAGCGACGGTTTCGAACTTTACTACCAGCCCGTCGTCGAGATGCCGAAGTCTCGCTTGTGCGGGTTCGAGGCTCTGCTTCGCATGCGCGACGCGACCGGCGCAATAGTTTCGCCAGCGCTCTTCATCCCGCTCGCCGAGCAGATGGGCCTGATCGACAAGATCGGCGAATGGGTCTTGCGGGAGGCCAGCCGAACGGCCCAAGCCTGGCCCGCCAACCTCAAAGTCGCGGTGAATCTTTCGCCAGCTCAATTTGCCCGTGGCGAACTGGCGGCGCGGGTAGAACGCATTCTCGCCGAGACCGGCCTCGCCGCAGACCGGCTTGAACTGGAGATCACCGAGGGGCTCTTGCTGTCGAACAGCGTCGACGTGCTGGCCGAACTCCGCAAGCTCAAGGCGCTCGGCGTAAGCATCGTCATGGACGATTTCGGGACCGGCCATTCGAGCTTGAGCTATCTTTGGCGATTTCCGTTCGACAAGATCAAGATCGATCGCGCCTTCATGCTGGCGCTTGAGGCGGAGGACCGGGCCAACGCTGAGACGATTGTCAAGACGATCATCGATCTCGGCCGTTCGCTCAACGTGACAGTGACGGTCGAAGGCGTCGAGACCGTCCGCCAGGTCGATTTCGTTAAAGCGGCGCGGTGCGATCAGATTCAGGGCTATTATTTCGGCCGGCCCATGCCGCAGCTCGATCTCGCCGCCTACATCGCGACCGCTTGCCTCGCCGAGTTGGCCGCCGCCAACGAGGCGGCGGCTCCGAACCGGGCGCCTTCTGACGCCAGACCCGGCCTGGTTGGTGCCTGACCCTGCCGAGTGTATGTCGCGAGATTGGACGCGGCGGACCCATTTCTTCGCAACTCCTTCGCTTCCGACTCGCGGTCGCCTCAGCTCAATCGAGCTGAGCCGTCGCGCTCGATTTATCAGCCGGGAACTTGCATCGTGCGGCGACGTTCTGGGTTCCCGCAAAGGACGCCGCGGAGGACGACGACTAACGCGGTGCGGGGGCCGGTCGCTGGAGGCCGGCGCGACAAGTCGAGTCCGGCCTCCCGCTTTCTCGTGGGAGACGCTCATGAACAATCCGCAAAGCACGGCGAAAATCGCCGATCATCCTATCCATCCGATGCTGATATCCTTCCCGATCGCGTTTTTCGTCGCGACGCTCGGTTGCGATCTGGCCTTCTGGACGACCGGCGGCGCCGCCTGGGCGCAGGCCGCCATTTGGCTGCTGGGCGCGGGTCTCGTCATGGCGGCGTTCGCGGCCGTCGCCGGCGTGATCGAAATTCTGGGCGACGGCCGCATCCGCGCGCTGAACGACGTATGGTGGCACGCGGGCGGCAATGTCGTCGTCGTTCTCATCGAGCTATACAACTGGATATCGAGATATGCCGAAGGGACCGGAGCAATTTTGCCTAAGGGCTTGATCTTGTCAGCCATTTCGGTGGGCATTCTTTTGTTCACCGGCTGGAAGGGTTGGGAAATGGTCTATCGCCATCGCGTCGCCGTCGCCGACGAGAACGACCGCCCGCGGCTCGGCTCCGCCGGCCGCCGCCCGTAGAAGCGGCGAGCGGAAGCGGCGGCGCAGCAGCCCAGCGCCGCCCATCGGCCCACGAATCCGCTACTGTCGTCATGGATTCCCGAACCGACCGCGCTACAAGCGCAGACGTCTATGGCTCGCGGCCCTTGGCGATCGGGAACCTTTTCCGCGAAACCGCATCTAACATCACAACGAAACGTAGGACGCGCCATGGCGGAGCGTAGGCTTCAGGCTGACGTCGGAGACGACGGCGAGTTGATCGAACGTGCGCGTCGCAACGACGACGATGCGATTCGCGCGATCATCAAACAGCAAAATCGCCGGCTCTACCGAATCGCGCGCAGCATCGTCGGCGACGACGGCGACGCCGAGGACGTCCTGCAAGAATCCTACATCCTTGCATTTCGTGAGCTCGATACGTTTCGGGGCGACGCTCAGCTCGGTACTTGGCTCGCCCGCATCGTGATCAACGTGGCGCTCGGATTTCGACGCCGCCGCAAGCCGATTGCGGATCTCGACGGCTGGCGCGGGCGCGGCTTGTCGAAGGCCGAAATCATCCCTTTTCCGAGCCCCAATCCGGATCCAGAGAAGAGCATGGCTCAACGGGAAATAGTCGTCCTGCTCGAACAGGCTATCGACAAGCTTCCAGAGCCGTTTCGCGTGGTTCTGATCGCCCGAATGGTGGAGGGCCTCAGCGTGGAGGAGACGGCCAGTCTCTTTGAGATTCTCCCGCAGACCGTCAAGACGCGCCTCCATCGCGCTCGCGTCCTTTTGAAACAATCGATGGAGGCGCAAATCGGCCCGGCATTGATCGACGCGTTTCCATTCGCAGGAAAACGTTGCGATCGGCTGACGGCGGCGGTGCTCGCTTCTCTGCGAGCGAACAGACCATGAAAGCTTGCGCAGTTCGCGTGGGTTTCTCGAAGCGGAGGAAGAAGAACATGACTCTCAAATTCATCGCCGCGCCGATGGCGCTGCTGGCGACTTGCGCCTTGGCCTGGAGCGAAGACGCAAAGCCGAACGACGCCCAAATCGCTCATATCGCCTATACCGCCGGCCAAATCGACATAACAGCGGCGCAACTTGCGCTGCAAAAGTCCAAGAACAAGGATGTGCGCGAATTCGCCGAGGACATGTCTCGCGATCACAAGGCGGTCAACGACCAAGCCCTAGCCTTGGTCAAGAAGCTGCACGTCGCGCCGCAAAACAACGACACCAGCAAAGCGCTGCTTAAACAGGCTAACGCCAAAGAGGCCGAGCTAAAGCGGCTTAGCGGCGCGGCCTTCGACAAGGCCTATATCGACAACGAAGTCGCCTATCATAAGGCGGTCAATAACGAGCTCGAAAATGTCCTTATTCCTGACGCAACCAACGCGGAGCTGAAGGATTTCCTGAGCACCGGACTCAAGATTTTTCAGGGTCACGAACAGCACGCGGAAAGCCTGGCGCAAAGTTTAAAGTAACCGAGCCGATGCGTCGAACGCTTACCCTATCGATTCTCCTGGCCGTCGCGACTTGCGCGGCGGCGGCGCCCGACGCCGCGGAAACGGTACGGATCAATGTCGATAAGCTTCGCTTTGCGCCGGCGGAGGCGACCGTCCATGTCGGCGACGAGATCGAATGGACCAACGGCGATTTCGTCGCGCATACCGCGACGGCTCGCGATGGCGCCTGGGATGTCGCCCTGCCCGTCAAGGGGTCGGGCCGCATCGTCGCGCAGCAGGTCGGGGAGATCGATTATTTCTGCCGGGTCCATCCCAATATGAGGGGTCATATTTCTGTGAAGCCGAAGTGAGCCAGCGTACGCCGCGCGTGGCGCCTTTTTCCGCCGGGCAGGCGCCGCCCCGATGGCAAAGCGGAAACATTAGCGACGGGCCGAGCGCTTCGCGCAGGGCCTAGGGTGAACTCGGCAAGCCCGCAAACCCCAAGCGTTCCAGTCAATTGCGCGGCTGACCTGCAGCGAGGATTGGGTTGAACTGACGTTTGAATTGACAGCGGCTTCGATATTTCTTGTAATCGCGTCATGGGGAAAGCGATCTCCCCACGAGGCGGCATGCCGAAGCATCGCGTCCCGATCCAGCGAGAGGACGCGTCGTGTCGTCGATCAACGCCATTTCCGTCGAACAATTGGCTCGCCTTGTCGGCACCCCGAAATGCCCGGCTTTGATCGACGTTCGAGCAGACGAGGACTTCGCCGCTGATCCGCGACTGATCCCCGGCGCCGCGCGTCGTCCGGCCGCAAGCGCTGCGGATTGGGGGGCGGCGCTGCAAGGCCGCTCGGCCGTCGCCATCTGTCGCAGCGGCGAGGCGCTCAGCCACGGCGCGGCCGCCTGGCTGCGCCGACAGGGCTGCGCGGCCGACGCGCTCGCCGGCGGCGTCGAGGCCTGGTCGCTCGCCGGCCTGCCGATGGTCCCCGAGGCCAAGCTGCCGAAGCGCGACAAACAAGGCCGCACTGTCTGGGTAACGCGCGAGCGCCCCAAGATCGACCGCATCGCCTGCCCTTGGCTGATCCGCCGCTTCGTCGATCCGGGCGCCGTATTCCTTTTCGCCAAAGCCTCGGAAGCGATCGCGATCGGCGAGCGCTTCGAGGCGACGCCATACGATATCGAAGGCGTCCCTTGGAGCCATCGCGGCGAAAAGTGCACCTTCGACGTGATGATCGATGAGTTCGGGCTCGCGACCGAGCCGCTGCTGCGCCTGGCCGCAATCGTGCGCGGCGCGGACACGGCGCGTCTCGATCTTGCGCCTGAAGCGCCAGGCCTGCTCGCCGTTTCACTCGGCCTCTCGCGGATGTACGACGACGATCTCGCGCAGCTCGAAGCGGGCATGCTGCTCTACGACGCGTTCTATCGCTGGTCGCGCGACGCGACCGGCGAAACTCACAACTGGCCGACGAACAAGCCGCGCGGCGCGCGATAGCCGGGCGGCGTCCAGAGGCGATCATGGCCGAACGCCGCGTTGACGACTTCGATCTGACCCCGAGGGAGCCCGACAGCGGCGGCCTCGGCGAGCTCGCGCTTTATTTTCTCCGCCTCGGCCTTCTCGGCTTCGGCGGCCCGGTTGCGCTTGTGGGGCAGATGGAGCGCGAGTTGTCTGCCGAGCGCCAATGGCTCAGCAAAGAACAGATGCGCGAAGCCATCGCCGTCTGTCAGACCTTGCCTGGTCCCTTGGCGATTCAGGTCGGGATTTACGTCTCCTATCTCCGCTGCGGATTCTGGGGCGCCTGGATCGGCGGGTGGGCTTTCATCTTGCCGAACTTCCTCATCGTCGCCGCGCTCGCTGCGCTCTACGTTTATTTCGGCGATCTGAAGCCGGCGACGGCGATATTCTACGGCGTCAGTCCCGCCGTCATCGCTTTGATCCTGCATTCCTGCTATCGGCTGGCGAAGCTCGGCATGGAGGACCGGCTGCAATGGGCGGTTGCGGCGGTCTGCTTTGTCGTAACGGTGATGCTGCGCGCCGAGGTCGCCCTGCTGTTCATCGGCGCCGGCGCAATCGGCGCTCTCTATTACGGCGCCGCCCGGGCTCGCCTCTCCTCGACGAGCTTTGCGTTTGTCGCGCCGATGACCGCAGTTTCCGCGCCAATTGCGTCGACGGCGAAAGCTGCAACGCTCGGCAAATTGGGGTTGTTCTTTCTGAAGGCGGGCGCGCTCACCTTCGGCAGCGGCCTCGTCATCGTACCTTTCCTCGAACAAGGCCTCGTCCGGCAATATGGCTGGCTTGATCAGCGCCAATTCTTGATCGCGGTAGCGATCGGCATGATCAGTCCCGGCCCGGTCGTGATCACGGCGACTTTCGTCGGCTATCTCGTTGCCGGCTTCCTCGGCTCGCTCGTTTCGACGATCGGGATTTTCCTACCCTCCTTCATCCTTGTCCTGATCGCCGCGCCGATTCTCGCGCGACATCGCAGCAATCCTTATGTCCAGGGCTTTGTGAAGGGCGCTTACGGCGCCGCGATCGGCACGATCTTGGGCGCTTGCGTCCTGCTCGGCCGCATCGCCATCGGCGATTGGCTGACGGCGCTCGTCGCAGCCGCCTCGCTTGCGACCCTGTTCCGCTGGAAGGTGAGCAATCCGCTTCTCATCGCGGCGACCGCCATGGTCGGCTTGCTCGCCTTCCCGTTCATTCAACCTGCTTGGGTGATGGTGAAGTAGCGCGGATCGAGCGCTCGGTCCCCGCGCGATCGTTCGAAAGGAGCGCCGATATGCGCGCAACGCTCGCCGCCGTGACGTCCTTTCTGGCGCTGGCCTGTGTTTTACCGGCGAGGGCCGCTGAACCCGATTGGGCGAAAGTAGACCTCATCTTCGCGCGGCCAGCCGCCGTGACGGGAACGGTCCATCGCTACGGATTTCCGCGCCTCGATCTGAAGGTCAGCCTCGACGGCGTTGAGCTCAAGCCGGGTTTTGCTCTAGGCGGATGGATCGCGTTTGAGCCAATGGGCGACCAGGTCATGATGATGGGCGATCTCGTCCTCACGGAGGACGAAATTGATCCGGTCATGTCGAAGCTGCTCAGCGAAAGCCTGCAGATCACCGCATTGCATAACCATTTGCTGAGGGCTAACCCGCCGACTTACTACATGCATGTGGCTGGACTCGGCGACGCGGCGGAGCTTGCGCAAGCGGTGCGGACGGCGCTCGAGCAGAGCAAGACGCCTTTGAAGCTCGGCGCGGCGGCGCCGGCTTCGGTCGATCTCGGGTTGGATACGGCCGAAATCGACAAGGCGATCGGCTTCCGAGGCCGAAACAATAGCGGCGTCTATCAATTCGCCCTGCCTCGCTCCGACAGCGTCAAACAGGACGGCATGACCATCCCTCCCGCCATGGGGCTGGCGATCGCCATCAACTTCGAGTCAACAGGCGACGGCAAGGCGGCCGTTACGGGAGACTTTGTCGCGCTGGCGAGCGAGATCGATCCGCTGATCAAAGCGCTCCGCCGCAATGGAATCGAAGTGACGGCGATTCACAATCACATGCTCGAGGACGAACCGCGCGTCTTTTTCGTTCACTTTTGGGCGAATGACGAGGCAGTGAAACTGGCCAAGGGTCTACGTTCTGCGCTCGACGCCGTCCACGTCGCCGCCCATGACTGATCAGCAAAATCACGCCCAAATTGGTCTACCTCGCCAATGCGCCCGGCCGCCGATCGAAAAGCGGGAAGGCGAGGAATCCCAGGACAAAGCCGCCGACATGGGCGAGCCAGGCGACCGGCCCATCGGAAAGGCCGAGCGCCTGCGCGCCGGCGCCGAAGATGAAATTGGCGATGAACCAGACGGCGAGAAACGCCAGCACCCGGCGTTCGCGCAGCAGAAGCGGCAGCGACGGCGCTGGGACCCAATCGTCCGGCCGCGGCGCCGAGCGCGAATAGCCGGCGCCGCCGAGCGGGCCGCCCGGCTGGAAGACGAAGCGGGTCGCTGCGGCCATCAAACCAGAATCGCCGGCCGAGGCGCCGATCAAGGGCGTGAAGTCGAGCGGATTGAAGGCCCAGTGGACCAGCGCGCCGGCGATCGTCGTCGCGGCAAAGATGAGAAGGAAGCGAACGACGCCGAGGCGCCGCGCGACGGGCGGCCCGAAGGCGAAGAGCCAGACCACGTTGAGCCCGACATGCGTCCAGCCGCCATGCAAAAGAGCGTAAGTCAGCAGCGTCCAGATTTTCGCGCCGTCTTCGACAATGTGAAAGTGGCGCAGAATCGCCGCCTGGCGCAGCGCTTCAGGAGACTCGTTCGCCCGCGCCAGCACGCTCTGCAATTCGCTCGGCCAAAGCGCGATGGTGAGGCGGCCGGGAATGAAGGCGAGCTGGCGCGCGACGGCGTCTTGAGCCGCATCCGAAAGCAGGCTCATGCCGAGGTGAATCGCCAACAGCAGGATGGCGAGAGCGACCACGACAAAGGGCGCGTCGAAAATCGGTTCGCGATGTTTGACGGCGGCGAATTCGCCCACGGGATCGGCTTCTTCGGGGAGGGGCATCAGGGACCAGCGACCAACGACAGGTCCCGATAACACGACAGCGGACCAGACGCGAACGACAGAACAAAGGAGGGCCTGGAGCCGAGCCCTCCTCTGTCGCTTTCGCAGCCGATCGTTGCACTTGACCCGACGCGAAACAGCGTCGGACGCGGGAGAAGGAGGCGCCTCAAGCGGGGGAGCGGCCCGCGAAGCGTTCCGTCCAAAAGCGAGATTCGCGCCACGGAGCAGACGCGAAGGCTCGTTTCGGCAAAAGGGAGTGTGGCGCCAGACCCGGCGCGGCGCAAACTGGATGTTGTTTTATCATTAATTTCACCCCTGAAGCTCGCGCATGGCGATTAACCACCCCGCGCGCGCCCTGGCATATCGCCTGCTGCCTTCCCTCCACCAAAGCCGGCGAACGCGACGAAGCGTACCCAAACAGGACGACGCGTTCGACATCGGGACTGCGGGGATGAATGATGAAACTTGCGTCGAGCCGCGAATTATACGCCTATTGGACGCGCCTGCGCGGCGCACGCAGCGCCCCGGAGCGCTCCGAGATCGACCCGACGGCGATCCGCGGCGTGCTCGCCGACACGTTCATTCTCGAAATCGACCAGCGCGCCGGCTATCCGTTCCGCATCGCCGGCGCACGAACGAGTTCGCTCTTTCAGCGCGAGCTGCGAGGCCGGCCGTTCCTCGACATCTGGCAGGGCGAAGCGCGGCCCGAAATCCTCGAAATGCTCGCCATCGTCGCCGACGAAGCAAGTCCGGTCGTCGCCGGGGCGACCGCCAAAGCAGCGGGATTTCAGCCGCTCGAGCTCGAGCTCCTCGTCCTTCCTTTGCGTTACCGCGGAGCGACGCATTCGCGGATCATCGGCCTCTGCTCGCCGACCGTCGCGCCGACTTGGCTCGGTCTGGCGCCGGTCGCGCCCATGGCGCTTCAATCGATGCGCGTGCTCCGCCAGGGCGACCAGCGCTCCGGTCCCGCCGCCGCGCGCGCCGGCGCCATGCCCGCAAGCCAGCTCGAGGGCGTTGCGCGCCGGGTCAGGCAAGGCCATTTCCAGTTCTTCTCGCTCGCCGACCGGCGCTCTTGAATCGCTTGCGACGCTCCGAGGTAATGGGGCATTAACGCCTCCAACCTTAATGTCCGCCAGGGTGCGGCGGCCCGCCGCGCGGAGCGAATTGAGGAGCGCGAAGTGATCGCCGAGGCCGCGCCGCTCGTCGACGTCAAAGCGATCGAACGGCGCCGTCATCAACGCGTCAAGCTCGTCCTGCTCGGCCGATACATGCTCGAGGACCGGCACGAATATCCGTGCCAGACCATCGATATCTCTCCGGGCGGCGTCGCTATAGAGGGCCCGGTCAGCGGCCAGATCGGCGAGCGGGTCGTCGCCTATTTCAACCAGATCGGCCGGGTCGAGGGGGCGATCGCGCGCCATTTGGACAAAGGCTTCGCCATCCAGATGCGGCTGCCGGTGCTCAAGCGGGAGAAACTCGCCGAGCAGCTCACCTGGCTGGTGAACCGCCATGCGCTCGGCCTGCCCGAGGACCGCCGCCACGAACGGATCACGCCGCATTTCACCCGGACGAATCTGAGGACGCCGGACGGGCGCGAGTATCCGGCGCGGCTGATCGACATTTCGATTTCGGGCGCGGCGATGAATGTCGAGGCGAGCCCGGCGATCGGCTCCCCCGTCGTGGTCGGCTCTACGGCCGCGCAAGTCGTCCGTCACTTCTCCGGCGGCATCGCCGTCGAATTCTCCCGGCTGCTGCCTGCCGATTCGTTCGACGAAAATACGCGGCTGTAACGGCGATCGATTAAGCCAGCGCCGATTGGGCTCGCGGCGTTCCGCTCCGGGACTCGATCTCTACGTAATAAAAAGGCCCCCGAAAGGGGGCCTTCGATAAAATCGCCGGACGAGCGTCAGTTTTCAGAAACTGAGGTTCACGCCTGCGCGGACGATATTGTCGTGGTTCGTCACCCGGCTGGTGAGCGTGCTGGTGTTCGCGCCATACGTATAGGTGATCGTGTTTTTCTGATTGCCGAGGTCGACGTAAAGATATTCGGCCTTGAAGCTCCAATTCGGCGCGAATTTCCACTCGCCGCCTACGCCGGTCGTCCAGCCGACGCGCCAGTTGGTCGAGCTGACGGAGGTCGACGGCTCGGTCGAAGCCGGCGGCCCGCAGGCGGCACAGATGAAGGTCGTCCCGAGCTTGGTTTCGCCGAAGGCCAAGCCGCCGGTGCTATAGACGAGGAAGGACGGCGTCCACAGGAAGCCGACGCGGGTGCGCAGCGTGCCGAGCGCGTCGAGCGCGCGGCTGAATCGCGTGGTGAACGGCACGAAGCCGGCCCCGCCCGGAAACACCGCGCTGGTGCTGCCGCTCGCGCCGACCCAGTCGAAATCGCCTTCGACGCCCATCACCCAGCTTGGGCTGATCTGATAATTGTAGCCGATCGTTCCGCCGACCAACCCGCCGCTATAGCTCACCCCGACGCTTCCCGGGATCAATCCCGCGATGAGCACCGTGCCGAGACCGCCCGGGCCGGTATCCGTGCCGGTGTTGAACACGCTGTCGCCGGTCGAGCCCACCCAGCCGCCGTTGACGCCGATATAGAAGCCGTTCCAGTTGATCAGGGCCGCCGGCGGCATTGCAGGCGCCGATTTGGTGGTCGGCAAATCGGCCGCCGAAGCCGCGCCGACTAACGCAAGCAGAGCTGTCGTCGCTAAAGCCGCTCGCTTGATCATTTCCGCCTCCGCTCTGAAATCCGTGACGTTACTGTAGGGCGGATTCTCGTAGAGGCCAACGGTCTGCCGCAGTTTCTTCATACATGTGGCCGCAGCGCCACAACCTGGCCGACTTCACGCGAGATGAGAGGCTGAGCTTGAACGAAGGGTACGGTAGCGTTCCGTCTTAAGCATGTCCGGCAGCGCGGATCCGCGTCAGTTCGCATATAGACCGTATGATGAAGGATAAATATGATTATCGGCGCCGCGATGTTGAAGGCGAAGAGCAGCGCGGAAGGTTGACGAGGCTGGCGCCCTCGCCATCCGGCGGAGGCCCTGCTGACCGCGCTACAGCATATCGATGGTCACAGTCCGATCGCGCTCAGTCTGCTTCTGCCGGATGAACGACAATTCCCGGCAGCACGAGAGGTAGGTGGCGCTGCCGACGCTCATGCCGAATTTCTCGCAAAAAGCGCGGTCCTCGCTGGCGATCGCCTCCTCCGCTCGCGCTTGCGCCGCCGCACGCATGGTCTGGCCAAGGTCGTAGGCTTTGTACAGGCCATAGGCCATGCCTGCGATTGTCAGCCAAAATACCAAGCGCGAAACCCACGTCGTATGGGCGAGGCCGGAGAGATGGCTTTTGATCGCATCCATTCTCGTCCCCTCCTTCGATCCTCATCTATTGCGGCGCGCCAAGCGGCTTGCACGGACGCGAGCGCCTCTTGCGCGGCTGCGCGCAGGTCCCGACCCGACTGGCAAGCCCTGTATAAACCGCAAGCCCGGCGATGACCCGCCAAAAGCGCCAAATCATCGGAGCGCCGCCCGCGTCGGCCAAGCGCGACTTCGCCGCGACTTGGCCCTCGTCATTCCGATCCTGGTTGGTCCTTCCGGACAAGCCGCGATATCGAGATTAGACCAAATTCGCGATCGTGGCGAACGGCGCTCCGGACGCTTGTCGGCCGCGGCCGCTCGGTCCATCCGACCCTCACTTCTCGGCCATCGCCGCAAAGCCCTTGCGCAGATCGTCGGCGTTCATGACCGGCATGAACTCGACGTGAGCGCTCCAATTCAGAAAGAAGGGTTCGCAGGCCTCGATGATCTGCGACGGCTCGGCCATCTCGAAAAACAACATGCCGCCGCGCTTGCCGTCGATCGGCGCGAAATACGCCGCTTCGGGCTTCAGCTTGTCAATGACCTCCTCGATGATTTTCGCCATCGAACCATCGAGGAACGCTTTGTTCGACGTCTCGGCAGGCGCCGAAAATTTCATCATCATCCGCATGAGTCCCCCTCCTCGCAATCGAGCCTTCTAGATCGCGTACGCCGAAACCGGTCGGCCGCTTGGGCCATCTCGGCTCCCGCCGCGCCGCTCATTCGTGCGGAATTTGCGAGAAGCCCTCGCGCAACTCCTCGGACGTCATCACCGGCATGACCTGGATTTCGGCGCCGAGCTCGCGGAAAGCCTCTTCGAACAGGACAGGCATCTCACTGCTCTTCTGCATGTCGAGGACAAAGAACGCGGTCCTCACCCCGTCATCGATCGTGAAATAGGCCGCTTCGGGTTTCGCCCGGTCCATGAAGCGGCCGATGACTTGCGACAAGCCGCCAGACCGGAGGGCTTGGCTGCTCTTTTCGGTATTGGTTCGCATCCGCACCATGACGCGCATGATTTTTCTCCGTCGAGAGAGAGAGCGACCGGTCGTGCTCACGGATCGATATCGACCTTGCCGCGAGCGAGCGTGCGCTGAACTGGCCTGATCTTTTCGGCTCACCGGCTAGTGCGGCGGCGCGTAGACGGCCTTCTGCGCGAGCTTCATGGCCTCGACGCTCTCGGCGGCGGTGAGCAGCGGCGTCGTATGGAACTTGGCGATTGCGCCGCCCGCCGTGGTCGCCAGCGCGCCCGCCGCGGCCGCGGCATTGTTCGGCAATTCGGCGACGAGGATCGCGTCGTATTCGCCAAAAGCGAAAAAGAAGGAGAGAACCTTTCCCCCGAGCGATTCCATCGCCGCGCGCGCTGTCGTCTCGCGATTTTGCGGATTTTTGACCATCGCCTTGGCGGCTTCGGCCGTGTAGGCGAGTTGGATCAGATAGTGGCCCATGGACGCCCCCTTAATCGGCTAGGCGATTTCGGGCGCCACGCTCCTGAAGCGCCCGATCTCTGACCGCAGCGCTCAAAGAATAGCGTCGGCCCCGCGCAGGCGGTTGGAAAACATTGCGCCTATCGCCCGCCGCTTATACGCTCAGGACATTCCGGCGTGACGGGGGCGACGTTGGAGCAAGCTGAGATAGAACGCCTTGTCGGCGGGCCGCCGCGACTCGCGCTCGACGATATTGTCCGTCATCCGCGCCTGCCCGAGGCGCGCAGAGCCTATCTCGACGCTTTCCTGGGGCTCTATAGCGGCGATCCCTTCATCGTCCGCCTGCTGATCGAGTCCGGCCGCTTCATGGTCTATCACATCGCCGCCATTCTCGAAGCCGGCGCCGATCCCGCCCGGCGGGACACCTGGCCGACGATCAAGCGATTGAAGGAGACGATGACGCTGTTCGGCTTCGCCAGCGACCGGCATGTCGATCAACTGGTCGCGCGGCTCTGCTCCGTCGGCTTCATGGAGCTCAAACCCGCCGCCGAAGATCGGCGCGTGCGCATCCTGTCGCCCAGCGAGAAGCTGAGGGCGCATGACCGCGATTGGCTCGCGGCCCACGTCACGCCCCTGACCATTCTCTTTCCTGGTCACGATTACGGGCCTGTCATGCGGCGCGAAGGGCCGTTCCATGCCCTGTACCGCCGCATCAGCGTCCCTTTCCTGCCGCTGGGCGCGGAGCTCCTGCTGTCGCTTCCTGACTCTCTGTTGTTCTTCAACCGCGCCGCCGGCTCCGTCATCGAGGCCGCGCTGCTTCAAGCGGCGATGGCGGCGCCGAGCTACCCGCACGCCGCGGTTCCCTACGCCGATATCGGCGAGCGCTTTGGCGTCTCGCGCACCCATGTCCGGCAATTGCTGGAGGCGGCCGAACAAGCTGGCTTGGTCAAACTCCACGCGCGTGGCGGCCGCCGCGTCGAAATTCTGCCGCGGCATTGGTCAAGCTATGACCGCGGCATCGCCGCGGGGATGTATATCCACGACATGGTTTATGTCGCGACTGAACGAGCGGCGCGCCACGGGGCGGCGAGCGGCTGAGGACGAAAGAGGAAGCAGAATCGCCGCGTCCCGCGCGCCCCTTCCGATGACCTTGGCGGCGCTACAACTTGCACGCTTCGGCGATCATTCGGAACAGTTTCTTATCCCGGGGTACAATCGACGTATGGGCGATCCGTTGACCCGCACTGAGAGAATAGCCATCCCAATCGGTATCGACCATCGAGGTATTTTCACTGACGCGGATCGTGTCGCCGACACGCTGAAATTTATCGCACTCAATGGAAACCAGCCAAGCGCCGCTTCCGGCCGCAGCGGAGGCCGCCGAGCAAGAAAGAAGCGCGGCGCAGGCGATGAATCTGTAAATTCGGATCTGGCTGGCCATGGCGTCTTGCCCCCAGTGCCCGTACCTCGAAACAATTGCCTTGATCATTAAAATTCAACGTAAGCCGCCTCGAAGCAAGAGATTTGGCAGCCCTTGCGCGGAAAACTTTGCGGGTATTTTGAGGCGCCGAGGCGAATGCCGATCGAGACGATCAACACTCTGATATCGCCTTGGCCGGAGGGGTCCGATCGCTTACCGCATCGCTAACCATGCGCTCGGCTTTGCCGCCAAGATCATGACCGCCGCCGGCGAAAATTTACCGTGACCGCGACCGCCGCCCGCGCTCGCGTTAAGCCGCGGCGCGCCGAAATATAGCGTCTTTCGCTGGCATTCAGTCTCTCCGGCTCCCGCGCGATCGGCGTTTTCGCTCTTCGCGTTAGACAGAAATCGTGAATCGAACCGTTAGAATGCCGCCTTTCCATTTCGATCCTTAGCAAAAAGCCGTCGCTACCGTCCCTCGCATAAGAAAACGGGGGACGATCGATGTTGTCCTTTATGCTCAAGGCTGCGGCGGCGACCGCCGCCCTTGGCGGGATTTTAAGCATCATCCAGCCGGCGAATGTCGGCGGTCCCGACCTCCGCTACGCGGCGGTCGGTCCGCGAACCAGCACGCCTTACGGCTGGGTCGATTTTTGCGCCCGCTATCAAGGCGAATGTAGCGGCGAACGCCTGCCGGCGGTCGACATCAATTGGACGCGCCGCGCCAAGTTGGATGTCGAGCGCGTCAATCTTTGGGTCAACGCGCATGTCGCGCCGGTCAGCGACCAGGAGCACTGGGATCTCGTCGATCGCTGGGACTATCCCGTCGACGGCCGCGGCGATTGCGAGGATTATGCGCTTCTCAAGCGCAAAATGCTCGTCGATATGGGATATCCGCGGCAAGCGCTGTTGATGACGGTGGTCAAGGACGCCAATCAGGACGGCCATGCGCTGCTCACCGTACGTACCAATGCAGGCGAATTCGCCCTCGACAATTTGAGCGACGAGGTCAAGCCCTGGGCGGAGGCCGGCTACCGCTTCGTCAAACGGCAGAGCCAGGAGGACCCGAATGTCTGGGTCGCTCTAGGCGAGCCGACCGCCGCGCCGCTCTACACCGCGCGCTGAACTGCTGGCTGCATTCGAGGCCGGATCCTCCCCCAGATCCGCTTCGCGCCTTGGGCCGACCCGGAAGGGTCGGCCTTTTTTTGCTGCACCCCGACCACGGCGGCTCATCCCAGCTAAAGCGCCGCCATCCCTTTGGCGAAGCGTCGCCAGTTCTCGACATAATGCGCCGCCGACCATTTCAGCTTGGCGATCGCCGCCTCGTCGAGCTCGCTCTTCACCCGAGCGGGCGCGCCGACGATCAGCGAATGATCGGGAAAGCTTTTGCCCTCGGTCACCAGCGCGCCGGCCCCGACCAGGCAGCCGCGTCCGATCTTGGCGCCGTTGAGAACGATCGCGCCCATGCCGATCAGCGAGCCGGCGCCGACCACGCAACCATGCAGGATGGCGTTGTGGCCGATCGTGCAATCCTCGCCGACCTCGATGGGAAAGCCCATATCGGTGTGCAGCATGCAGCTTTCCTGCACGTTGCTGCGCGCGCCGAGGCTGATCCATTCGTTGTCGCCGCGGATCGTCGCGCCGAACCAGACGCCGCAATCTTCGCCGAGCGCGACTTTGCCGATCACGCTGGCGTTAGGCGCGATCCAATAGCGGCCTTCGGACGGAAGCTTGGGACGAACGCCGTCGAGAGCATAGAGAGGCATCGGGGCTCCGAGAGCAGGCGAGCTAGCCGCGCTCGCGCGCGGCCATGAAATTCAAGCCGAAATAGACGACGATCAGGGCGAGGTCGAGCGCGACGGCGAGGCTGTTGGCCATCGCGGCGCGCGCGCCCAGAATCGGCCCCACAGCTTCGGTCGCGGCGCAGAGCAGCCACAGCACGCCGCCCCAGGGCGCGGCCAGCCACAGGCCGACCGCGGCGACCAGGTCGGCCACGGCGAAGAAACAGACCGCGGCCGCCATCGGCCCAGGCAATTCGAGAACATTGGCCACCGACGGATCGGCGCCGATCAAGATCGTCCAATTGAATAGGCCCTTGGCGATCCACACGACCGCAATCGTGCGCATGAACCAGACTAAAGCCAGCGTCCAACGCGCGGCCTTGGCGTCCTCCGGCGTCAGCGCCCCGACATCGGGTATCGCCGGCAGCGGCGCATGCTCGATGAAGCGCGGGACGCCGCCGTCAGGCGCGGTTTCCGCCGTCATGACGCGGCCGCCGGAAAGACGAGATCGTCCGCGCCGAGCGGCGCGAAATAGGCGTCGATGTCCTGTTGCTTGACTTCGGCGGCGCTGGCGGGCCGCCATTGCGGCCGATTGTCCTTGTCGACGATCACCGCGCGCACCCCTTCGTAGAAATCGACCCCGCGGCAAATGCGCGAGACGATCCTGAATTCGACCCCCATCGCCTCTTCGAACGACAGGGTCGCCCCGATTTGCATCTGACGCAGGGCGATCGCCTGGCTAGTCGGCGATTTGGCCAACATAGCGGCAAGCGCCGCCTTGGCCAAAGCGGCGTCATTCGCGGCGGCTTCGAGCGCAGCCAGACATGCGGGGATGGTTTCGCCGGCGAAGCAACGCTCGATCAACGCCGTTTCGGCCGCGAGCGGCGAAGCAGGAGCCGGCTGTTTGAACCGAGCGAGGATTTCCTCGGTCGGCGCGGCGCCTTCGAGCGCTCCCGCAAGTTCGGCGAGCCGCCTGCTCTCGACGAAGGCGTCGGCGAGGCCAAGGGCGAGCGCGTCGCCGGCCCCGGCCCGCTCGCCCGTCAAGGCGAAATAGCGGCCGATCCGGCGCGGCAGCCGCGGCAGGACATAAGTCGCGCCGACATCCGGGAAAAAGCCGATGCCGACCTCCGGCATGGCGAATGTATAGCGCTCGCTGGCGACGACCAGCGAACCATGGACGGAAAGGCCGACGCCGCCGCCCATGACGACGCCGTCGAGCAACGCGACATAAGGCTTCCGATACCGTTTGATGCGGCGATTGAGGATATATTCCTCGCGCCAGAAGGCGAGCTGGCTGGCGTGGTCGCCCGCCCTGCCCTGTTCATAGAGCAGCCGGATATCGCCGCCCGCGCAAAACGCGCGGCCGCCGGCGCCGGAAATCACGACGCGGGCGACGCCGTCGTCCTTTTCGAATTGGTCCAGCGCCGCGGCGATGGTCCGCACCATGCCGAGATTGAGCGCGTTGAGCGCCTTCGGCCGATTGAGCGTGATGAAGCCCGCTGCGCCGCGCTTCTCGACGATGACCTCAGGCTCTGTCATGGCTCAACGGTCATTGCGAAGAGCGAAACCACGAAGCAATGTCGGCCAAGCGGGGGCCGCGCTAAACGCGCTCGAGGCGCTCGACGATGGCGTCGATCGCATTGGCGACGCTGTCGATCGACGCCATGCCGTCGACGCGGTGCAGTATGCCCTTGGCCTGATAGTAGGGGGTCACCGCCGCAGTGTCGCGGCGATAGGCGTCCAGCCGCGTCTTGAAGACGGCGGGATCGTCGTCCTTCCGCGCCGGCTCGCCGGCGGCCTTGTGCTCTTCTGCGCGGCGGATGATGCGATCGACGAGCTTCTCCGCGTCGACTTCGAGCTCGATGGCGGCCTCGAGCTTATGGTTCTTCTCAGCCAGGATTTTGTCGAGCGCCTCGGCCTGCGCGACCGTGCGCGGGAATCCGTCGAGGATGAAGCCGCGACGCGCGTCCGGCTGCTCGACGCGTTGGGCGATGATGTCGACGACGATCTCGTCCGGCACCAGCGAACCCGAATCCATGATCGCTTTGGCCTTGAGGCCGATCGGCGCGCCGGCCTTCACCGCGGCGCGGAGCATGTCGCCGGTTGATAATTGAGGGATCCCGTATTTCTCCACCAGCCGCTGAGCTTGGGTGCCTTTGCCCGCGCCTGGCGGCCCGAGCAGGATCAACCTCATTTCTTCCTCCCCCTCAGCTTTGCTTTGCGGATCAGGCCTTCATATTGGTGGGCCTGTAAGTGGCCGTGAATTTGCGCGACCGTGTCCATGGTGACATTGACGACGATCAAAAGCGAGGTGCCGCCGAAATAGAACGGCAAGCCGGTCGAGGAAATCAACAGTTCCGGCAGAAGGCAGATCAATGACAGATAGAGCGCGCCGATGACCGTGATCCGGGTCAGGATCTGGTCGATATATTGCGCCGTGCGCTCGCCGGGGCGCACGCCGGGCACGAACCCGCCATGTTTCTTGAGGTTGTCGGCGGTGTCGGCCGGGTTGAACACCGTCGCCGTGTAGAAGAAGGCGAAGAAGACGATCAGGCCGACATAAGAGATGATGTAGAGCGGACTGCCGCGGCCGAGCAGGGTCGAGATCGTCCCGAGAACGCCAACGCCGCCATTCTGGGCGAAATTGGCCGCGGTCGCAGGCATCAGCAGAAGCGAGGATGCGAAGATCGGCGGAATCACGCCGGACGTGTTGAGTTTCAGCGGCAGGAACGAGCTCTGCCCCTCATACATTCGGTTGCCGACCTGCCGCTTGGGATAGGTGATCGGCACGCGCCGCTGAGCGCGCTCCATGAACACGATGAAGGTGATGACGGCGATCGCCATGATGACGACGCCGAGCACCAAAGTCGTCGATATGGTCCCCTGCCGGCCGAGTTCGAAAGTCTGGACGATCGCCGCAGGCAGGCGAGCGATAATGCCGGCCATGATGATCAGCGACGAGCCGTTGCCGACGCCGCGCGTCGTGATCTGCTCGCCGAGCCATACCAGGAACATGGTGCCGCCGGTAAGCGTCACGACGGTCGACAATCGGAACAGCAGTCCCGGCTCCGAGACGACGCCGGCTCGGCCTTCGAGACCGACGGCGATCACGTAGGACTGAAACACAGCGAGAACCACGGTGAGCCAGCGGGTATATTGATTGATCACCTTGCGGCCCGCTTCGCCCTCTTTCTTCAACTGCTCGAGCGACGGGACGACCGAGGTCAACAGCGAGATGATGATCGAAGCCGAGATATACGGCATGATGTTCAACGCGAAGATCGCCATGCGCTGAACCGCGCCGCCGGAAAACATATTGAAGAGGTCGAGAACGCCCTGCTTGTGGCCGAGGAAATTGGCCTCGAAAGCGCTGGGATCGATGCCCGGCAGCGGAATATAGGTGCCGAGCCTATAGATGATCAAAGCGCCGAGCGTGAACCAAATGCGCTTCTTGAGCTCCTCGGCTTTGCCGAAGGCGGCCCAGTTGATGTTGGCTGCAAGCTGTTCCGCTGCCGACGCCATTGTCAAAGCGCTCCATACGGCGCCGCGCGCCGGTTTTTACATGTCAATGGCGGCGCCCGAAGGGCTTCGCCGCCGATGAGCTATCTGGTCGGCGCGGCGTGATTTGTCATCCGTCTTGTCGCGTTCATCAGGCCTGGGCGGCCTCGCTCGCCAGGACCTTGACGGCGCCGCCGGCCTTTTCGATCGCGGCGACGGCGCCTTTCGACGCGCCGAACACTTCGAAATTGAGCTTCGCCGTGATCTCGCCCTTGCCGAGAATCTTGACGCCGTCGCGCGCCCGCGCGCAAACGCCCGCCTCGACCAGCGCCTCCACCGTCACCGGCTTCGTTGCGTCCAGCTTGCCGGCGTCGACCGCCGTCTGAATGCGGCCGAGATTGACCTCGTTGAGGTCGCGCGGCGACGGCGGAAGGAAGCCGCGCTTCGGCAGGCGCCGATGCAGCGGCATCTGGCCGCCTTCGAAGCCCTTGATCCGCACGCCGGAGCGCGCGGTCTGGCCCTTGCCGCCGCGGCCCGCTTGCTTGCCCTTGCCCGAGCCGATGCCGCGGCCGACGCGAATACGGGCTTTGGACGAGCCCGGATTGTCTGAAATGCCGTTGAGTTTCATGTTCGTTCCATATCGGTCGCGGACGGCGGAACCGCCCTTTATGAAAACCTCTTTTGTCATTCCCGCGAAGCGGGAATCCACGAACCGCCCCGCCTTAAGGACTAGCCCATTCTGGATTCCCGCTTTCGCGGGAATGACAGCATTGAACTCAGTCGTTCGTGACTTATTCCACGACGCGCACGAGATGCGCGACCTTGGCGATCATGCCGCGTACAGCCGGCGTATCGACCACGGTGGCGCGCCGGCCGATCCGATTGAGGCCGAGGCCGATCAGCGTTTGGCGCTGCTCGGCGCGCCGGCCGATGGCGCTGCCGACCTGCTCGACGGTGATTTTCTTGCCTTCGCTCATGGCGCGTCTCTCAGGAATCCGCGGCGTCGGCTTCGACGCCCTGACGCCGCGATTGCAGCGTCGATACTTTGATGTTGCGGCGTTGGGCGACGGCGCGTGGGCTGTCCTCTTGGCTCAGCGCGTCAAAAGTCGCTCGGATCATGTTGTAAGGATTGGACGAACCTTGGCTCTTGGCGACGACGTCATGGACGCCGAGCGATTCGAATACGGCGCGCATCGGGCCGCCGGCGATGATGCCGGTGCCGGCCGGGGCGGCGCGCAGAACGACCTTGCCGGCGCCGTGCCGGCCATGGACGTCGTGATGCAGAGTGCGCCCCTCCCGCAGCGGAACGCGGATCAAGCCGCGCTTGGCGGCGTCAGTCGCCTTGCGGATCGCCTCCGGCACCTCGCGCGCCTTGCCGTGGCCGAAGCCGACCCGGCCCTTCTGATCGCCGACCACGACCAAAGCGGCGAAGCCGAAGCGCCGTCCGCCCTTCACCACTTTGGCGACGCGATTGATATGGACGAGACGGTCGACGAATTCGCTGTCCCGCTCTTCCCGATCGCGTTCGCGGCCGCGGCCGCCTTCACCTTC
>JAJPHH010000041.1 GCA_021325385.1 Alphaproteobacteria bacterium
GCGTGGCTATTGGCGACCAAGACGTTTTGCTGCCGAAACCGGCCGTTCGGCCGTTTCGGTCAGCAAAACGTCTTGGTTGCAAAAAAGCCATCGAGGCGGGCTCGCGAAGCGCAGCGGAGCGACCGGCGAAGCCGGCTTGGCCTTGAGGCGCGCCCGCCTCGATGGCAGCGCGGTGTTTGGGATTTGCGTCTTTGAGCGCGCTCGTTTCCGAGTCTCGCCAATCACAAGCCCGCGAATAAACTCGATATCGCCTCGTTTGCGAGGGCCGCGCTCCGGGCGTTAAATTTACCCTCATTTTCCCCGGACAGCCCTGCGCTTGCGCGGGAAGGACAGAGCGGCGCCTACGCCCTGACGGCGAACAATTGCCGCAGGCTGCTCAACAGCCCCGGCTGTTCGCGCGTTTCGCCGAGCGCGGAGAGGAACCGCTCGGCCCAGCGGTCGATGTCGTTCTCGGCCAGATGGTCGTACATGCGCTGAAAGCGCTCCTTACGCTCCTCCGGCGACATTTCCAGCGCCGCCTTGATCGCGGCGGCCATGCCTTCGGTCTCGTGCGGATTGACGACCAGGGCGCCGGTGAGCTCCTGCGCCGCGCCGGCGAATTGCGACAGGACGAGCACGCCGGGATCGTCCGGGTCCTGCGCCGCCACATATTCCTTGGCGACCAGGTTCATGCCGTCGCGGAGCGGCGTCACCAAGCCGACATGAGCCGAGCGGTAGAGCCCAGCCAGCATGGCCCGCGAATACGAGCGATTGACATAGCGGATCGGCGTCCAGGCCGGATCGCCGAACCGGCCGTTGATCTGGCCGACCAGCGCGCTGACTTCTTGGTCCATCGCGGAATATTCGGGAACGCCTGTCCGGCTTTTCGGCGTCACCTGCAGGAAGGTCACCCGGTTGAGCCATTCGGGATATTTCTCGAGGAAATGGCCGAAGGCCTGGATACGGTGTTTGATTCCTTTGGAATAGTCGAGCCGGTCGACGCCGAGGATCAAGCGCTTGCCGACGAGGCTGTTGCGCAGCTCCTCGACCAGAGTCGATTTCACCGAGTTGCGCGCCGCGCGGGCGTAGACGGCGGTCGCGATCGCGACCGGAAAGGCTCGGACCCGTACCTTTCGCCCGTCGAATTCGAACGAGCCCGGGCCGCGCTGATTGGCGCCGCGCAGAGAGGCGAAATAGCGGCTGAGATTATCCGCGTCCTGGTCCGTCTGCAGGCCGACCAGATCGTAATGGCTGAGCGCGCCCATCGTCTCGTCGTGATGCGGCAACGCCTCGATAATGTCGGGCGGCGGGCAGGGAATGTGCAGGAAGAAGCCGATAGGATTGTTGTGGCCGCGCGCACGAAGCTCCTTGGCCATCGGCAACAGGTGATAATCGTGCACCCAGATCACATCGTCGGGCGTGATGAAGGGCGAGAGGGCGTCAGCGAAACGGCCGTTCACGCGCAAATAGCCGCCGAGATCGACCGAGGTGAATTCGGCCAGATCGACGCGGTAATGCAGCACCGGCCATAGGACGCGATTGGCGAAGCCGTTGTAATATTCCTGGAAGTCGTTCGCCGACAGATCGAGCGTGATGTAGGTGCGCCGGCGGCGAAGGATGACCGAAGCGGCCGGCGTTTCGCCCTCCTTGCTGACCTTGCCGCTCCAGCCGAACCACACGCCCTCGCGCTGCTTGAGCGCGGCGTTGACCGCGACGGTTAGTCCCCCCGCTTGGCGCGGCACGCCCGCGACCGGGACATTGACCCGATTGGAGACGAGGATCAGACGGGGCGCCATGCCGCCTCCCACTTGATCGACAGCCGCATCGCCGAATCGATGATCGCCGCCATCGAATAGGTCTGCGGAATGTTGCCCCATAGAACGCCTGTGTCCGGGTGAATGTCCTCCGAAAAGATGCCGTAGGCGTTTCTGCGCTCGAGCAGATCGGCGAAGCGCTCGCGCGCCTCGTCGCGGCGGCCGATCTCGGCGAGCGCGTCAATATACCAGAAATTGCAGACCAGAAACGCGGTCTCCGGCCAGCCGAAATCGTCGTGCGCAGTATAGCGCATGATACGGCCGTTTCTCATCAGCTCGCGGCCGATGGCGTCGCAGGTGCTGACGAAACGCGGATCGTCCGGCGCGATCAGGCCGAGTTCGGCGAGAAGCAGCACGCTGGCGTCGAGATCCTCGCCGTCGAAAGCGCCGACGAACGCCTTCTTGTCGCCGCGCCAGGCGCGGCTGAGAATTTCCTTCCGCAAGCTGGCGGCGCGCTCGGCCCAGAGCAGCGCGCGCTCGTGATTGCCGAGCCGGGCGCCGATTTGCGCCAGGCGGTCGCAAGCCGCCCAACAGATTGCGACGGAATGGGTGTGGATGCGCTCCCGTCCGCGATATTCCCAGATGCCGGCGTCGGGCTTCAGAGCAAGCCGCATCGCCCGTTCGCCGAGCGGCTCCAGGCGGCGAAACAGCGCCTCGTCGCCCATTTGCGGCAGACGCTCGTCGATGAACATTTGGGTAGCGGCGAGGATGGCGCTGCCATAGACGTCGTGCTGATGCTGCTCGGCCGCTTGATTGCCGACCCGAACCGGGCCCTGGCCAAGAAAGCCGGCGAGGTTCGGCGCGATCTCCTCGTAGAGCGATTCGCCAGGCACGATCGAATGGACCGGGCGCAAGGGCGTGTCGGTATCGGTGACGATGGTCATAATGTAATGGAGGTACGCCTCCATCGTGTCGGTCGCGCTCAGCTTATTGAGCGCCTGGATGACGAAATAAGCGTCGCGCAACCAGCAATAGCGATAGTCCCAATTGCGGCCGCTATTGGCGGCTTCGGGAATCGACGTCGTGTGCGCGGCGACGATGCCGCCGGTCTCCTCGAAGCTGCACATTTTGAGGGTGATCGCCGCGCGCATCACTTCGCTCTGCCATTCGAAAGGAATGGAGAGCGTGCGCGTCCAATCCCGCCAATAGGCGCGGGTCAGCGCTTCGAATTCGTTCGCAGTGCTCTCGAAGGCGCTGCGGAACGGCTCGTCCGGCCCAAACACCAGGGTCATGGGCCGGGTCAGCGGAAAGGTCGTCTCCTGGACCACATAGGAGAGCGGCGCGTCGGTGTTCAAACGGAGCACCGTGCCTGAGCCCTGGTAGCGGATGTGATTCGAGCCGATCGAGATGTCGGTCAGCGGCCGGCCGTACGCTTCCGTCGGCCGGACCCTGATCCTGATCCTAGGCTGCCCGGCCAAAGGCGTGATCCGGCGCACGAGTTGCGGTGGATGGAAGGTGCGTTCGTAGCGCTGAAACCGCGGCGCGAAATCGGTGATGCGCAAACGTGCGCCGTGCCTGTCCTCGAGTTCTGTTTCGAGAATCGCGGTGTTGCGGATATAGGCCGAGCGCGAATGGGCGAGATCGGTGACGACCACGTCGGAGAAGCCCTTCTCCTCGTCGCCGGCGAGGAGGCGGCAGAAGATCGGATTCGAATCGAAACGCGGGAAGCACCACCAGACGAGGCGGCCGAGCGGGTCGACCAGCGCCGCGGTGCGACAATTGCCGATCAAAGCGAGATCGAGCGGCTGTCGACCGCCGAGCCGCCGACTCTCCTGAGTCTCGCTCATTCGCCGAGCCTTCCGAGCCAGGCGCGCAAATCCTTGGGACTCGCAAACCAGCCCGACACGCCGGGCAGTTCGGCGCCGACGGAGAACGCCAATCCGCCGAGCGCAAGAGCCTTCTGGAATCCCGGCAAGTCGACCCGATCGTCGGCGACGAAAATCGGACGGCGGCCGGCGAAAGGCGGCCGCGACATGAAATGCTCGATCGCTTTTCCCTTATCGAAACCGGCGAGCTTGATCTCGTAGACCGACCGACCGCCGATCACCTCCAGCGGCAATTCCGGATATTCGCGTCGAAATTGCTCGAGCGCCTCGCGAATGTCGTCGGCGACCGGACCGGCGAACCTATAATGAACGGCGAAGCTTATCCCCTTGTTTTCGGCGAACGCGCCTGGGAACTTCTCGATAAGGTCATTGAGACGGATCCATGCTTCTTCCGGCAGCCGACCTGCCGCCAATGACCGCTCCGACTCTTCCGGCGCATACCGAATTTCGCCGCCATGCACGCCGCTGGCCCGCAATCGGAGCGGCTTGAACAATCGATCGAGCTCGCCGATCGGACGACCGCTCACCAAAGCGAGCGCGCCGTCGAGGCGGCGCTCCGCCGCCGCCAATTCTCCAAGCAGCGCGGAAGGAACGTCGACCGTGTCCGGCGTCGGCGCCAGGTCGATAATCGTCCCGTCCACGTCCAGGAAAAGGCTGATCGAATGTCGATCCAAAGTCGCCGGTTCAGGCGCCGTCATTCACCATCCTTTCCATTTGAACAAAATCCGGCAGCCGCCGGCTGTCAATCTTGGTTCGCTCATAAGGGGAGATTGCGTCAAGGACACACTACGCGCTCATGCAACTCCCGTGACCCGCCCGTCGTTCCTGGGTAACGCGATTGTGAACTGCGCCGGCTCTTCGAATGCTAGGAGAGATACGAGGCGAAAGAGCGGCGCAAGATGCGGAGACGAGCGGCCGCCCGGCGAGGCTGCCGACCGGACCGGACCAGGCCGAGCGCGGATGAGTACGAGCGGGAGGAGGAATGATGCGCGAACGGCGGGACGACCTTGTCGCGACTATCCGGAGCGGCCGGTTACAGGGCTTTTGGCGAGACGGGGTCGGGGCGTTCCTCGGCGTTCCCTACGCGGCCGCGCCGGTCGGACCTTTGCGGCTCCAATCGCCGGCGCCTGCGCCGCCCTGGTCGGGCGTGCGCGAGGCGCTCGCCTATGGCCCGACTGCGCCGCAGCCTTATCGGCCCTCGACGCTGATTCCCGAGCCGACGATCGACGGCGACGACTACCTCAACCTCAACGTCTTCACGCCGGATTTGCAGCCGGCGCGCCGCCCGGTTCTCGTCTGGATTCACGGCGGCGGCTTTTTCGCCGGCGGCAATGTCAGTCCCTGGTACGACGGGACGTCTTTCGCGACGGCCGGGATCGTCTTCGTCTCGATCAATTATCGCCTCGGCGTCGAAGGCTTCCTGCCGATCGCCGGCGCGCCGTCCAATCGCGGCGTCCGCGATTGGATCGCCGCGCTCGAATGGGTCAGAGACAATATCGAGGCTTTCGGCGGCGATCCGGCCAATGTGACGATCGCCGGACAGTCCGCCGGCGGCATGGCCTGCGCGACGCTGCTCGCGACGCCGGCGCGAGGCCTATTCAACAAAGCGATCCTGATGAGCGGCTCGATCGAGCTGCGCGGCGCCAATCGGCGGCTCGCCGAATTCCTGCCGCGCTTCGAAGCGCTTGTCGGCGCGCCTGCGACGTTCGAGGCTTTGAGCGCGATTTCGACCGAACGCCTCATCGCCGCGCAAGAGAAGGCGTCCGGGCCCGGCGAAACCGGGCGCGCCGAAGAGGTCGCGTTGGGATTCTCCAAGGGCTTGGCTTTGCGTCCGCAAATCGACGGCGACCTGTTGCCGATCGACATCGGGCAGGCGATCCGCCGCGGCGGGAGCGATGACGTCGCGTTAATGGTCGGCGCGACCGCCGACGAATTCCTTTTCCTGATCCGCGGCGCGGACGCGGCCAAAACCGATCGGACGCTCGCCGCCTTCTTCAACGACGCTGAGGGCGTCGCGCGCTTCCGCCGTCTCCATCCCGGCGCTTCGCCGGACGAGTTGCTCGGGCGCGCCATTGCCGAATTCGCCTTTCGGGCGCCGGCGGCGGAATTGGCCGAATGGCGGCTCGGCGCCGCCGCACCGACATTTGTCTACGATTTCCGCTGGCGGCCGGCGGAAGGACTGCTGGGATCGTGCCATTGCCTCGACGTTCCTTTCGCGTTCAATCGCCTTGGCGCGCAACAAGTCGGCGGCGTCGCCGGCGCGAACCCGCCGCAGGGCCTGGCCGACGCCGTGCATCAGGCCTGGATCTCCTTCGTCAAAACCGGCGATGCGGGATGGCCGGCCTATCGCGCGGACAAGCGCGAAGCGATGGTTTTCGACGATCCTTGCCGCATCGAGAGGAACGCGCTGCGGTTGGAGCGGGAGGTTTGGCTCGCCGAGGCGCCATAGCGGCGCGCCAGCTCTGGTAGCCGCGTAACGGGCCAGCGACGAGGCGCAGTGAAAGACGGGATGAAACGGTTCGAAGATTTATCGCCCGCTCTTGACGATCGCGCGCCGGCCAGCCTGACGCCCGGCGAGCCTATCGCCGTCGCCCGGCTGCTCGCCTTTCTGCTGCCGGCGGCCTTCGCCCTTTATGCGAATTTCCAGGGCGTCCAACTCATTCTCGTTCCCGCCCAGGTCGAGGCGATCGACCCGACGCGGAAGATCGGCAGCCTTGCGCTGCTCACCGTGCTTTGCGCGATCGCCGGCGTCGCCGGCCTGATGGCGGGCGGCGCCGTGACCGACGCGACGCGGAGCCGATGGGGACGCCGGGCGCCCTGGCTCGCGACCATGGCGGCGGCGTCCGCGACGATCTCGTTGGCGCTCGGCTTTCAGCGTCGCCTCGCATCGATCGCCGCGCTTTACGCGGCGCTGTGGTTCACGCTCAATTTCTTTCAAGGCGCGATGCTCGCGGTTGTGCCCGACCGCGTGCCGCTCGAGAAGCGCAGCCTCGCCTCCTCGATCATCGGCGTCGGCGCGCCCATCGGCGTGCTGATCGGCGTCAATATCGCCGCCTGGGCGACGGGCGAGGCGGGCTATGCGATTTTGGCGGCGATGCTCCTCGCGACCACGGCGGCCTTTGTATTCTTCGCCCGCGAAGGAGCCTATCGCGCGGCAGGCGCGTCGCTTCGCTTCGGCTGGCGCGCGGCGCTCCGCTCGCTCGTCGCGTTCCGCGCGCATGATTTCGCCGTGGTCTTCGCGCTGCGGACGACGATGTTCGTCGCGCAATTTTCGATCAACAATTACCTGCTCTATATTCTGCAAGATCATATCGGCGCGTCTCGATTGCCGGCGGGCAGCGGCCAGATCGCGGCGGGCGCGGTCAGTTCGCTGCGCATCCTGGTCACCGTCCCCACCATTTTCGCCGCCGGCTGGCTCGCCGGCCGAACCGCGCGGCGGAAATTGTTCGTACAGGCTTATGCGCTCGCCATGGCCGCAGCCTCGCTCGTCCCGATCGCCGCGTCGACTTGGTCCGGCATGCTGATTTTCGCGACGCTGAGCGGCCTCGCCATCGGCGTCTATTCGGCGATCGATCTCGACCTGATGTCGCATGTTCTGCCGGATAAGAACGCCGCCGGGCGCGATCTCGCCATGTTGGTCATGGCCGGGGCCGCCGCGCAATTGCTCGCCCCGGCGATCGGCGGCGGCCTGATCAAGCTTCTCGGCTATGACGCGCTGTTTCTCTTCGGCGCGCTCGGCGCGCTGGCGGTCGGCGGCAGCGCCTTCCTGCTGCGCAGCGTCCGCTGAAACGCGTCGTTCATCATTGCGTCATCTGCGCTTGCTGCAACGCGTCTCGCCCGATTCCCAGGAGGCCGATATGACGATTGAGCGAATATCGAACGAGGTGACGCGCCGAGACGTCCTTGTCGGCGCGGCGGGCGTCGTCGCGGCCTCGATCGCGCCGGCTTCGCCGGCCGCGGCGCAGGGCGCGACGATTTCGGGAATCGTCTTCGAGGATCGCAGCGGCTCGGGCCGGCGACAGGACGGCGACGCGGGCATCGCCAATGTTCTCGTCTCGAACGGCAGGGACGTCGCCGTCACCGACGCGGATGGCCGCTATACGCTGCCGCTTCCCGACGAAGCGACCATTTTCGTGATCAAGCCGGCTGGCTACGCCCCACCGATCGATCCGACGACGATGCTGTCGCGCTTCTATGTCCATCATTATCCGAACGGCTCGCCCGAATCGTTGGACCTGACCTTCGCCGGCTTGGCGCCAACGGCGCCTTTGCCCGCTTCGCTCGATTTCCCTCTCCGCCGGCAAGACGAGCCGAAAGCTTTCGAAGTCGTGCTGTTTGCCGATCCGCAGCCCGAATCCGAAGCAGAGGTCGATTTCATTCGTGAGGACGTCGTCGACGCGCTGGTCGGAACCAAGGCGAAATTCGGCGTTACCGCCGGCGACCTCATGTTCGACGACCTGTCGCTCTATGACCGCTACAACAAGATCGTCGCGACGATCGGCCTGCCCTGGTGGAATATCGGCGGCAATCACGACCTCAACTACGAGGCGCCGGACCGGCGCTACAGCCGCGAAACTTTCAAGCGCGTCTTCGGTCCGAATTACTATGCTTTCTGCTACGCCGAGGCCGTATTCATAATGCTCGACGATGTCGACTATCTCGGGGCGGACCAATCGCGGCCGCGCGGCGCAGGCCGCTATCAAGGCCGGCTCGACGACGCTCAACTCGACTTCGTCCGCAACGTCCTCGCCCACACGCCGCCGGAAAAGCTGATCGTTCTTTTTATGCATATCCCGCTGCGCACCGATCTCGACTCGCGCGATCCAAGCGTGAACTTGACCAACCGCGACGCGCTGTTCGCCCTTCTCGACGGCCGCCGCTACACGGTCAGCTTCTCCGGACACACGCACACCACTGAACATCATTATTTCGACGCCGCCGACGGCTGGAGAGGGTCGGAGCCGCATCACCATCACGTCATGACCGCGGTCTCCGGCTCGTGGTGGAGCGGGCCGTACGACCATCGCGGCGTCGCCTGCGCCGATAGCCGCGACGGCAGCCCGAACGGCTTTCACATGCTCGCCGTCGACGGCAATTCGTACCGCACGCGGTTCGTCCCGGCCAAGGAGCCGAACCAGCGGCAGATGCGCATCTCGGTCGACTCCGCCTATCACCGCGCGCAACGCGAGCTGATGCGCGACTTCCGGCCTGGGCGATTGCTCGCTTCGCCGATTCCGCTCGCCGCAATTCCGGCGACGCAGATCGTCGTCAATATTTTCGACGGCGGGCCGAAGACAAATGTCGCGCTCAAACTGGGAGACCGGGCGCCGATCGCGATGAAGCGCGTCAGGACGCCCGATCCGTTCGTCGAGGAAGTGTTCTTACGCAACGAGGCGACGAAGAAGCCCTGGGTCAAAGCAGAGCCGTCGTCGCATATCTGGACCGCGCGCCTGCCGGCGGACCTGCCCGCCGGGACGCATCGCGCCGCCGTGGAGGCGGTGAACGAATACGGCGATAAGATTTATGGACGGATCGCGCTCGAGGTGACGGGGTAGGCGATCAACCGCCGACGAAGCTCCTCGGCGCCGGCGCGATCACCGACGCCGCGCCATTGCCGATTTGCATGATGGCGAGGCCGCGCTCGGAGAGCCCGTCCGGGCGGAACCGGAACACGCCGTCGGCGCCGTTAAATCCCGACGGATTAGTCAAGACGCGATCGGAGAATTTGTCCGGGCCTTGCGAGCGGGCGAGGGCCGAGGCGAGCGACACCGCGTCGTAGGAGAGGGTGGCGAGGCGAGTCGGATCGCTGTTGAACTTGGCGCGATAGCGCTCCGCGAAAGCGTTGAATCCGGAATTGTCGGGGGCCGCGAACCAGGCGCCCTGGAGCGCCGGCAGGCGCAAGGTGCGCGCGTCGTTCCAGACGCCGGTGCCGAGGATCTGCGTTTTGACGCCGCTCGCGTTCAGTGCGTCATTGACGGCGGCCATGGCGTCGGCCTGCTCGCCGACGAAGAGCGCGTCGATCTGGTTGGAGATTGCCGAGAGCTGCGAGGCGGCGCTCGCGGCTTGGCCGGGCGGATAGCGGATGACGCTCACGACGGTCACGCCGAGCCGCGACGAGTTGCGCTGGAATTCGGCGGCCGCGACATTGCCGAACTCGTTCTGCGGCGCGAGAACGGCGAAAGATTTTTTGCCGCGCGATCGCGCATAATCCATGATCCGATCGACATAGCCTTCGATTAGGAACGACAGCAGATACACGCCATGCGAGGCGACGCTGGCGTCGGTCGAGAAGGCGATGACCGGCTTGCCCGCCGCCTTGGCGACCCGGCCGGCTTCGCGCACGCCAGGCGCAAAGAGCGGACCGATAATCAGCTCCGCGCCTGCGCCGAGGGCCGCCTGGGCCGCCTGAGCCGCGCCTTCGGGCGTCGAATGATCGTCCTCGACCATCAGCGTGATGTCCGAGCCGCCCGATTCCTGGATTGCGAGCGCCGCGGCGTTGCGCAGCGAGGTCCCGATCGCGCTCGGTCCGCCATTTTGGGTCAGGGGCAGGACGAGACCGACGCGGGTTGGTCCGGAGCCGATCGTTTCGCCGACAGTCGGGGCGTTGAGCGGCTGCGATTGGACCGGCGTCGTCGGCGCAGCGAGGGAAGAATCGTTCGAGCCGCCGCCAAAGCCGCCGGTCGGGCCGCAACCGGCCAAGGCAAAGCCGGCGCAAGCAGCGAATGCGGCGCCGAACAGGCGCAAAATTCGGGGCCGCGGCAGCGTAGGCCGTCGCCAAGGCAGCGAGACAATCGACAAGAAGACCTCCCCGAGTCAGCGACCGTTCGATCCTATCGCGCCTGCTGACGCGGCGAGCGCCGCCTCCTGAAGCGCCCCAAGCAGCGTCGAGCGCTCATCGCCTCCGAATATGGCATTTTAAGCCGCGGGTGGTAAACGCCTGCTTGAAAGCTGAGCGCGACGCCGCTTGCCGCCGAGCGGCGCGGTTCTGTATAAGAAACAATCGGACGAAATAACGAACAGCTCGAGCGAGGCGGGCCATGGCGCGAGAAAACGCCGAATCGATGCGCGGACCAAGCGCGTTCACCGCCTTGGGCCTGCGCGCGGAAGCCGATCCGATCGCGCCCGGCTTGCACGTCGTGGCGACGCCGATCGGCAATTTGCGCGACATTACGCTGCGCGCGCTGTCGACCCTGGCCGCCGCCGACGCGGTGGTCGCGGAAGATACGCGCGTGACGCGGACATTGCTCGCCCATTACGGCATCGCGACGCCGCTCATCGCTTATCACGAGCACAACGCCGCCGTGGTGCGTCCGCACCTCATGGCGCGGCTCGCCGCCGGCGCGGCTTTGGCGCTGGTCTCCGACGCCGGCACGCCGCTCGTCTCCGATCCGGGTTATCGGCTCGTCGCCGAGGCTTTGGAGGCGGGCGTTTCGGTCACCTCCGTTCCGGGTCCCTCGGCCGTGCTGGCCGCGCTGGTCGTCGCCGGCCTGCCGACCGACCGTTTCTATTTCGAAGGCTTCCTGCCGCCGAAAAGCGCGGCGCGGCGAGCCCGCATCGCCGAACTCGCCGCGATTCCCTCGACCCTGGTCTTTTTCGAATCGCCGCGCCGCATCGCCGAGACGCTCGCCGATCTTGCCGCCGAGCTTGGGCCGCGCGCCGGCGTCGTCGCGCGGGAGCTCACCAAGCTTTATGAGACGACGCGACGCGGGCCGCTCGACCGCTTGGCCGCCGAATTCGCCGCCGAAGCGCCGCCCAAGGGCGAGATCGTCGTCCTGGTCGGCCCGCCAGAGCCGGCGGCGCCGGTCGCCGAAGAAGAGATCGACAAGCGCCTCGCCGCGGCGCTCGAAACGCTGAGCGTCAAGGATGCGGCCGCGACGGTTTCGGCGGAGACGGGCGCGCCGCGGCGACGGGTCTACGCCCGCGCCCTGGCGCTTGCCGCGGGCAGGCGCTGAATGGCGAGGCCGATCGGCCGCAAACGCAAGGCGACGCCGTTCGAGGCGAAATGGCGCGCGCATCGCTGGGGGTTGCGCGCCGAATGGCTCGCCGCCGCCTTTCTGGCGATGAAGGGCTACCGCATATTGGCGCGCAAATTCGTGGTCGCCGGCGGCGAGATCGACCTCGTCGCGGCGCGCGGCGGCGTGATCGCCTTTATCGAGGTTAAGGCAAGGCCCAGCTTCGACGAAGCGCTGATCGCCATAGACGCGGCCAAAAGGCGGCGCATCGGCCGCGCCGCGCGCGTCTGGCTGATGCGCAATCCTTCCGCCGTGCGGACGACGCTGCGCGGCGACGCGGTGCTGATCGCGCCAAGGCGCTGGCCGAGACACGTGCAGGCGGCGTTCGATCTGGAGGTGGAATGACGGACAAGCGGCGACGTACTCTCGGTTAAGCGCCGCGGCGCGTTCTCGTCACGACCGGCGCCGAGTCCCATCTTTGAGTTTGCACGGTTCTCACGCATAATCGCTCGAGGGCGATCAAGCGCCAATCGTCGGCGCGGTCCCATACCAATCAGGATAAACTCATGCCTCTCCGCGTCGCCGTGCAAATGGACCCGATCGATAAGATCAAAATCGCCGGCGATTCGACTTTCGCTCTGCTGCTCGAAGCGCAAGCCCGGGGCCACAAGCTCCTGTACTATACGCCGGATCGCCTCACTCAGCTCGGTCCGCAGGTGCTGACCCGAGCGCAGGCGCTCGAAGTCAAGGACGTGCAGGGCGAACACGCCAAGCTCGGACCAGCGGAGACGGTCGATCTTTCCAGCCTCGACGTCGTGCTGCTGCGCCAGGATCCGCCTTTCGATCTCGCCTATCTCACGACGACGCATTTCCTCGAGCGCATCCATCCCAAGACTCTCGTCGTCAACGACCCGGCCTCGGTGCGCAACGCGCCCGAAAAGCTTTTCGTCATGGATTTCCCGCAATTGATGCCGCCGACCTTGATCTCGCGCGACCGCGACGCGATCGAAGCGTTCCGGGCCGAGCATGGCGAGGTCGTGATGAAGCCGCTGCACGGCTTCGGCGGCGTCAGCGTCTTCAAAATCGCGCCGAAGGACGCCAATTTCGGCTCGCTTTACGATCTCTTCGCGACGACCTTCCGCGAGCCCTGGGTCACGCAGGAGTTCCTTCCGCAGATCGCCAGAGGCGACAAGCGCATCGTTCTTGTCGACGGCGAGCCGTTGGGCGCGGTCAATCGCGTGCCGTCCGCCGACGACATACGCGCCAATATGGTCCGCGGCGGCGCGGCCGTCGCCACCGAACTCACCGCGCGCGAGCGCGAAATCTCCGCGACGATCGGCCACGAATTGAAGCGCCGCGGCCTCGTCTTCGTCGGCATCGACGTGATCGACGGCTACCTGACCGAGATCAACGTCACCTCGCCGACCGGCATCCGCGCCATCGCGCGAGTCGGCGGGCCGAATCTCGCTGCGGCGATTTGGGACGCGATCGAGCGGAGGAGAAAAGGATGAACCCTTTCTCCTTGCCCAGAACCCGACCGATCATCCGCGCCGCAAAGTCATTGACGCGACGCCGGCCGAGAGATCGAGGCCGCCCTGCATCTGTATCGAGAGCGGTTGGAGGGTGAAGGAGCGATCCGAGCCGCCGACAAGCGCGTTCGCGCCAGCGCCGACGCCGGCGGTGGCGGAGGCGGCGACCCCGGCATAATCTCCGGCAAGAGCGCCGCGCCGAGGACCTTCGGTGGCCGAGAACACATCCCAAGCGAGGACGCCTTGCGTCGTCGCGCCGATATCGAGGCCGAATTTTTGAATTTTGCCGAAATAATGTTCCTTACGGCCTCGCGCCGACGTGAACACGCATTCCATTTCTTTGGTGGAGGCGATGATGAGGCCAAGACCGCCGGACACTTCGCAGCGCAGCGCGCCGACTTTGACGCCGCCTTGCGGGAGAGCGGGCGCCGCCAGGCCGACAACGGCCGCGGTCGTCACGACGCCAAGAGCTATTCGGAATTTCATCGATTTCCCCTTTGCTGCTTAGGCGCGTTTTCGCGCCACCCGAAAACAGCTTTGCGACGCGGATTGTTCCCGCCATGTTCGAGCCTGGTACGGGCGGCGCCGGAGCGGGCGCCGCCTGTCCGCGTCACGGCGTCTTCGGCTTCACGAATTTGAGCACGAAGCGATCGCTCTCGCCGATCGCTTCGTATTTCTCGCGGTCTTGATCCTTGAGCCGGAAGGTCGGCGGCAGAGTCCAGACGCCGGCCGGATAATCCTTCGTATCTTTCGGATTGGCGTTGATTTCCGACTCGCCGGCGAGCTTGAAGCCAGCGGCTTCGGCGAGGCGGATCGCGTAATCCTGCCGCACATAGCCGCTTTTCGCCTTGGGATCCTGCGGCTGATCGGTCCTGCCGCGATGCTCCTCGACGCCGAGCACGCCGCCGGGCTTCAGCGCGTCATAGAAAGCCCGGAACGCCGCCTCGGCCGTTCCATCCGCCATCCAATTGTGGATGTTGCGGAAGGTCAGTACGAAGTCGGCGCTGCCGGGAGGCGACGGCTCCGCGCGGCCGGGATCGAATTCGCTGATCTCGACCTTGGCGTAATTCGTCGGATCGGCGGCGATCGTGGCCCTGAAAGCCGCATTGCCGCGTTGTACTTCCTCCAAGGGCGAATCCTTCGGCCCGATCGCCGCGACATAGCGGCCGCGCTCTTTGAGGTACGGCGCGAGAATCTCGGTCCAATAGCCGGCGCCGCCCGGATCGATCTCGACGACCGTCGCCGCGTCGCCGACGCCAAAGAAGCTCAAGACTTCGAAAGGATGGCGATATGGATCGCGCGCGACGTTCTTGGCCGAGCGCTGCGGCCCGTCGACCAATGCGCGCAGCTTGCCGGCATCGACCTCCGCGCCGGCCGCTGCGCCAAACCAAGACACGCCGGCCAGACCGATCGCCAGCAGCATTCCCGACATGGCGCGCGCAAACACTCTCATTGCAACGGTCCCACATGGCTTTGTCTACCAAAACAATAGACTGATCCTCGCCAGCGTCAACGCAATTGCCGTCGCGCGGCGCTTGCTTCATACGGATTCGCCATATCGACCGCCGCCGAGGAGGAGCCGCTTTGCTGATCGCCGAAAGCCGCGTGCTGCATCGCAGCCTCAGGGACGATCTGCCGATCGCTGCGCGGGGCGAGGGAGTGCGCCTCTATGATGCGCAAGGTCGCGAGTATCTCGACGCGTGCGGCGGCGCTGCGGTTTCCTGCCTCGGCCATTCGCATCCGGCGCCGATCGCAGCGATCAAGCGCCAGGCCGAAACGCTCGCTTACGCCCATACCGCCTTTTTCACCAGCGAACCGGCCGAGCGGCTGGCGTTCGAACTTCTCGACCGCGCGCCAAAAAATTTCGCCAGGGGCCGCGTGATGTTCCTGAACTCCGGTTCGGAGGCGAACGAGGCGGCGCTGAAGCTGGCGCGTCAATATCATCTCGAACTCGGGCGTGAAAGCCGCGGCAAGTTCGTCGCCCGCGACTTCGCCTATCACGGCGCGACGCTCGGCGCCCTGTCGGCCGGCGGCCATCGCGCGCGGCGCGCGACCTATGCGCCGATGCTGATCGATGTCGGCCGCATTCCTGCTTGCTACGCCTATCGCGGCTGCGCGGACGGCGAGAGCGAAGCGGCCTATGGCCGCCGCGTCGCCGACGCCCTGGAAGATGAGATCGAAAGGCTCGGGCCCGACAACGTCGCCGCCTTCATCGCCGAGCCGGTCTCGGGCGCGACGCTCGGCGCGGTCCCGCCGGTCAAAGGCTATTTCAAGCGCATTCGCGAGATTTGCGACGCGCACGATGTTCTCCTCATCGCCGACGAGGTGATGTGCGGCTCGGGCCGCACCGGGACGTTCTTCGCGCTCGACCAGGAGGATGTCGCGGCCGACATCGTCGTCATCGCCAAGGGCCTCGGCGCGGGCCTGCAGCCGATCGCCGCGGTTCTCGCCAGCGAGCGCGTAATTGCAGCGATCGAGAACGGCTCCGGCGCGCTGGCGCATGGCCAGACCTACATGGCTCACCCGACGGTCTGCGCCGCGGCGCTCGCTGTCCTCGAGACGATCGAGCGCGACAGGCTCATCGACAATGTGCGCGCTCGCGGCGAACAATTGAACACGCTGCTCAGCGCGCGGTTGGGCCAGCATCCGCATGTCGGCGATATTCGCGGCCGCGGGCTGTTTCGCGGCGTCGAGTTCGTACTGGACCGCGACAGCAAGACGCCGTTTCCGGCGCAAGCGAAGCTCGCGCACAAGCTGAAGCAGGCGGCGATGGCGCGCGGGCTGATGGTCTATCCGGCCAGCGGCTGCGTCGACGGCGTTCTCGGCGATCATGTCCTGCTGGCGCCCCCGTATATTGTCGACGCCGCCGATGTCGAATTGATCGTCGAGCGTTTCGCGGCGGCGCTGCAGGACGCGGTCGAAAGTGCTGAACGCGCTCTGCAATAGCCTCGCCAAGCCAACGCGCCTTTGCAGGGTCGAAAGCTTCCGCGGGTTGCCAAAACCCGACCGTCCTTTAGAAAGAAGGCAAACGGCGCGCCGCGCGACGCCTTTTGCTAAGTTCCCGGAGGAGACGAATGTCCACGAAACCGCCCTTCCGCGCCGATCATGTCGGCTCCTATCTTCGCCCCAAGCGGCTCGCCGAGGCGCGCGACGCCTTCTTCGCCGGCAAGCTGCCGGCCGACGCGCTGCGTGAGGTCGAGGACGAGTGCATCCGCGAGGTGGTGAAGAAGCAGGAGGAGGTTGGGCTCAAAGGGATCACCGACGGCGAATTCCGCCGCACCTATTTCCATGTCGATTTCCTCGAGAAGCTCGACGGCGTCACCGTCACCTATGGCGAATTCGTCGCCAAATTCCGCAAAGACGACGGCGCCGAGGTCGGCTTCCGTCCGCCGACCATGCATGTCGAATCGAAAATACGGCACGCGTCGCCGATCCAAGGCCGGGACTTCGATTTCCTCAAAAGCGTGACGAGCCGGACGCCGAAAGTCTGCATCCCGGCGCCGTCGATGCTGCATTTTCGCGGCGGACGGAAGGCGATCAGCGAGACGGCCTATCCCGATCTGGAAGCCTTTTATGACGATCTGACCGCCGCGTACCGCGACGAGATCGCCGATCTCGCCAAGCGCGGCTGCCGTTATCTGCAGCTCGACGACACCAATCTCGCCTATCTCTGCGATCCGGCGATCCGCGAATCGAC
>JAJPHH010000168.1 GCA_021325385.1 Alphaproteobacteria bacterium
AAATTAAACCGAATATTTACCATGACATTCAACAGTTGAGCCTCAGAGCGCATCGGGCGCTCGGCTGCCGCGGCGTGAGCCGGGCGGATTTTCGCTACGACGAGGCGAAAGGGGAGAACGGCGAGCTGGTCTGCTTGGAGGTCAACACGCAGCCCGGCATGACCGAAACTTCCCTCGTGCCTGAAATGGCGGCGCATGCCGGCATTTCCTTCGCCGAACTCGTTTCCTGGATGGTCGAGGACGCGTCATGCGACCGTTAGCCGAGGCTTTCGCATTCGGCGGCCTCAATTCGGCGCCCCTGCGTCCGGTCGCGGTCGGCGAGCTTGCCGCGCCGCGCGTGTTGCTGCGCGGCGAGCGCAATTCAGGTCGCGGCCTGACGCGGCTGCGAAGGTTCATTCTGACCGCGCCACGCGGCCTCGGCCTTGCCCTGACCGTCGCGCTGTTCGCCGGCGTCGGCCTGTTCGGCTCGGTGCGCGGCGGCGAGTACCAAGCCTTCATTGCGAGGGAGGGCGACTTGCGCGACGTCGCCGCGCGCGCTCTCGGCTTCGACATCGCCGTCGTCACCATTTCAGGCCAGGCCGAACTGCGCGAGCGCGAGATCCTCGCCGCCGCCCGCATCACGCCGAAGAATTCGCTGCTGTTCCTCGACGCCGCCGAGGCGCGCAAGGGCCTCGAAGCGCTGCCGCTGGTCAAGTCGGCGAGCGTGCGCAAGCTCTATCCGAACCATCTCGTCATCGATCTCGTCGAGCGCGCGCCTTACGCGCTCTGGCAGAAAGACGGCAAGGTCGAGATCGTCGCCGCCGACGGCGCGCCGATCGACGAGATGACCGACGACCGCTTCATCGGCCTGCCCTTCGTCGTCGGCGACGGCGCCAATGAACGGCTGCCCGAATTCATGGCGGTGCTCGACGCCGCCGCCGAGCTTCGTCCCAAAATCAAGGCCGGAATCCTCGTCTCCCGCCGCCGCTGGGATTTGACGATGACCAACGGAATGATCGTCAAGCTGCCCGAGGCCGATCCCCCGGCGGCGATGGCGACCCTGGTGCGGCTGCAGTGCCAAGACCGCGTGCTCGAACGCGCGGCCTTGTCGCTCGATCTGCGCGCGCCCGGCAAAATGTTCGTCCGCTTGACGGAGGAGGCCGCGGCGGCGCGGGCGGCCGCCATGAAGCCGGCGAAGAAGGGGGCGACATGAGCTTCAAGCCCTTGACGCCGCGCCTGCGCCAAATCCCGGCGAGAAAGAGCGCCGTTCTGTCCGTGCTCGACGTCGGCGCGTCGAAGATCGTCTGCCTGATCGCGCGGCTGACGCCGATGGCCGCGACCGATTCGCTGCGCGGCCGCACCCATCGCTGCAAAGTGCTCGGCATCGGCCACCAGCGCTCGCGCGGCGTCAAAGCGGGCGCGATCGTCGATCTCGACGCGGCCGAGACCGCGATGCGCCTCGCCATCGACGCTGCCGAGCGCATGGCGGGAGTCGAGGTCGAAAGCATCATCGTCAACATGACCGGCGGCCGCCTCGCTTCGCAACTTTATAACGCGCGCGTCGCCATCGCCCACAAGGCGGTCAGCGAACACGACATCCATCGCGTGCTCGAAGCCGCTTCGCATGCGAGCGCGCGGGCGGGACGCATCGCGCTGCACGCTTTGCCGATGGGCTTTGCGCTCGACGCCACGCGCGGCGTGCGCGATCCGAAGGGCATGGTCGCCCACGAGCTCGGCGCCGAGCTGCATGTCGCCTCTTGCGACGCCGCTGCGGCGCGCAATCTGATGCTCGCCGTCGAGCGTTGCCATTTGCGCGTCGACGCGGTCGTGGCGACGCCCTACGCGGCCGGACTTTCGAGCCTGGTCGACGACGAGGCCGAGCTCGGCTCGGCCTTGATCGATTTCGGCGGCGGCTCGACCTCCATCGGCGTTTTCGTCGACGGTCGCCTCGCTCACGTCGACGCCGTCGCGGTCGGCGGCAATCACATCACCATGGATGTCGCCCGCGGCCTCGCCGTCTCGCTTGCCGACGCCGAACGCCTGAAGACGCTGCACGGCAGCTGCATTTCTTCGCCCTCGGACGAGCGCGACACGATGACGGTCGCTCGCGTCGGCGACGACTTGGACCACCCCAGCGTGCTGCCGAAATCCGAGCTCGTGCGCATCATCCGGCCGCGCGTCGAAGAGATCCTCGAACTTGTCCGCGATCGTCTGAAGAATGCGGGCCTTGGGGCCCATGCCGCGCGGCGGCTGGTCCTGACTGGCGGCGCTTGCCAGCTCACCGGCCTGCCTGAGCTGGCGCGGCGGATCATCTCCAGCCAGATCCGCATAGGCCGGCCGCTCGGCGTCGAAGGCCTGCCGGAATCGGCCAAGAGCCCGGCTTTCTCCGCTGCGGTCGGCCTGATGGTCTATCCGCAAATCGCCGGGATCGAGCATTTCGAGCCCGGCCGGCGAGCCCATTCGTCAAGCGTCGGCGGCGACGGCTATGTCGCCCGCGTCGGCCGCTGGCTGAAGGAGAGTTTCTGAGCTTGGGACGGCGCGGCGGCGCCGCTCCCGATGAGTTCCACCTGACGAGTCCAATTCAACCGGCGCCGGCGGGCGTCCAACGTCAAGAGGCAAAGGCATGACGATCAATTTGAAGGCCCCGGAGCTGCGCGAGTTGAAGCCGCGGATCATGGTGTGCGGCGTCGGCGGCGCCGGCGGCAACGCCGTCAACAACATGATCGTGTCGGGCCTGGTCGGCGTCGATTTCATCGTCGCCAACACCGACGCGCAGGCGCTCACCTCTTCAAAGGCCGACCGCATCATCCAGATGGGCCTGCAGGTCACCGAAGGGCTCGGCGCCGGCTCGAAGCCGGAAGTCGGCCGCGCCGCCGCCGAGGAGGCGATCGAGGAGATCCGCGATCATCTCGCCGGCGCGCATATGGTTTTCGTCACCGCCGGCATGGGCGGCGGCACCGGCACGGGCGCGGCGCCGGTCGTCGCCCGCGTCGCGCGCGAAATGGGCATCTTGACGGTCGGCGTCGTCACCAAGCCGTTCCACTTCGAGGGCGCGCGGCGGATGCGCGTCGCCGAAGCCGGCATCGACGAATTGCAGAAATGCGTCGACACGCTGATCATCATCCCGAATCAGAATCTCTTCCGCGTCGCCAATGAGAAGACGACCTTCGCCGACGCGTTCGCCATGGCCGACCAGGTCCTCTATTCCGGCGTCGCCTGCATTACCGACCTGATGGTCAAGGAAGGCCTGATCAATCTCGACTTCGCCGACGTGCGCTCGATCATGAGCGAAATGGGCAAGGCAATGATGGGCACCGGCGAAGCCTCCGGCGAGCGCCGCGCGATTCAGGCCGCGGAGGCGGCGATCGCCAATCCGCTGCTCGACGAAGTGTCGATGAGCGGCGCCAGGGGGCTGCTCATCTCGATCACGGGCGGCAACGATCTCGGCCTTTACGAGGTCGACGAGGCCGCGAGCCGCATCCGCCAGGAGGTCGACGAGGACGCCAACATCATCCTCGGCGCGACCTTCGATCAGAGCCTCGACGGCGTCGTCCGCGTCTCGGTCGTCGCGACCGGCATCGACCAGGAAAAGGTGGACGTTTCGCCCGAGCAAACAGCGACTCAGCAAAGGATCGCGGAGGCCGCCCAACGCCTGCGGGCGCAAGCGACCGCGCGGATCCAAGCCGCCGCTCCGCAGCCCGCGCCGGCGCCAGCCCCGCAGCCCGTCGTCGAAGCGCCGCTCGAGCCTGCGCCGGTCGCAGCGCCGATCCCGCCGGTCGCAGAGGTCGAGCTCCGTCCAGTCGCGCCCAAGCCGGCGCTCTACGCCGACCCGCCGGCTCAGCCGACCTTGTTCGAAGAGCCGGCGAGCGAATTCGTGCCGCCGCCGGCCGAGCAGATCGTCCGAGCGCCGCGCCTGCCGCAGATTCAGGATTTGCCGCCGATCGCGCAGCAGCAGCTTCGCGCCCATCGCGGCGAACAGCCGGCGCAGGGCGAGAGGCGCAAGTCGCTGCTCGAAAAGCTGGCCGCGTTCGGCATCACCCGCCAGGAGGACGCCGCTCCGCCGGCGCCGCGGGCGGCCGCGCTGCCTTCGCCGGTCGCTCCGCGCGTCGCCCCCCCGGCGCAAACTCATGCCGATTACGGCCGGCCGCAGCCGCGGACTTTGGCCCCGCGCGCGGCCCAAGGCGCGCTCGATCCGCATGGCCGGGTTGGCGCCAAACCGGCCGCGATCGAGGAGGATCAGCTCGAAATTCCGGCTTTCTTGCGCCGACAATCGAGCTGACGAGTGAAGCCATACGCGCTGCGGCGGGGCTCCACGTCCGCCGCAGCGCAGCTAACTCTTTGGATTCGTTTGCGGCCCTTTGTAACAGACGGTCACGAAGAGTGATTTGGCCGCAATCTCGCCGCCCCTTATCCTTCAGCCGCGAATCAAGAGCGCGGGCGCCCTTTATGGCGCGTCCGCGGATAAGCGCCGCCCGACCTCAGCGCCGCGTCAAGCGGAGCGGGGCGAAAGACCAGAAAAGGTCTCAAGGGCCGGTCGAGGGGTAAGGGTTTGATGAAATTCGGTCGACAAACGACGCTGCGGGACCGCGTCACGATTTCCGGCGTCGGCGTCCATTCCAACGCGCCCGTCACCGTCATTCTGCATCCGGCCGACGCCAATTCCGGCGTCGTTTTTTTGCGCTCCGGCTTGCCTGGAGGCCGCGAAAGGCTGATCGAAGCGAAATGGTCGAACGTCGCGCAGACGCAACTCTGCACGGTGCTCGGCGATCCCGGCAAGGCCTCGGTCGCCACGGTCGAGCATCTCTTGGCGGCTCTGGCCGGGCTCGGCGTCGACAACGCGATGATTGAAATTGACGGGCCTGAAGCGCCGATCCTCGACGGTTCGGCCGCGCCGTTCGTCGCCGCGATCGACGAGGTCGGGGTGACGAGCCTCGCGGCGCCGCGCCGCTATCTGAAAATCGTCAAGCCGGTCCGCGTCGAACGCGGCCCGGCTTATGCCGAATTGCGTCCGGCCGATCGCGGCTTCAGCCTCGACGTCGAGATCGATTTTTCCGCGGCGGCCATCGGCCGCCAGCGCAAAATCGTCGAACTCGATCCGGGCGTCTTCCGCAACGAGGTCGCTCGGGCGCGCACATTCGGCTTTGTCGGCGATATCGAGCGGCTCTGGAAAATGGGCTTCGCCCTCGGCTCCTCGCTCGACAATTCGGTCGCCCTTGACGGCGACCGCGTCGTCAATCCCGAAGGTCTGCGCTATCGCGACGAATTCGTGCGCCACAAGCTGCTCGATTCGATCGGCGATCTGGCTTTGGCCGGCGCGCCGATGATCGGCGCTTTCCGAGCCTATATGCCGGGTCATGCGATGAATGTACGGGCGCTGCAGGCGCTATTCGCCGACCGCAGCGCGTACGAATTCGTTGAAGCGCCGCGCCATGCGCCGGCGCCCGCCGCGATGGCCGGTCGGCTCGCCGCTGCGGCCTATGCGGCCGAGGTCGATTGAGGCGGCGGCTGGCGTTTTCAACGATCGCCTTTGACGAGCGCCAAGTCGGAATCGAGGCTCGATGACGGCGCCGCCTTAAAAACCGTAATTGATCCAATCGGAATGAGGGCCGCCAAGATCGCCCTGTACCTGCGGGAGGTCCGGCTCCTGACCCATGGTTCGGAACATCCGCCCCAGCTTTTCGGCAAGTCCTTCATGCGGCCTCATCGACTTTTTCGCGAATGGCGAACCGCCGGTTTTCTTGCCGTGAACCGTGAAGTGTTTCACCGGAGCGGGCGCGTCGACCGAACGGTCCATGTTCGGCTCGGCCCGGGCCGGGAGCGCGGCGAAAACGACCGAGGCGGCGACCAGCGCCGAAGCCAGACGATAGGCCGCGCTGCTGCTGAAAGCGACACGGAGCATGGCGGAATCCTCAAAGTAAGCGGGCCGGACGATCCGCCCCGACGCCTCGTTGGTGTCGGCGAGCCCACGACGGGCTCACGGGAAGCAAAAATCTTTTCCAGCGCGCTACGGCTCGCCAATCGGCGGGCGGCCGCCGCCCGGAGGGCGCCGTTGCGCCGCAATTTGCGGTTAACCCGCAGAATGGATTGGTGGCGCGATAGCACGGTTTAGTCTAAACAGCCGTTTTACGATTTCGGCCGATCCATAAGGGGCGCCCGCGGGGCAGGGACGAGTTTCAAGAGCATGTTTTCCGTTTTTCTTCCGACCGAATCGCGGGCGCGCGCCATGCGACTCGCTATGGCCGTCATGTTCGCCGCGCCGCTCGTCGCTTGCGGCTCGCTCAGCTCGTTCGACATGAGCGATCTCAACCCGTTCGGGCCCGAGAAATACAAGATGAAGGTCGAGCCGGACGTACCGGCCTCGCAGATTTACGACCAGGGCCTCGCCCGTCTCGCCAAGGAGGACGGCTCGGGCGCCGCCAAGAAATTCGCCGAGCTCAGCAAGAACTATCCCGATTCAGATTGGTCGAAGAAGGCCTTGCTGATGACGACCTATTCGCAATTCAAGGCCGGCGAATACGACAACGCCGAGCAGTCGGCGGAAAAATACGTCAAGCTCTATCCCGATTCGCCCGACGCCGCCTACGCCACTTATCTCGAGGCGAGCTCGTACTATGCGCAGATCCCGGACATTTCCCGCGACCAAGAGCGCGCCACCAAGGCGCTCGAACTCTTTACGGCGATCGTTCAGAAATATCCGAATTCCGAATATGTAAACGATTCGAAATATAAAATTCAGGTCACCCGCGATCAGCTCGCCGGCAAAGAGATGTCGATCGGCCGTTTCTACTTGCATCGTCGCAATTACGTCGCCGCGATCAATCGCTTCCGCAATGTTCTCGCCAGCTATCAGACGACGCGTCACGCCGAAGAGGCGCTCTATCGCTTGACCGAAGCCTATCTCGGCCTCGGCGTCACCAACGAGGCGCAGACCGCGGCCGCCGTTCTCGGCCACAATTTTCCGGACAGCCAATGGTACAAGGACGCCTACGCGCTCCTGAAAGGCGGCGGGCTCGAGCCGGAAGAGAACAAAGACTCGTGGATTTCGAAAATCTACCACACGGTCGTGCCGGGCTGACCTAAAGGCGTCGCCCATGCTCGTTCGGCTGACGATCCGCGATATCGTGCTGATCGATCGGCTGGATCTCGAATTCGGCGCCGGCCTTTCCATCCTGACCGGCGAAACCGGCGCCGGCAAATCGATCCTTCTTGACGCTCTCGCGCTGGCGCTGGGCGCGCGCGGCGACGGCGCGCTGGTCCGGCAGAGCCAGGCGCAGGGCCAGGTCACGGCGGTCTTCGACGTCCCCTCCGATCTGCCCGCCCTAGCGCAAGCGCGCGAGCAAGGCGTCGAAATCGACGGCGAATTGATCATGCGGCGCGTGCAATTGGCCGATGGCCGCACCCGCGCTTTCGTCAACGACCAGCCGGTCGGCGTGCAGACGTTGCGCGCGCTCGGCGCCGCCTTGGTGGAGATTCACGGCCAGCATGACGAGCGCGCGTTGCTCGACGCCGCCAGCCATCGCGCGCTGCTCGACGCGTTCGGCGGCCTGGCCGAGGAGGCGGCGCGAACGCGCCGCGCCAGCGCCGCGCTAAAGGAGAGCCAAGCCCAACTCGCCGCCGAAACGGAGCGGCTGAAAGCCGCCCGCGCCGACGCCGATTTCCTCCGCCATGCGCATCAGGAGCTGAAACGCCTCGCGCCGCAGCCCGGCGAAGAGGCGATCCTGGCGGAGCGCCGGGCGGCGATGATGCAAGCGGAGAAGGTCGTCAGCGACATTCAGGCGGCGCAGGAGAGCCTCACGGGCGACGCCGCGATCGCGCAGCATCTCGCCGCCGCGGCGCGGCGGCTGCAGCGGCGGGCCGCGCAAGCGCCGGCGCTGGTCGAGCCCTGCGTGAAAGCGCTCGATGCGGCGCTGGAGGCGCTCGACGCTGCGCAAAATGCGTTTGACGAAGCGTTGCGCGCGGCCGAGTTCGATCCCAAGGAATTGGAGCGGAGCGAGGAGCGGCTTTTCGCGCTGCGCGCCGCCTCGCGTAAATATGCCATTCCCGTCGACAATCTCGCCGCTTTGGCCGAGAGCTACGCCGCCGACCTTGCCGCGCTCGACGCTGGCGAAGCCAGGCTCGCGGCGCTCGCAACAGCGGCGAGCGAAGCCGCGCGCGCCTATGACGATGCCGCCGCCGCGCTGTCGAAAGCGCGCTTGCGCGCGGCGCGCGAATTGGAGCGCGCGGTCAATGCGGAACTCGCGCCGTTGAAGCTGGAGCGGGCGGAGTTCTCGGTCGTCATCGCCAGCGATCCGGCCAATGTCGCGCCCGAGGGAATCGACCGGGTCGAATTCCACGTTCGCACCAATCCGGGCGCGCGCGCCGGGCCGCTGATGAAAGTCGCCTCGGGCGGCGAACTCGCCCGCTTCATGCTGGCTTTGAAAGTCGCGCTCGCCGACCGTGGTTCGGCCCCGACCTTGGTCTTCGACGAGATCGACGCCGGAGTCGGCGGCGCCGTCGCCGACGCCATTGGGCAGCGCCTCGCCCGCCTCGCGGCGCGCGCGCAGGTGCTCGCCGTGACGCATGCGCCGCAAGTCGCGGCTCGCTCGACGAGCCATTTCCGCATCGCCAAAGCGGCGATCGGCGGAGGCGAACGGGTGGCGACCAGCGTCGCCGCGCTCGACGAGAAGGCCCGCCGCGAGGAGATCGCCCGCATGCTGGCCGGAGCGACGATCACAGAAGAAGCGCGGGCGGCGGCCCGCCGGCTGATCGAGAGCGCCAGCGCATCTTGACGCTGACCGGACACGTCGATGTTCGTTGAATATGGAAAACAGACGCCGCCCTGTCGGCGCTCGCGCGCTCCCTCGGAACGATCGCCTCGAGGCGCTCCGCTCGGAACATCTCAACCGCCGCGACGGTTAGCGGAACCGGGCCGGAATCGGGCCTTGCCCGGATTCCGCCGGGGCCGTATCTAGGCCTTTCGCGCGGCGTTAGGCCGTAGGGGAGCCTGAATGGCGGCGGAAAAGCGACCCGACAGCGAAGCCGAGGCGCGGCGCAAGCGTCTCGCCGTCGCGCTGCGCGAGAATCTCAAGCGCCGCAAGGCTCAGCAGCGCGGCCGCGATGCGGCCGCTGCGGGAAACGCCCGAAATGTCCGGCCGGGCGAGCGCCAATAAATCGAGGACGAACAACCGCGCCGCGCCCGCGGCGACGACAGGGGCAAGCATGGATCGCATTCACATCAAGGGCGGATCGCGGCTGAATGGCGAAATCAAGATTTCCGGCGCGAAAAACGCCGCCTTGCCCTTGATGATCGCAAGCCTCCTGACCAATGAGACGCTGACGCTCGAGAATCTGCCTCGCCTCGCCGATGTCAGCCTGCTGGCGCGCATCCTCGGCAATCACGGCGTCGACTATTCGCTCAACGGCAAAAGGCCCGGCGAGGACATCGATTCCGGCCAGACGGCGCATCTGACCGCGCGCGAGATCGTCGATACGACCGCGCCTTATGATCTCGTCTCGAAGATGCGGGCGAGCTTCTGGGTGATCGCGCCGCTCCTCGCCCGCGCCGGCGAAGCGCGCGTCTCGCTGCCCGGCGGCTGCGCCATCGGCACGCGGCCGGTCGATCTCCTGCTCATGGCGCTGGAGACGCTCGGGGCGAAGATCGACATCGATGCGGGCTACGTGGTCGCCACCACGCCGCGCGGCTTCGTCGGCGGCGAGATCACGTTTCCGAAAGTCACTGTCGGCGGCACTCATACGGCGATGATGGCGGCGGCGACGGCGCATGGCTCGACCCTGATCCGCAACGCCGCGCGCGAGCCCGAGGTCAAGGACCTTGCCGATTGCCTCAACAAAATGGGCGCGCGCATTCACGGCGCCGGGACGCCGACGATCGAAGTGACCGGCGTCGCCAAGCTCGGCGGGGCGCGCCACAGCGTTTTGCCCGACCGGATCGAGACCGGCACTTACGCCACCGCGGTCGCCATGACCGGCGGCGACGTCCTCCTCAAGGGCGCGGTCGCCGACCACTTGCAGGAGGCGCTCGACGCGCTCGCCGCGGCCGGCGCGACTGTGTCCAGCGACAATCAGGGCGTGCGGGTCAAACGCAATGGAGCGGGGATCAGTCCGGTCGATATCGAAACTGCGCCCTTCCCCGGCTTCGCCACCGACCTGCAGGCCCAGTTCATGGCGTTGATGACCAGGGCGAAAGGCGTCTCGCGGATCCGCGAGACGATTTTCGAGAACCGCTTCATGCATGTGCAAGAGCTGGCCCGGCTTGGCGCTCGCATCAAGCTCGACGGCGACACCGCGATTGTCGAAGGCGTGAGCAAATTGCGCGGCGCGCCGGTCATGGCGACGGATTTGCGCGCTTCCGTCTCGCTGGTCATCGCCGCGCTCGCCGCCGAGGGCGAAACGATCGTCAACCGCGTCTACCATCTTGATCGCGGCTTCGAGAATCTCGAACATAAGCTCAGCGCCTGCGGCGCGGAGGTGACGCGCATTTCGGGATGAATATGACCGAGACCGCGACCGATCTGAAACTGATCGCGCTCGACGGCGAGGACCTCGCCGTGATCTCTGCGCATGTCCAAGACGCGCTGGTCAAGCGCGGCGAGATCGCCTATCTCGCCGCCCAGAAGCGCTTCGCGCTCGGCGCCTGGCGCTACGACTGGGCCGCCGACGCCGCCGGCCGCAAGGAGCGCGTCGGCGCGGCTCTGCGATTCGATCGCGTCATGAAAGTCTCGCAGATCGGCCTTTCCGGCCTAAAGCCGGAAGCGACTCTCAATCTCCTCGCGGTCAGTTTCGATGAGAGCGATCCGCCGGCCGGGTTCGTCACTCTGACTTTTTCCGGCGGCGCGGCGATTCGCCTCGAAGTCGAATGTCTCGAAGGCGAGTTGCGCGACCTCGGCCCGCGCCAGCAAGTCGAGACCTGCCCGGGCCATGCTCTGGCCGACGAGCCGCAGACCAGCTAAGCCTCGTTGGCTCGGGAGACGTCCATGCCTTTCCGCCTCGACATGAGCGCGGCCGATTTCCGGCCGCAATTCGACCGTCTGCTCGCCTCCAAACGCGAAGCCGCGCTGGACGTCGACGCCGCCGTGGCCGGAATCCTTGACGACGTGCGCACGCGCGGCGACGAGGCGCTCGCCGAATATTCGCTGCGCTTCGACCGCATCGACCTGCCGCGGCTTGGCCTGCGCGTCGGCCATGACGAGATCGGCGCGGCGATCGCCGCTTGCGATCCGAAGGCGCTCGAAGCGCTCGAACTCGCCCACCGACGGGTGCGCGCCTATCATGAGCGGCAGAAGCCCGAGGACGTCTCCTTCGTGGACGCAGTCGGGGTCGAACTCGGCTGGCGGTGGCGGCCCATCGAGGAGGTCGGCCTCTATGTGCCGGGCGGCGCGGCGGCCTATCCGTCGTCCGTCGTCATGAACGCGGTCCCGGCCAAGGTCGCGGGTTCGAAGCGCGTCGCCATGACCGTGCCGGCCCCGGACGGCAAGATCAATCCATTGGTCCTCGCCGCGGCCAAGCTTGCCGGCGTAGACGAGGTCTATCGCGTCGGCGGCGCCCAGGCGATCGCGGCGCTCGCCTATGGCACCGCTTCGATCAAGCCGGTCGCCAAAATCGTCGGCCCGGGCAACGCCTATGTCGCGGCGGCCAAGCGCCGCGTCTTCGGCCTGGTCGGCATCGACATGATCGCCGGCCCGTCGGAAGTCGTCGTCCTCGCCGATTCCTCCGCCGATTCCGATTTCATCGCCGCCGATCTGCTCGCCCAAGCCGAGCATGACGAGGCCGCGCAGTCGATCCTGATCACGGACGACGGCCCGCTCGCCGACGCGGTCGCGCGCGCAGTCGAGAAGCAACTGGTCGATTTGCCGCGTGCGGGGATCGCGGGCGCGAGCTGGCGCGATTTCGGCGCTATCGTTCTCGTCTCGTCTCTCGCCGACGCGATCCCGCTGATCGACCGACTCGCGCCTGAGCATCTCGAAATCATGGCGCGCGACGCCGAAGAGCTGAGCCGCCGCATCGGCAATGCCGGCGCGATCTTTCTAGGCGAAGCGACGCCGGAGGCGATCGGAGATTATATCGGCGGCTCCAATCATGTCCTGCCGACGGCGCGCTCGGCGCGCTTCTCTTCCGGCCTGGGCGTGCTCGATTTCATGAAGCGGACCTCGCTGCTGAAATGCGATCCGCAATCGCTGAAGGCGCTCGGCCCGGCCGCGATCGCCCTCGGCGAAGCCGAAGGCCTCGGCGCCCATGCGCGCTCCGTCGCGCTGAGGCTGGAGCGCGGCGTTAGATGATGAACGATGGCCTTTGTCAGCGCCGCCGTTTCAGCATGGGACTCGCCTTCTATCGGGGCGGCGCGATCCCATGAGCGCGCCTGGCGAGCGCCGCAGGTTGATCGACGTCGCGCTCGACGAAGCCACGCTCGGCCGCGGCTCGCCGGACCAGGAGCATGAGCGGGCGATCGCGATCTATGACCTTGTCCAGGAGAACTCCTTCGCCCTGCCCGACCGCGACGACGGGCCGTACAAGCTGCGGGTCGCCGCGCAGGAGGGCAAGCTGGTCCTTGACATCGAGCCCTTGGCGGGACCGAGCGTCTCGCATGTCCTGCCGCTCGCCTCGTTTCGTACTTTACTGAAAGACTACCTCCTCATCTGCGACAGCTATTACGCCGCGATCCGCACCGCCACGCCGACCCAGATCGAAGCCTTGGACCGCGCGCGGCGCAACGCGCACGACGAGGCTTCGGCGCTGCTGGCCGACCGTCTCGCCGGCAAGATCGCCGTCGACAAGGAGACGGCGCGCCGGCTCTTCACGCTGATCGTGGCGCTGCATATCAAGGTCTGACCATGGCGATCGCCGATCGCCGCGCCTTCATCCTCGCCAATACCCGCGCGCTGACCGTCCCGCACGCGCCGGAGATCAAGTTGCGTCTCGCCGACGAGGCGACAGCGCTGTGGGAGAAGACCGAGGAGGAGCTCGGCCAAATCGGCTTAGCCCCGCCCTTCTGGGCCTTCGCCTGGGCCGGCGGCCAGGCGCTGGCGCGTTACGTCCTCGATCATCGCTCGGTCGTCGCCGGAAAGCGCGTGCTCGATTTCGCCGCCGGCTCGGGGCTCGTCGCGATCGCCGCCGCCAAAGCCGGCGCGGCGAAGGTCGAAGCCTGCGAAATCGACGAATTCGCCATCGAAGCGGTCGCGCTCAATGCGGCGCTGAATGCGGTCGAGATCGCGCCGCGCCTCCACGATATGATTGGATCGGACGAGGGCTGGGACGCGGTTCTGGCCGGCGACGTGTCGTACCAAAAGGACATGGCCGAGGCGGTCACGACCTGGCTTGCGTTGCTCGCCAAACGCGGCGCCGAGGTTCTCATCGGCGATCCCGGCCGCACGTATCTCGCCCGCGACAGGCTCGAAGCGATCGCCGTCTATCGCGTGCCGGTGACCCGCGCCTTGGAGGACGCCGAGATCAAGCGGACGGCGGTGTACAGATTTCGATGACGTCCGCCCTCCGTCGCCGCGCAGAGAGAGATCGGCCGCCTTGCGCCGGCCGCCGCCATTGTCTAAGCGGGGCTGGCCATCCGCCCGAGACCGCTCTTGACCGCGCCCGAACCGGAAATTACCCCCGCCCTCGTCGCCGAACACGGCCTCAAACCTGAGGAATATCAGCGCTTCGTCAAGTTGATCGGGCGGACGCCGACTTTCACCGAGCTCGGCATCGTGTCGGCGATGTGGAACGAGCACTGCTCGTATAAATCGTCGAAAATCCACCTCCGCAAGCTGCCGACCGCGGGCCCTTGCGTGATCCAAGGCCCGGGCGAGAACGCCGGCGTCATCGACATCGGCGACGGCGAGGCCTGCGTCTTCAAGATGGAGAGCCACAATCATCCGTCCTTCATCGAGCCCTATCAGGGCGCGGCGACTGGGGTCGGCGGCATTTTGCGCGACGTCTTCACGATGGGCGCGCGGCCGGTCGCGTGCCTGAACTTTCTGCGCTTCGGCTCGCCCGATCATGCCAAGACCCGCCATCTTCTCGCCGGCGTCGTCGCCGGGATTGGCGGCTATGGCAATTCCTTCGGCGTGCCGACGGTCGGCGGCTCGGTCGGCTTTCACAAGCGCTATGACGGCAACATCCTGGTCAACGCCATGGCGGTGGGGGTCGCCAGAGCGGACGAGATTTTCTACGCCAAGGCCACGGGCGTCGGAAATCCCATCGTCTATCTCGGCTCCAAGACCGGCCGCGACGGCATTCACGGCGCGACCATGGCTTCAGCGAGCTTTGAGGCCGACGCCGAAGAGAAACGGCCGACCGTGCAGGTCGGCGATCCTTTCTCCGAAAAGCTGCTGCTCGAAGCCTGTCTCGAATTGATGGCCTCCGGCGCCGTCATCGCCATCCAGGACATGGGCGCGGCGGGCCTGACCTCCTCGGCCGTCGAAATGGGCGCGAAAGGCGATCTCGGCGTCGAGCTTGATCTCGACCGCGTGCCGTGCCGCGAATCCGGCATGACTGCCTACGAGATGATGCTCTCCGAGAGCCAGGAGCGCATGCTGATGGTGCTCCATCCCGAGAAGGAGGCCGAGGCCGAGGCGATTTTCCGCAAATGGGGGCTCGATTTCGCCGTTGTCGGCCAGACCACCGACACGCTGCGCTTTGTCGTCAAGCATCGGGGCGCGGTCAAAGCCGACCTGCCGATCAAGGAGCTCGGCGACCAGGCGCCTGTCTACGATCGGCCGTGGATCGCGACGCCGGCGCGGCCGGCTCTGGAGCCGAGCGATGTAACGGCGCCGATGAGCAATCGCGAGGCGCTGCTCACATTGATCGGCTCGCCCGATTTCTGCTCCAAGCGCTGGATCTACGAACAGTACGACACGCTGATCCTCGGCAACACTGCGCAAGGACCGGGCGGCGACGCCGCGGTCGTGCGGCTGGGCGACGGCCCGAAAGGCCTTGCGCTCACCGTGGATTCGACGCCGCGTTATTGCGAGGCCGATCCGATCGCCGGCGGCGCCCAGGCGGTGGCCGAAGCTTGGCGCAACCTCGTCGCAGTCGGCGCGCGACCGCTCGCGCTCACCGACAACCTCAATTTCGGAAATCCGGAGAAACCGGCGGCGATGGGTCAATTGGTCGGCTGTCTCAAGGGGATCGGCGAAGCCGCCGCCGCGCTCGATTTCCCGATCGTCTCCGGCAATGTCTCGCTCTACAACGAGACGTCGGGCGTCGGCATCCTGCCGACCCCGGCGGTTGGCGGCGTCGGCCTTCTCGACAATGTCGAGAAGGCCGCCTCGCTCGCCTTCAAGGCGGCCGGCGACATCGTCTTGCTGATCGGCGAGACCAAGGGCTGGCTGGGCCGCTCCGCTTATCTTGAGACGATTTGCGGCCGAGAGGAAGGCGCGCCGCCGCCGGTCGATCTCGCCGCCGAGAGACGCAACGGCGAGTTTGTGCGCGCGTTGATCGCGGCCGGCCGGGTCAGCGCGGTCCATGACGCGTCGGACGGCGGCCTCGCCATAGCGCTGGCCGAAATGGCGATGGCCGGCGATATTGGCGCGACGATCGATCTCGGTGCGGCCGGGCTGCCGGCGCACGCCTTCCTGTTCGGCGAGGACCAAGGCCGCTATGTGCTGGCGGCGAGGCCGACCGAAGCAGCGATGATCGCGGTCGAGGGCAAGGCGATCGGCGTTCCGGTGCAGACGCTGGGCTCGACCGGCGGCGACGCCTTGAACCTGCCGGGCGAAGCGCCGATCGCGATCGCCGACCTGCGAGCCGCGTTCGAATCCTGGCTGCCGGCCTATATGGCCGCGCCCGACAAGGAGGCCGCGTGATGCAGTTCATCCAGCTCAGGGCTTTGGCCGGCGTCAACTATGTCCGCGCCGACCAGGTCATCGCCGTCTACGCCACCGAGCCCGGCAAATGCACGGTGGCCTTGGCCGGCGGCGTCACGGTCGCCTGCGCCGAGCCGGCCAAGGACGTGATCGAGCGCGTCGAAAAAGCGGCGCGCGGCAAGCAGGAATAAGAATATGGCGATGGACGCGCATGACATCGAACGCCTGATCAAAGAGGCGTTTCCCGACGCGAAGGTCGAGATCAAGGACCTCGCCGGCGACGGCGATCATTATTCGGCGAAGGTCGTCTCCGCCGCCTTCCGCGGCAAGACGCGCGTGCAGCAGCACCAGATGGTCTATGGCGCGCTGCAGGGCCGGATGGGCGGCGCGCTGCACGCGCTGGCGCTGACCACGGCGGCGGAGTAGAGGCAGGCGCTTTCCTGCCTCCCCCCTGCGAGCGCACCGCGCCCGGGTTCGTTCTACGACTCTACGACGCCGCCGCGAGCGTCGCGGTCGCCCTGACGCCGAGGTCGGCGAGCAGACGATCGGACGTCGATCGCAGCCGCGAAGGCTCGCCATAAGTCCGCGCCAGCAACATCGCGCCTTCGAGGGCGGCGATGATCAGGCGCGCCGCCTCGACGGGCGGTCCCGGAAAGGCGAGCTGTCCGTGCGCGCGGCCTCGCTCGAGCGCGTGGACGAGCCAAGCCTCGTTCGCATCAAAGAAGCGGCGGACGCCTTCTTTCATCGCCTTGGGCAGGGTGTCGTGATCGGCCGACAACATGCCGCAGAGGCACATGCGATTGCTGTCCAGCACGTTCTGATAAATCGCGACATAGGCGCGCAATTGCGCGCCGGCGTCGCCGCTGGCCTCGTCAATATGCGCCAGCGCCGCTTCGAAAGACGTCTTGTACCGTTCTATCAACCGCTCGCCGAGTTTCGCCTTGGTCGGGAAATGATAATGGAGCGAAGCCTTGGTGATGCGGAGCGCGCCGGCGATATCGGCATAGCTGAACGCGTTGAAACCGCGCGTCTGAGCCAGGCGCTCGGCGATGTCGAGAATGCGCCGCGCCGTGTCCGATTCGACTTTCCGTTTCGCCATGATCCTTCTTTCCGGTTCCTGCGCTCGCCGCCACGGGCGACTGTCATATCACCTACCTACTGGTTGACAACCATCCTACTGATAGGTAGACAGAGAATATTGGCGGCGCGCCGGTCGCGCCGCGGACAGGGAGGAGGTTGTCATGCAACGCATCGCGCGCGGCCTGTGCTCCACTGGGATAGCCTTGGCGATCGCGGGCGCCGGCTTAGCCGGTTCGGCGAAGGCCGAAGACGCTTCGGCGGCCTATCGCGACATCGAGGCGACGCTCGGCGTCGTCCCGACTTTCTTCAAACTATTCCCGGAGGAAGGCGTCGCCGGCGCTTGGGGCGAGTTCAAGACGATCCAGCTCAATCCCAAGACGGCTTTGTCGGGCAAGGAAAAAGAGCTGATCGGTCTCGCCGTCGCCGCTCAGATTCCCTGCTCGTACTGCATCTATTTCCACACGCAGGCGGCCAAGCTCAACGGCGCCACCGACGCCGAGATTCGCGAAGCCGTGGCCATGGCGGCGATCACCCGGCATTGGAGCACCGTGCTCAACGGCCTGCAGGTCGATCCCGGCGGCTTCAAGCGGGAGACCGACGCTGTCCTGAACCTCGCTTCGGAGCGGATGAAGGCGGCCTCCGCCAAGCCCTGACGTCCAGCCGGCGCGGCGCTCTGGCGCCCCGCCGGCGCACGCCCTATATTGCGACGCGACGGCGGGGCCTTGAACCCCGCCCTTGAAACGAGGTTTCGCCGATGGCCAGCGTCCAGGATCAGATCAAAAAGGAAATCACCGAAAATCCGGTCGTGCTGTTCATGAAGGGCACGCCGCAATTCCCGATGTGCGGCTTTTCCGGGCAGGTGGTGCAGATCCTCGACTATATTGGCGCGCCTTATAAGGGCGTGAACGTGCTCGAAGACCCCGAGCTTCGCCAGGGAATCAAGGAATACGCCAACTGGCCGACCATTCCGCAGCTCTACGTGAAGGGCGAATTTGTTGGCGGCTGCGACATTGTCCGCGAAATGTTCCAGTCGGGCGAACTCGTCGCCCATCTCACCGAAGCCGGGATCGAGCTGAGCCAGCCGGCCAAGGCGTAACCTCAACGCCGCGCCTCGAAGTCCTCGTCGCCGACATTACGGCGCTTGACGTCGACGCAATCGTCAATGCCGCCAACCAGAAGCTTGCCGGAGGCGGCGGCGTTGACGGCGCCATTCATCGCGCCGCCGGACCGCGCTTGAAGGAGGCGTGCCGCGCGCTGGGCGGCTGCCCGACCGGCGAGGCCAAGATCACGCCCGGCTTCAACATGACAGCGCGCCATGTCGTCCACGCCGTCGGCCCGCGCTGGCGCGGGGGCGAGCGCGGCGAAGACGCGCTGCTCGCCTCCTGCTATCGCCGCGCGCTGGAGATCGCCGCGGAACATCGCCTCGCCAGCATCGCCTTTCCAGCGATCTCGACCGGCGTTTACGGCTTTTCCGCGGAGCGCGCCGCGGAAATTGCCGTGGCGACGGTCGTTGAAACCCTGCCGAAGCTCAGCGCGCCGCCATCGCGAGTCATTTTCTGTTGTTTCTCGCAAAGCTCGGCTGATCTGCATCGCGCAGCCTTGGGGAGGCGCGGCCTTGCTTAGAGCGCGGGTCGAACGCCGATAAGTTCCGAAAACCGCAGAAAGTAGCCGTCCGGGCCGAGCGCATGGATTCCCGCGACCCGACGACGACGTCGCCCGATTGTCGAACGGCTTCGCGCCAGCGGTTATCCGGTCCGTCGCAGCGTGGAGGAATCCTGGCGCAAGGCGAAAAGAGCGGCAAAGATGTGGCTTCGCCGCGCTAATGGACGCGAAAATGTCCTCGGCAGAGCCGGTACGAGCACGGCAAACCCGCCGTCCGGCTGCGGCTCAAAAGCTGCGGTTCATGAGCGCTCGCGAATTCGCGGCTGGCTGGAAAAGCCGTGCAAGATACCAATCACGGCGCCCCGCGTAAAACCTCGTCCGCTCGGACCAGCCTCTCGTCGAGCGTGACCAGTTCGGCGTCGAGCGCGCGGGCGAGCCAGAGGTAGCTCGCGTCATAGAGCGAAAGCTTCAAGCCTTCGGCCAGCGCAACGGCCGCGCCGAGTTCGATCGGCTCCAGCGCGATGGACAGCGCGGCAAACAGGGAGAACGCCTCAAGCAGCGCCCGCCTCGCGTCCGGCGCGGCGCGAACCTTCTTCAGGCAGGCGCTGGCCACTTCGAATTCGATCAGGGCCGGCGCGCAGAGCGAAAAACCGCGCAGGCGTGCGACGACCTCCTCCCGCGTCGTCTCGTTGAAGAGGAGAGCGACGGCGGCGGACGCGTCGACGACCTTAACGGTCACGGTCTTCGCGGATCAGCCGCGCCGCTTCGTCGCGGCGCTCGAGGCCGAGCGCGGCGACCTTGGCGGCGATCTCGTCGAGCGTGAGCCGAACGGGGATGTTCGCCGTCGCCTCGTCGATCAGCGCCCTAAGCTCGCCCTGCAGCGAGCGGTGATTGGCCTTTGCCCGAGCGCGGAGCTTGACGACCTGCTCCTTGGGCACGTCTTTAATGGAAAGATCCATGAAATCTGCTCCGGAACAGCTCCATATTGGAGCAAAAATCGGCTAATCGCAAGAATAGCTTGCGCCGGGGATTCGCCTGCGCTGCATTCCCCTTGTGAGCGACCGCGTTTCATCCGCCTCCCTCCGCGGGATCGAAATCATCGCCGGCCTGATCCATTATCCCGGCTTCCTCGACCGGCCGGCGCAGGAGCGCTTGCGCGACGCGCTGCGCGAGGCGGTCCGCGCCGCGCCATTGTTCACGCCGCGCATGCCGCGGACGGGCAAGCCGTTCACGGTGAGGATGACCAATTGCGGCCCGCTCGGCTGGGTGTCGGACGAGGCCGGCTACCGCTATCAGCCGACGCATCCGGTCACAGGCGCGCCCTGGCCGCCTATCCCGAAAATCGCGCTTGCGGCCTGGGCGGAGCTTGCCCCGGAGGCGCCGCCGCCCGAAGCGTGCCTGGTGAATTTCTATGACGGCTCGGCGCGGATGGGTCTGCATCAGGATCGCGACGAAGAGGAGTTCTCCGCGCCGGTCCTGTCGCTGTCGCTCGGCGATTCGTGCCTGTTCCGGGTCGGGGGCGCGAAAAGGAGCGACAAGACGCGCTCCTTCGACCTGAATTCTGGCGACGCGCTCATCCTGGGCGGGCCGGCGCGGCTGGCGTTTCATGGGGTCGATCGGATCCGCGGCGGATCGTCGACGCTGCTGGAGGGCGGCGGGAGGATAAATTTGACGCTGCGGCGGGTGACGCTGGACCCTCGCCGGGCGTAGCGCGGGCGCGGCGGATGAGCGCTCGAAACGATCGGTGCGGCGCTGCCGGGCTTGTCCGGCGCCCTCCGCGCGGCCGGCGTTTCCCGCCTTGCAGGCACAAGCGATTTTGCGCATAGGTCTGCGCCCATGCTCGCCCCCGCCGCCGATCCATCGCTCGATCCGACTCGCTCTTTTCAGGGCCTCATCCTCGCCCTGCAAGCCTTCTGGGCGCGGCAAGGCTGCGTCATCCTGCAGCCCTACGACATGGAGGTGGGCGCCGGCACGTTCCATCCGGCGACCACCCTGCGCTCGCTCGGCCCGAAGCCGTGGAAGGCCGCCTATGTGCAACCGTCCCGCCGGCCGAAAGACGGCCGCTATGGCGAAAACCCGAACCGGCTGCAGCATTATTACCAATTTCAGGTCATCCTGAAGCCGTCGCCTGACGATCTGCAGGATCTGTATCTCGCTTCGCTCGCCGCGATCGGCGTCGATTCCGCCCTGCATGACATTCGCTTCGTCGAGGATGACTGGGAAAGCCCGACGCTCGGAGCCTGGGGACTCGGCTGGGAATGCTGGTGCGACGGCATGGAAGTCTCGCAATTCACTTATTTCCAGCAGGTCGCCGGCTTCGAATGCGCGCCGGTTTCGGGCGAATTGACTTATGGGCTCGAACGGCTCGCCACTTACGTTCAGGGCGTCGACAGCGTCTACGACATCAATTTCAACGGCCGCGACGGATCGGAGCGCATCGCTTACGGCGACGTCTTCAAGCAGGCCGAGCAGGAATATTCGCGGCACAATTTCGAATACGCCGACACCGAACTGCTGTTTCGCCATTTCAGGGACGCCGAGGGCGAATGCCGCGCGCTGCTCGCCAAGGGCGAAGCCGAGAGCCGGCATTTGCTGGCGTTGCCCGCCTATGACCAATGCATCAAGGCGAGCCACGCCTTCAATCTGCTCGACGCGCGCGGGGTCATCTCGGTCACCGAGCGGCAGAGCTATATTTTGCGGGTTCGCGAATTGGCCAAGGCCTGCGGCGCCGCCTGGCTCAAAACTGAGGGCGGCGGCGCCGCTTCGGCCTAAGTCCCGGGTTTGGCCGGTGCGGCGGGAATGACTGCGCGCAAAGGAGCCATTCCAGCCGGGGCTTTCAGATGAAGAGCCAGAACTCGCCTGGGAACCCCAGCTCTTCGACCTCACAACGCGGCAGCCGATCAAACTGTTCTCAAATCGATTAAAGCTTGAGATAACATGGTTAGCCGGGTCTTAACGCTGAATACTCGCCTTGCTCCGCCGCCGATGGGCCCTTTCGTGAAGCCGACTTGGCCGCGAACAACTCGCTCCCTATAGTTTGCGCAGATTCGTTGACCAGCGGGCAGGGGAATCATGGCGACGCCGCATATTGCTCAGAAAGCGCCGTTCGAAGTTCAGTTGGAGGAGGGCAAGACCTATTATTGGTGCGCCTGCGGCCAATCGAAGAACCAGCCCTTTTGCGACGGATCGCACAAAACGACCTCCTTCGTCCCGGTCGCCCACACGGCCAAGCGAACCGGCGCCGCCTGGCTATGCGGCTGCAAGCAGAGCAGCAGGGCGCCGCTCTGCGACGGGACGCACAACCGGCTCTGAGGAGGGAGCGCCCGCGCCGGCGTGACATTGCCGTCGGCCTCGACTAAGCACGGCGCGCTGTTTCCTTGACCCGCCGGCGTTACTGCGAGCAATGGCGCCGAGGCGACGCGCCCCGCAGGATCAAGTCCGCCGCCCGCTCATGCCCGATCTGCTGCTCGAACTTTTCAGCGAAGAAATCCCCGCTCGCATGCAACGTCAGGCGGCGGAGGATTTGCGCCGGCTGGTCACGAACGCGCTGGTCGACCGCGGGCTGGTCTATGAGGGCGCGAAGAGCTTCGCCGGGCCGCGCCGCCTGGCGCTTGTCGTGACGGGCCTGCCGGTCGAACAGAGCGCGACGAAAGAGGAGCGCAAGGGCCCGCGCGTCGGCGCGCCGGAGGCGGCGATCCAGGGCTTCCTCAAAAGCGCCCGTCTCGCCCGAATCGAGGACGCGAAAATCGAGAAGGACGCCAAGAAGGGCGAGTTCTACGTCGCGGTGATCGAGCGGCCGGGCCGGCCGACCAAGGACATTATCGCCGAGATCGTCCCTGAAATCGTCCGCTCCTTTCCCTGGCCAAAGTCGATGCGCTGGGGCGAAGCTTCGGCGCGCAACGACTCGCTGCGCTGGGTCCGGCCGCTCCATTCCGTGTTATGCACGTTCGGCGCGCAGCACGAGACGCCGGAAATCGTCTCCTTCGCGATCGACGGGATCGGGTCCGGCGACGTCACCTACGGCCATCGCTTTCTCGCGCCCCAGCCGATCAAGGCGAAGCGGTTCGAGGATTACGCCGCCAGTCTCGACAAGGCGAAAGTCGTCCTCGACGCCGATCGCCGCAAAGACATGATCCTCGCGGACGCTAGGAGCCTGACTCTCGCCCATGGGCTGGAGTTGATCGAGGACGAGGCCCTGCTCGAAGAAGTCGCCGGCCTGGTCGAATGGCCGGTCGTGCTGATGGGAGAATTCGAGCAGGAGTTCCTCGAAATTCCGCCGGAGGTGATCCGCGCCACGATCAGAGCCAATCAGAAATGCTTCGTGCTCAACGACGCGTCCGGCAAGCTCGCCAATCGGTTCCTTCTCGTCTCGAACACGATCGCCAGCGACGGCGGCGAGGCGATCGCCGCCGGCAATGCCCGCGTCGTGCGCGCGCGCCTGTCGGATGCGCGGCATTTCTGGCGGACGGATTTGGCGCCGCTGGCGGATTATCGCGATAAGGCGCAAAAGCCGCTCGACCAGCGGCTGGCGAAGCTGCGCGCGCTGAACATCGTGTTCCACGAAAAGCTCGGCACGCAGGGCGAGCGGGTGGACCGGATCGTCGCGCTGGCGAAGGAGCTCGCGCCGCTGGTCGGCGCAGACGCCGCAAAGGCGGCGCGCGCGGCGGAACTGGCGAAGGCCGACCTGGTGACGGAGATGGTCGGCGAATTTCCCGAGCTGCAGGGATTGATGGGGAAGTACTACGCCGAGGCGCAGGGCGAGGCGGCCGAGGTCGCCGCGGCGATTGAGGAGCACTATAAGCCGCAGGGGCCGAATGATCGCGTGCCACCAGGTTCGGTGTCCGTCGCTGTCGCGTTAGCGGATAAGCTTGACACGATAGTTGGCTTTTGGGCGAAAGACGAAACGCCAACAGGAAGCAAAGATCCGTTCGCTTTGAGGCGCGCCGTGCTAGGTATTGAACGAGTTACGGTCGAAACCGGTTTGAGACTGCCTCTGAAATCACTCTTGCGGCAGCGGCTCCTCGCTTGGCAGCTTCTAGATTTAATCAAATTCCCGACCTCCGAATTTCCATCCGCCTTGGAGAACGCGTCCGCGATCGAAGCCGGAAAGACTAGCGTCCACTTTCAAAGAGGGATGGTGGCCGTGACTTTAGCAAGCGAGGCGATTGTCCCATGCCAAAATATCGCGACCAGTCGTGCGATCGATCTCCTGACCTTTTTTGCCGACCGCCTAAAAGTATATCTCCGCGAAAGAGGTGCGCGCTACGATCTTATTGACGCCGTTTTCGCGCTGCCGGACCAGGACGATCTCGTCCTCATTGTCCGGCGTGTCGAAGCGCTCGGCAAGCTGCTCGACACGGAAGATGGCAAGAACCTTCTCGCCGGTTACCGCCGCGCGGCGAATATCCTTCGCGCCGAGGAGAAGAAGGACGGCGTCGGCGCGTTCGACGCGCCGCATGACGCCGGCGCGCTCGTCGCGCCGGAGGAGCGGGCGCTGGCCGAGGCGATCGGCGCCGCTTCGCGCGACGCCGCGGCGCGTGTCTCAGCGGAGGATTTCGAAGGCGCAATGCGGGCGCTGGCGACATTGCGCCGACCGGTCGACGCGTTTTTCGACAAGGTCACGGTCAACGCGGACGATCCGAAGCTCCGCCTCAATCGCCTGCGTCTGCTCAACGAGCTGAGGCGGGCAGTGCGAACCGTCGCCGAGTTTTCGAAAATCGCCGGATAAAACGCCCCTTCTCCCCTTGCGGGAGAAGGTGGCCGCGAAGCGGCCGGATGAGGGGTAGCCGCGCGGCGGCTTGGCGGCGGCGCGCGCCCTGATTGTGAACAAAGTACAAGCGTCGCGGAGGCCACGCCGGCCATCGCTGTCAAGCGGCCATAGCCCGCCGGAGAGAGTGAGCCCTCTCCGCAAGGTACGTGCCGCGGGCTATGGCCGCTGCTCCGCCGTGCTCCGCCCCTCCGGGTGACAGCGTTCGTCCGGCGTGGCTTGTTGGCGACCAAGACTTTTGGTGATTGGAGTTGGCCAAGGGCCACTCCAATCACCAAAAGTCTTGGTAGCAAAAATGACCATCGACGCGCGGCGGGGTCAATCCTCGCCTCGCCATAGCTCCGTTGGTCGAATTGCACGCTCGTCGCCGCTTGGCGAGGCGACCGCGAAGCGGCTTGGGATTGACGCCGTCGCGCGCCGATGGCAGCGCTCTGTCTCAGAAAGAGGCTTCCGGGAGGCTGCCCTACCCCGCCCGCCCTCGCGCCGGCGCCTTGCGCAGCCGCACGATCACGTCGACCCGGGCGATCTCCGTCCCTTCCGGCGCCGCCGGCAAATCGGCCACCGTCACCGCCCCGTCGGGAATGTCGAACAGCGCGTTGGTCTCCTCGATCAGGAAATGATGATGCGGCGTCACATTGGTGTCGAAATAGGTCCGCGAGCCGTCGACCGCGATCTCCTTCAGCAACCCGGCCTCGGTGAATTGGTGCAGCGTGTTGTAGACGGTGGCGAGCGAGACCGGCACTTTCATGCTCACCGCCTCCTCGTAGAGCGTCTCGGCGGTAACGTGGCGGTCGCCCTTGCCGAAAAGCAGCCAGCCGAGCGCGACCCGCTGGCGGGTGGGCCTAAGACTGGCCTGGCGGAGCCTACCGCGCAGCTGATGCACAGGGCAGCCGCTCATCGGGTCGCCGGCGCGTTGCGCCAGGGGCGCGGTTGAGGGCGTTGCGGGCGAGCGCTGCGACATTCTTATCAAGTCCATGACGTGGCCCGCAGCCATCCGCGGGCGGCGATAATTCTCGTGAGACAGGCCATTGATAATACGAACCGAAGGCCAGTTCGGCAACCCGCTACACCCGCTAGAAAGACGCGCGGCGCAAGGCGGCCGCGGCGCTTTCGAGACCAGGCCGCCTGTGATAGAAGGCGCCGCAAAGCGCCAGGCGGGAGATAACAAGCGTGACGAGCGTGCGCAGGTCGAGTTTCGCCTATGAGGACCTGCTTGCCTGCGGGCGCGGCGAATTGTTCGGGGCCGGCAACGCGCAACTGCCGCTGCCGCCCATGCTGATGTTCGACCGCATCACCGAAATTTCCGAGAATGGAGGCCCAAACGGCAAGGGCGGGGTGCGGGCCGAGTTCGACATCAAGCCCGAACTCTGGTTTTTCGGCTGCCATTTCAAAGGGGATCCGGTCATGCCCGGCTGCCTTGGCCTCGACGCGTTGTGGCAGCTTTGCGGCTTTTTCCTCGGCTGGCTCGGCCTTGCCGGCCGCGGCCGGGCGCTCGGCGTCGGCGAGGTGAAGTTCATCGATCAGGTCTTGCCCTCGGTCAAACGCGTCGTCTATGGCGTCGATATGAAGCGGGTTTTCAGGGGCAAGCTGGTGCTCGGCATCGCCGACGGCTGGCTCGAAGCCGACGGCAAACGCATCTACGAGGTCAAGGACTTGCGCGTCGGCCTGTTCGGCGCGCCGAAGCCCGCGGGCGTTTGAAGCGCTCCGCAACGACGGCGCCAGGTTGAGCGTTTCGCCAATGAGGCGAGACTGTTGGAGAAACGGATGAGGCGCGTCGTCGTCACGGGCATGGGGATCGTCTCCTCGATCGGCAATAACACGCAGGAAGTGCTCGCCAGCCTGCGCGAGGCTCGGTCGGGCGTCGTCCGCGCCGAGCAATACGCCGAGCTCGGCATGCGCTGCCAGGTGCACGGCGCGCCAAGCCTCAAGCCGGAAGAGATCGTCGACCGGCGCGCGATGCGTTTCCATGGGACGGGCACCGCCTGGTGCCACGTCGCCATGGATCAGGCGATCCGCGATTCCGGCCTGGGGCCGGACGAGATTTCCGACGAGCGCACCGGCATCGTCATGGGCTCGGGCGGCCCCTCGACCCGGACGATCGTCGAAGCCGCGGACACGGCGCGGGCCAAGGGGGCCAAGAGGATCGGGCCGTTCGCCGTGCCGAAATCGATGTCCTCGACGGCTTCGGCGACATTGGCGACCTGGTTCAAAATCAAGGGCGTGAACTATTCGATCTCGTCGGCCTGCGCGACGTCGAACCATTGTATCGGCAACGCCTACGAGCTGATCCAATGGGGCAAGCAGGACGTGATCTTCGCCGGCGGCTGCGAGGACCTCGATTGGACCATGTCGGCGCTGTTCGATGCGATGGGCGCGATGTCGACCTCGTTCAACGACCGCGCCGCGACCGCCTCCCGCGCCTATGACAAGAACCGCGACGGCTTCGTCATCGCCGGCGGCGCCGGCGTTCTGGTTCTGGAGGAGCTCGGTCGCGCGAAAGCGCGCGGCGCGCGCATCTATGGCGAGGTCGCCGGCTATGGCGCGACCTCGGACGGTTACGACATGGTGGCGCCGTCCGGCGAAGGCGCCGTGCGCTGCATGCGCCAGGCGCTGGCGACGGTGAAGGCGCCGATCGACTACATCAATCCGCACGCGACCTCGACGCCGGTCGGCGACGAAAAGGAGATCGAGGCGATCCGCGAGGTCTTCGGCGCGGGCGAGAAATGCCCGCCGATCTCGGCGACCAAGTCGCTGACCGGTCATTCGCTCGGCGCGACCGGCGTACAAGAGGCGATCTACTCGCTGCTGATGATGAATAACGGCTTCATCTGCGAAAGCGCCCATATCGAAGAGCTCGATCCGGCTTTCGCCGACATGCCGATCGTCCGGGAAAGGCGCGACAACCTGGCGATCCGCGCCGTCGCCTCCAATTCTTTCGGGTTCGGCGGCACCAACGCAACGATCGTGCTCAAGCATGTCGACGCCTGAGCCAAACGGAGCTTTGTCATTCCCGCGAAAGCGGGAATCTGGAGAAACGCCCCGCCTCAGGACTGACTCAGTCTGGATTCCCGCTTTCCAGGCTGTGAGAAAACTCCTTTGGCGTTGATTTAGAGGCGCGGGGCTGATTCTGTGCGGGTACGGCGTGGGAATGATTTGCAGGTCCCGATGGCGCATATCAGCGG
>JAJPHH010000207.1 GCA_021325385.1 Alphaproteobacteria bacterium
ACCCGCGCCCGCCTCGATGGCCTTTTTGCAACCAAGACGTTTTGCTGACCGAAACGGCCGAACGGCCGGTTTCGGCAGCAAAACGTCTTGGTCGCCAATAGCCACGCCGAGCGATCGCGGTCACCCGAAGGGGCGGAGCGCAAGCGAGGCGCCCGCCATGGCGCCGCGCGGGCGGATATCGTTGCGCGCGTACCTTCGAGGCGCCATGGCGGGTTGACGGCGATCGGGCGGCGTGGCGCCGCAGTGTCGAAAGCAAGCCAAACCGCCGGACCGAGGCGCAGGCCTTTCCCCGGACATCCCTGCGCTTGCGCGGGAATGACACGTCCGTCATTGCGAGCGAAGCGAAGCAATAGCGGCGAAGATTGATTGAAGCGAACCATCCTCACCGCCCCAGATACACTTCGATCACGCGCTCGTCGGCGCTGACCTGATCGATCGAGCCTTCGGCGAGAACCGCGCCTTCATGCAGCACCGTGACCTTGACGCCGAGCGCGCGCACGAATGCCATGTCGTGCTCGACGACGACGACCGAGTGGTCGCGGGCGATGGCGCGGAGCAGATCGGCCGTCGCCGCAGTTTCGGCGTCGGTCATGCCGGCGACCGGCTCGTCGACGAGCAGCAGCTTCGGGTCTTGCGCCAGCAGCATGCCGATCTCCAGCCATTGCTTCTGGCCATGCGACAACGCGCCAGCGAGGCGGTCGCGATGATCGGCGAGGCGGATCGTCTCGAGAATGCGCTCGATGCGCTCGCCGACGCTCGGCGCGTCGCCCCTGAACAAGGTCGCGAAGACTTCGCGCGGCGCCTTCGCGGCGAGCAGGACGTTGTCATAGACCGTGTGGCTCTCGAACACGGTCGGCTTTTGAAACTTGCGGCCAATTCCGAGTTCGGCGATGTCGGCTTCGTCGAGCTCTCTGAGATTGTGCCTGCCGTCGAAATAGACTTCGCCTTCGTCGGGCCGCGTCTTGCCGGTGATGACGTCCATCATCGTCGTCTTGCCGGCGCCGTTCGGGCCGATGATCGCGCGCATCTCGCCGGGCTCGAGCGCCAGCGACAGGCCGCGCAAGGCCTTCTAGCCGTCGAAAGAGACGCTGACGCCGTCGAGATAGAGCAGGCTCTGCGTCAGCTTGGCGGTGTCCGCAATCATTCGGCCGCTCCCGGCTGCGGCTCGATCGCTTTCAGCGCCGGCGGCGGCGCGGCCGGCTTCTCGCGCCGGCTCAGGACGAGGCCGAGCAAGCCTCTCGGCAAGAACAAGGTCGTCAAGACGAACAGCGCGCCGAGCGCGAACAGCCAATATTCGGGCAGCGCGCCGGTAAAGTAGGTCTTGGCGAAATTGACGAGCGCCGCGCCCAGCGCCGCGCCGACCAGCGTGCCGCGGCCGCCGACCGCGACCCAGATCACCGCCTCGATCGAATTGGCCGGATCGAATTCCGACGGATTTATGATGCCGACCTGCGGCACGTAAAGCGCGCCGGCTATGCCGGCGATCACCGCGGAGACGACGAAGACGAAGAGCTTGTAGTTCTCGACCCGGTAGCCGAGGAAGCGGATGCGGCTCTCGGCGTCGCGCACCGCGATCAGCGCCTTGCCGTATTTCGACGAGACGATCGCCTTGGCGACGAGAAAGGCGAGAATGAGAAATAGCGCGGAGAGCGAGAAGAAGCCCGCGCGCGTCGCGTCGGTCTGCAAAGGGATGCCGAGAATGTCCTTGAAGTCGGTGAGGCCATTATTGCCGCCGAAGCCGAAATCGTTGCGGAAGAAGGCGAGCTTCAGCGCATAGGTCATCGCCTGAGTGATGATCGAAAGGTAGACGCCGTTGACCCGCGAGCGGAAGGCGAACCAGCCGAAGGCGAAAGCGAGGACGCCCGGCGCCAGCATCACCATCATCATGGCGTAAGGGAAGAAATTGAAGCCCCACCAGGCGACCGGCAAGGAATGCCAGTTCAAGAACACCATGAAATCCGGCAGCAACGGATTGGCGTAGACGCCGCGCGCGCCGATCTGGCGCATCAGGTACATGCCCATCGCATAGCCGCCCAGCGCGAAGAAGGCGCCGTGGCCAAGCGAGAGAATGCCGCAGTAGCCCCAGACGAGGTCGAGCGCCAGCGCCAGCATGGCGTAGCAGAGATACTTGCCGAGCAGCGCGACCACATAGGGCGGGATGAAAAGAGGCGATTGGCGCGGCAAAGCGAGCGCGAGAACCGGCACGACGAAGGCGGCGGCGAGCAAGACGAGGATGAAAGCTGCGCCGAGACGGTCGAGCCTGGCGAAGAGACGCGCCGCGATCATGCTTCGACCGCCCTGCCCTTGAGCGCAAACAGGCCGCGCGGGCGCTTCTGGATGAACAGGATGATGAAGACGAGCAGCGCGATCTTGCCGAGCACGGCGCCGGCGAAAGGCTCGAGCAGCTTGTTGGCGATTCCGAGCGTCAATGCGCCGAGCAGCGTGCCCCAGAGATTGCCGACGCCGCCAAGCACGACGACCATGAAACTGTCGATGATGTAGCCCTGGCCGAGATTGGGCGAGACATTGTCGATCTGGGAGAGCGCGACGCCGGCAATCCCGGCTATGCCGGAGCCGAGCGCGAAAGCGAGCATGTCGATGAGACCGACGGAAATGCCCATGGCCGAAGCCATGCGGCGATTCTGCGTGACCGCCCGCATGCGCAAGCCGAACGGCGTCAAGCGCAGCACCAGTTGCAGCGCGACGAAGACGATCGCCGCGAGGCAGATGATCCAGAGCCGCCCGGTCGTGATTTCAAGCCCGCCGACGGTCGCGCCGCCGGACATGAAATGCGGCGCGGAGACCTGCCGGTTGTTGGCGCCGAAAGCGGTGCGCACCGCCTGTTGCAGGATCAGCGAGACGCCCCAGGTGGCGAGCAGGGTCTCGAGCGGCCGGCCATAGAGGAATTGGATGACGAGGCGCTCGATCAGCACGCCGACGAAACCAGCGACGAGGAAGGCGAGCGGCAGCGAAATGGCCAGAGACCATTCCGACAGCGATGGCGGCAGCACGCTCTGCACCACGAAAACGGTATAGGCGCCGAGCATCACCATCTCGCCATGCGCCATGTTGATGACGCCCATCACGCCGAACGTGATGGCGAGGCCGATCGCGGCGAGCAGCAGAACCGAAGAGAGCGACAGGCCGTACCAAAGGTTTTGCGCGCCGCTCCACAGAGCGAGCCGGAACTGGATCGCCGACAAGGCCGCTTGCGCCGCCGTCCTGACCGGCCCGGCCTGCTCCTTCTGGGCGGCCGCGTCGAGCATGCTCTGCGCGTCCTGATCGCCGCGCGCTTTCAGGACGGCGATGGCGGCGAGGCGATCGGCCTCGCTCGCCTCCGGACTCGAGAGCTGAATGGCGGCGCGCGCCTGGCGCAGCGCCTCGGCGGCGCGCGGGTCGTTCTCCCTGGCGAGCGCCGCCTCGACATTGGCCAGCGCCTTGACGTCTCGCGATTTGAACACGGCCTCGGCCGCCGCGATCCGCTTGTCCGGATCCGGCGCAGCGAGGGTCATCGAGCCGAGCGCCGCGTCGATCGCGCTGCGCAGGCCATTGTTGACGCGCACTTTCTTCAGACTCGGCGCGCTCGCTTTGTCGCCGGTCCTGGCGTCGAACAGCGCGCCGTTCACATCCTTGAAGTAGATTCTATGCGACGAGGGATCGAAATACAGGCGATTGTCCGACAGGGCTTCGAGAATTTTCTGCGCCGTCGGGGCGCCGCTGGCGGCAAGCTCGCCGACGGCCTTCTCGCTCTCCGGGAACTTGTCCGCCGCGAAACGGGCGAGCGCGCTGTCGAGCGCGTCTGCGCGGGCCGGAACGTTCGACGCAAGCGCCAGGCAAAACAGAACGAGAAGCGTCGCGAAACAGCGAATGAGCATGCCGGCGATGTTCCTTTTCGATCTTCAGCCGAAAGATGCTCTGTTCGTGAGAGCGAGTTTGCCCTTGAGCCGCCCCGTCATTGCGAGCGAAGCGAAGCAATCCATTCGTAGAGCGCCGCGGCCCATGATTGGATTACCTTCGTCGCTTCGCGCCGCGCAATGACGGCTGGCGATTCAAAATCATGGAGCCCGCACGCAATCTCCCTCTCGCTCCAAGGAGAGGAGAGTCTGAGCTACGCCGCCCAGACTCTCATGAATCCGGGCGTATTTACCCGCCGCACTTGCCTGTCTTCACATTGAAATTGCCGCAGGCGAGCGGCTTGCGCCAATCGGCGATGAGGTCGCGCGAGCCTTCCAGGTACGGCGACCATTCTTGCGCGACGACCGTGCCAGGCGTCTGCCAGACCGTGTTGAGCTGCCCGTCGGCCTGGATTTCGCCGATATAGACCGGCTTGGTGATGTGGTGGTTCGGCATCATCGTCGAATAGCCGCCGGTCAGGTTCGGCACCGAGACGCCGATCAGCGCGTCGATCACCTTATCGGGATCGGTCGTGCCGGCCTTCTCCACCGCCTTCACCCACATGTTGAAGCCGATGTAATGGGCCTCCATCGGGTCGTTGGTGGTGCGCTTCGGGTTCTTGATGAAGTCGTGCCACTGATCGATGAACGCCTTGTTCTCGGGCGTGTCGATCGATTCGAAATAGTTCCAGGCGGCGAGGTGGCCGACCAGCGGCTTGGTGTCGAGACCGGCGAGTTCTTCTTCGCCGACCGAGAAAGCGACGACCGGGATGTCCGTCGCCTTGACGCCTTGATTGCCGAGCTCCTTGTAGAAGGGCACGTTGGCGTCGCCATTGATCGTCGAGACCACTGCGGTCTTCTTGCCGGCCGAGCCGAAGGCCTTGATTTTCGAGACTTCAGTCTGCCAGTCGGAATAGCCGAACGGCGTGTAATTGATCATGATGTCTTCGGCCGGCACGCCCTTGGACTTGAGGTACGCTTCGAGAATCTTGTTGGTCGTGCGCGGATAGACATAGTCCGTTCCTTCGAGCACCCAGCGCTTGACCGAGCCGCCGTCGGCGCTCATCAGATAGTCGACCGCCGGGATCGCCTGCTGGTTCGGCGCCGCGCCGGTATAGAAGACGTTCCGCTGCGATTCTTCGCCCTCGTACTGGACCGGATAGAAGAGGATCGAGTTCAGCTCCTGGAAGACCGGCAGGACGGACTTGCGCGAGACCGACGTCCAGCAACCGAACACGACCGCGACCTTGTCCTTGGCGATGAGCTCGCGCGCTTTTTCGGCGAAGAGCGGCCAATTGGAGGCCGGATCGACGACGACCGGCTCGAGCTTCTTGCCGAGCACGCCGCCTTTCTTGTTCTGCTCGGCGATCAACATGAGCATGACGTCTTTCAGCGTCGTCTCGCTGATCGCCATCGTGCCGGACAGCGAGTGGAGAATGCCGATCTTGATCGTATCTTCGTCCGCCTTGGCGGCGAGCGCGCCGAGCGCGAGCGCGCCGCCGATCAGCGCGCCGGTCGCGCGCAGCATGAAACGTCGAGTGAGTGACATGAGAACCCCGTCCTCCGAACGCCGGTCGTGGCGGCTGACGCCGCCGCCCCCCAATGGGACGGCCCGCTCTCGCAAGGGACATGCCAGTCCGCGCCGCGCGGAGCGCCGTGCTCTTGGCGCGCGAGCGCATAAATCTTAGGCGTTATGGCGCGAGAACATGCACGCCGGACGGGCGCCGCCGATCACCATTGAAGCAGGCTGCGGCCAGGAATGTCGGCGTAATCCGAGGCGTTGCAAGTCGCCAGGGCGGGGCGATGGACAAGCGCATCAGCGAGCTGTCATTCAGAGCCGCCACTCCAGGATCGCCGTCGCAGAGATGAATGAGGACGTCCGTATCGAGCAGAAACGGCCATCAAAGACCGGGACGCTCCGCGAGCTCTTCGACGTCGCGCCTCTCGATGCTGGGCGGACCAGGCAGAGAGCGAATGCGATCGATCATGGCCGGGACCGACAGGCGGGCAGGATAGATCGTGATCACGTCGCCGGAACGCGCAATCACCAGCTCGACGTCCTCGCCATAGGCGACTTCGCGCGGCAGCTTTAGCGCCTCGCTATTGCCACTGCGAAAGGTCCGGGTTCGGGCGATTGTCATGACAGTCACCTCGCGTATATACGCGTACATACGCGACATCGCCGCCGGTTTGCGATAGCGCGCCGTCGCTGGACTCTATCGCGGCGCGCGCTTCGCCAGAATCCGCTGCAGCGTGCGCCGGTGCATGTTGAGCTGGCGCGCCGTCTCCGAGACGTTGCGGTCGCAGGATTCGTAGACGCGCTGAATGTGCTCCCAGCGCACGCGGTCGGCGGACATCGGATGGTCGGCGCTCTGCGGCTTGTCGGCCCGCGTCGCCATCAAGGCGGCGAGGATTTCGTCGGCGTCGGCCGGCTTGGCGAGATAGTCGAAGGCGCCGAGCTTGACCGCGGTGACCGCGGTGGCGATGGCGCCGTAGCCGGTCAAGATGATCGCGCGCGCGTCCGGCCTCACCGCCTTCAATTCGCGGATCACGTCGAGCCCGCTGCCGTCGCCGAGGCGCAGGTCGATCACCGCGAAAGCCGGCGGCCGATCGGCGATCGCCGCGAGCCCTTCGCCGACCCCGCCGGCCGTGACGGCGGCAAAGCCGCGCCCCTCCATCGCCCGGGCGAGTCGGGCCGCAAAAGGCTTGTCGTCGTCGACAATGAGGAGAGATTTGTCCGTTGCGGCCGCCGCCATCGCCGCGGCCTCGAATTCGCGCTGATGCTCCATGGTTAAACTCGGTTGATGCGTCGTGCCGCCGCGGCGTCACTTGGCCGCGGCCTCGGAATAACCTTCTAGGACTTCCTGCGGCCCGCGTCGACCTTGCTCGAAGGCGTCGCGCCTCCAGACGATTGTCGCGACCGCCCCGGTCGCCGGCGGCGCCGCGTTGACGATGCTGGTTGCGGCGCCAGTGCGCTCCAGCAAGGTCTTGGCGATGAACAGGCCGAGGCCGAGGCCGCCGCCGCTCTCGCGGCCGTCCTCGCCTCGGGTCGTGACATAGGGCTCGCCGAGCCGCGCCAGGATGTGCGGTGCGACGCCTGGCCCGTCGTCGGCGATCGTGATCGTGACCTCGTCGTCGCTCCAGGCGGCCGCGACCCGCACCTCTTTGGCGGCGAAATCGACCGCGTTCTCGATGATGTTGCGCAGGCCGTAAAGCATGCCCGGATTGCGCCGGCAGGCCGGCTCGGGCGGCTCGCCCTTGGTCTCGACGAGGATGGCGATGTCGAGCGGCCGGTGCGGCGCGACGATCTCTTCGATGAGCTGGCCGATCGTCATCTCGCCGAGCGGGCCGGCGCTGTCCTCGCCGAGCGAGGCGAGCCTGCCGAGAATGGCGCGGCAGCGGCCGATCTCCTGCGCGAGCAGCGCCAAATCGTCGGCGAAGGGGCCCGCGGGCGGTTTCAGCCGGCTCATCTCCTTGACGACCAGAGCGAGCGTCGCGAGCGGCGTTCCGAGTTCATGCGCCGCCGCGGCGGCGAGGCCGTCGAGCTGGCTCAAATGCTGGGCGCGGGCGAGCGCCAGCTCGGTCGCGGTCAGGGCGCCCGCCAATTGCCGCGCCTCCTCGGCGACGCGCGTCGCGTAGACGGCGATGAAGGCGGCGCCGACGGCGAGCGCGACCCAGATCGCGACGGAATAGAGCATCGGCAATTGCAGGTCGCGCCCGGGCAGCCAGGGCAGAGGACGGCGCCAGAAGGTCAGGATCGTCGCGCAGGCGAGCGCGACGACCAGCAACAGCAAGGTGCGGCGCAGCGGCAGCGACGCCGCCGAGATCATCACGGGCGCAAGGAACAGGATCGAGAACGGATTGACCAGGCCGCCAGTCAGGAAAAGCAGCGCGGCGAGCTGAAAAATGTCGAAGCTGAGAATGGCGACCGCCTCGGTGTCGCCGAGCCGCCGGCTGACCGGATAGCGCAAGCGCAGGCCGAGATTGAGCAGGACGGCGAAGCCGATGCAGAGGAAGCACCAGCCGATCGGCACGTCGAAGCCGAGGCCGAGGCCGACGATCAGCACCGCCGCCGATTGGCCGGCCACGGCCAGCCAGCGCAATCGGATCAGGGTGTCGACGCGCAATTGACGCGCGAGCTGGCCGAAATCGTCGTCGCCGAGCGCGGACATGCGGCTTTCTACCACGTCGCGCTTTCGCGCCGCCAATGGTCCGCAGCCCTGCCTAGGTCGAGGCGCCGCCTTGCTCGGCCCTGCCCTCCGTCTCCGCCAGGAACAGCGCAGAGTGAGCATAAGCGGCGCCGGCGCGCATTTCCGCGGCCACCCAAACCGCCTCCATCAATTCGGCTTCGGTCGCGCCATGCCGAAGCGCAGCCTTGGTATGGCCTCTGATGCAATACGGGCATTGCGTCACATGCGCCGCCGCCACCGCGATCAGCTGCTTCGTTTTGGCCGGCAGCGCGCCGTCGGCGAAGACGGATCGGCTGAATTCCTGGAACGCCGCTTCGGCAGCGGGAGCGAGCTTGGCGCGCCGCTCGGCGAGAGCGCGGGACGGCGCAGGGTAAAGCGACTCTGTCATAATGGGCCTCCTCGCAAATTCAGATCGGTGAGGAATCGAGTCGGGCGGGCAAGGGTTCCGAGCGTTCGGGGCGCCGGCTGCAGTCGAGACGGGTCCGGCGCCTCGCAAATCTTTGAAGACAATCCGCGGATTTGTGGAGCAAAATGCGCGGGGAAGCCATCGCATGGACCTGGGAGGAAACGTGATCAACGCCGTGAGCGATCCTGAAGCCGTCGGCATGAACGGCAAGCGCCTCGAGCGCATCAAGCCGGCGATGCAGTCCTATATCGATCGCGGCGTCTATTCCGGCATCGTCACGCTCGTCGCGCGGCGCGGCAAGCTCGTCCAAGCCGAGCAGGTCGGCTGGCGCGACAGGGAAGCGCAGACGCCGATGGCCGCCGATACGATTTTCCGGCTTTATTCGATGACCAAGCCGATCGTCTCGACGGCGCTGATGACTCTCCTCGAAGAGGGCCGCTTTCGGCTGATCGACCCCGTCGCGAATTACATCCCCGCCTTCGGCCGCGTGAAGGCGATGACCGCTTATGGCGGGCTCGCCGATCCCGCGCGCCCGATCGCCATTCGCGATCTGCTGACGCATACGAGCGGGCTGACCTACCATTTCCTCGAAGACTCGCCGGTTTGCCGACTCTATGACAAGGGAAAGCTCCTCCAACCGGATTGCTCGCTGGCGGACGGCGTCGAGGATCTCGCCAGCTTCCCGCTCGCCTTCCAGCCGGGCGAGCGCTGGCATTACAGTCTCGGCATCGACGTCGTCGGCCGGTTGATCGAAGTGATTTCCGGCCGCTCGCTCGGCGATTTCCTGCGCGAGCGCATTTTCGCCCCGCTTGGCATGAGCGACACGGCGTTCGGCGTCCCGCCTGAAAAGCGAAATCGCGTGGCGGCGATGTATGGCCGCCCGGACATTCTCCTGCCGGGCAACACCTCGCCGCGAGCTTTGGCGGCGTGGCGCGAGGGCTTCAATCAGCGCATCGACGTTTCCGCCACCTATCCGGTCGACAAGCCGGACATTTTCCAGCGCGGCGGCCATGGCCTATTTGGAACCGCGGGCGATTACCTGCGCTTCGCCCAGATGCTGCTCGATGGCGGCGCGTTGGACGGCGCGCGGATCATCGGCCGCAAGACCCTCGCCCTGATGCACGCCAATCATGCGCCGCCGTCGCTGCTCCCGCTCGAGATCGCCGGCCTGCCGATCTTGGGCTACGGCTTCGGCCTCGGCTCGCGCGTGGCGATGGACGTCGCGCAAATCGGCGCGCCAGGCTCGGTCGGCGAATTCGGCTGGGCCGGCGCGGCCAAAACGCATTATTGGGTCGATCCGCAAGAGCAGATCGCGGCGGTTTTCATGACCCAGTCGATGCTGAGCTACGATCTGCCCGAGCTCGATCTCAGGGCTTTGGTCTACCAGGCGATCGAGGATTGATGCTCGGTTGCAAGCAGCGCCTTCGCGCGTCAGCCTGAAATGTCATTCCCGCGAAAAAGCGGTAATCCAGGGAGATCTATCCGGCAAGCGCGGAGGCTTCCTGGATTCCCGCTTGCGCGGGAATGACAAGGAGCAATTACAGGCCGCCTACTCTACTCCACCTTCTCGTCCGGGTAGACGCCCCACAGCTCGACCTGCTGGATATAGCCGTCGAAGCCCTCGCCTTCGATTCGGCACCATTGGCCGTCGCAGGTCCGGATATTGCCGATCACGCCCGATTGCAGCGTCGCCACCTGGTCGGATTTGAGATTGGGGCGCGCGTAGAGCGGAAACGTCTTGCCCTGCTTGCCCGGCCCGACCAAGGCGGTGCGGCGCCCGGAGAGGAGCGAGTGGAGCACCCAGCCTTCGGTCCCTTCCGAATCCCGGATTTTTCGCCACGTGTCGAATTCGGCGGTGATTTCGACCGGCAGGCCGGCGCGCTGGAAGACCCAAATGGTCGGATGATCTTTTGAAGGCCCCTCGCGCAAATTGACGCGATCCGTCTTCAGGCTGACATAGCGCGGCACCATCCGTCCGGTCACCGCGCCGATCTGCTGAGCCTGGGCGAAAGGCGAGACAATCGCCGCGAGAATCAAGGCGGCGAGGAGGCGCGCGACCGAGGGGGAATTGCAAAAAAGGCGCATGTTTCGGCGTTTCCGCGTCCTTGGCGCGCGCGACCCGCGGTCCTTGTCTTTGCTCCGTCTTCTGCTAGAGAGGCCTGAAGACGGCGATCGGCCGCGGGCTTTCGAGCTTGTCGTCCATCTGCGGCCGTTACGCTTAATGAGACGTAAAGGCGATTGGAAGAGCCGCAACGAATCGCAGCGCGTTTCGAATTTGCAACAGGCCGGCGATCCGGCTTGTGCAGGATCGGCAAACCTACGAGCAATTCTAAAGGCCGCGTTGAATGACCAAGAGGAAACTCCTCGTCGTTGTGACGCGGAAATTGCCCGAGCGGATCGAAACGCGCATGCGCGAATTGTTCGACGCCAGGCTCAATCTCGACGACAAGCCGATGAGCGGCCCCGAACTCGCCGCGGCGATGCGCGAAGCCGACGTGCTGGTGCCGACGGTCACCGATCGAATCGATGCCGGCCTGATCGCGCAAGCCGGCGAGCAGATGAAGCTCATCGCCAATTTCGGCAACGGCGTCGACAATATCGACGTGATCTCGGCGACGCGGCGCGGCATCATCGTGACCAACACGCCGGGCGTGCTCACCGAAGACACCGCGGACATGACCATGGCGCTGATCCTGTCGACGGCGCGCCGGCTCGCCGAAGGCGCCAGGATCATCCCCAACGGCGAATGGCCGGGCTGGTCTCCGACTTGGATGCTCGGCCGCCGGATTACCGGCAAGCGCCTCGGCATTGTCGGCATGGGCCGCATTGGCCAGGCTTTGGCGCGGCGCGCCCGCGCCTTCGGCCTCTCGATCCATTATCACAACCGGCGGCGCGTCGCGGCCGAGATCGAAGAGCCGCTGGAGGCGACCTATTGGGAATCGCTCGACCAGATGCTGGCGCGCATGGACATCGTCTCGGTCAATTGCCCGCACACGCCCGCGACCTATCATCTCTTGTCGGCGCGCCGGCTGAAATATCTCCGGCCGGAGGCGATCGTGGTCAATACCGCGCGCGGCGAAGTGATCGACGAAAACGCGCTCGCCCGCATGCTCGAAGCGGGCGAGCTCGCCGGCGCCGGGCTCGACGTGTTCGAGCGCGAGCCGGCCGTCTCGGATAAGCTCGTCAAGCTCGCCGCAGCAGGCAAGGTCACGCTATTGCCGCATATGGGTTCGGCCACGCATGAGGGCCGCAACGATATGGGCGAGAAGGTGATCGTCAACATCCGCACCTTCATGGACGGCCACCGGCCGCCGGATCGCGTGCTGCCGAGCATGCTATAGGGCGAGCGGCGGGCGTTTACGCCGCGCCGCGCCTCCGCCGCGTGACTCAAGCCGGCTTACGCCGCAGCCTTGCAAATCGTCCGCGCCGTGCGCATCTAAGCTGAACGGTCGCGTTACGAGCCTTGCGAGAACTTTATGACGGCTTCGGCCGTTATAGAAGCGCGGCGTTTGTGATGAGGGGTCGTTCGATGAGTCGAGCAAAACTCGCCCTGCTCTCTTCGGTTTTGCTCGCGAGCGCGACGCTGCCGGCCCAGGCGGACATCCTCATCAAGATCGACCAGTCGACGCAGCGCATGAGCGTCGATGTCGACGGCCGACATCTCTATGATTGGCGCGTCTCGACCGGAAGGCCAGGCTACGATACGCCGGACGGCGTGTTCCGGCCCAATCGGATGGACGCGGACCATTTTTCGGACGAATATGACAGCGCTCCCATGCCGCATGCGATCTTTTTCGATCTGCACGGCCACGCCATCCATGGCAGCTACGATCCGATTGGCCATCCGGCCGCTTCGCATGGCTGCGTCAGGCTCGACCCCGCCAACGCCGCCAAGCTGTTCGACCTCGTCAAGCAGCAGGGCATGGCCAAGACCACGGTCGAGATCACCGGCGACGTGACGGTCGCGCTGCGCAATTTGAAATCCGGGCCGAACGTGAAAACCGCGCGCAGACAGCAATTGCCGAGCGGGCCAGACGCAAGCTGGGACGACGACGCCCAGCAGGTCGGCTCATACGACCCTCAGGTCGGCTCATATGACCCGCAGGTCGGTTCGTACGATCGTTACGGCTACGCCGCGCCGCAGCCCAACTTTCCCGCCTCCGGCGATTATGCGGCGCCCCAGCAAGGCTGGTAGGCGCCGCGGGCCGAAGGAGCGGGTCGCGCGTTTTCCGCGCGAAAGCGCATCGCAGCGAGGCGCGGCTTCTCTCAATTGACCGGATAGACCGGGCCGGCGCCGCCGGTATTCGGCCAGGCCATCGAGCCGCCGAAATGCAGGTCGGCGCCGTTCGCGTCTTCGATCTGGATGTACTGGACGCCGTTGGGCGCTTGCATCAGATAAAACGTCCAGCCGGTCCGCTTGTCGTGATAGGGCTTGGGCAGAGGCTTGACCAGTTTCGGCGGCTTCACGACCGGCTTCTTCGGCTTGTAAGGAACCCAATCGCCGTTCTCGTCGATGACGGAAATGCCCTGGCCGGGCTTGGGCGGCGGATCATAGGGCTTCCAGCCGCCCTTGCCGTCGTCGACCTGGATGGTCGAGCGATTGTCCATCGACGGCTCGGCGCGAACGCTCGAAGCGTTCGAAGCGAGCGCCGCGGCGAAAGCGCCGATCACGGCCGCTGTCTTGATCATGCTGCGCATGGTCGAATCTCCTGTCGAATGAGGAAAGCCGGTCCCGGCTCCCGAGCGTTGGTCGCGGCGGCGGCTCGGACGGTTCAAACGCGGCGAAAATTTTTCGAATCGCCGGCCGAACCGGCGCCGTTCTCCGGCGCCTTCTGAAAAAAATTCCGACCGCATGAACCGAACGCCGCAATCTCTCGACCAACGGCCGGAAGCCGCTGGCTTCAAGCACCCTCGAGCTGATTGGGAGATGACGATGAGCACAATGACCAAGTCCGCGTTGATCGGCGCCTGCATTTTCGCGGCCGCCAGTTTCGCGGCGTCCGGCCTTCGCGCCGAGCCGTCGATGGATCACACGCCGCAGCCGCCGATCGCGCAGACGCCGAAGGGCGGGTCATGCGTGGCGACGAGCACGCGGGAAAAGGAGATCGAGCGGCTCAAGAAAAGCATCGAGCGCCGGAAGAAGCATATCGCGCGGCTGAAGGAGCATATCGCCGACAAGCAGAAGAAGATCGACGAGCTGAAGAATTCGAAGGACAAGTTCATCGACAATCGCGTCGGCGAGCTCGAGCGCGACATCTGGCTCAACCAGCAGGAGCTGCAGAACGAAGAATCAGATCTCAATTGGGAGGAAAAGCGCCTACAGGGCCTCGAATCGGGCGAATGGGGATGTTGATCTCCGGCAGAGGCGCGCCAAGCGACCGCAGGTCTCGCGAGATCAGGCGTTGGTTGGGCTACGCCCGAGCGACGCTTCTCCTGCTGATGGTCGGCGACGGGATGGCCGCCAATCTCGCGAGGCAGGCCAAGGCGCCGCTCGCCGCGCCGCTGTTCTTCGCCGGCCTTGGCCTTTTGCTGCTGCTCGCGCTGCCCGATCTTGTCGAGTTCGCTCTCGTGCGGCTCCGCGTTCTCGCCAAGGCGAAGCCCCGGAAGGAGGCGCCGGCCATCGAAGCGATCTTCGAGCCGCCGCCGATCGAGCGCAAGGCCTACGAAGACCGCAAGGCCGAGGATTGCGGCGCGCGGCCATCGCTCTTGCAGATCCAGGGCGGCGACCTCCCGGCCTCGCTCGCTCATGGCGCGCGCATGTCCTGGTACGTGCCGCCCGCGGAGACCGATAAGCCCGAGCATTGATGGGCGCCTCGCCGGGGTCGCGCCGGCGGCGCGGGGTTGCGGCGCCGCCTCTGCTCGAACGCCAAGCCGACCTGCGCATGGCGCCCCCAGCGGCGGCCCCACGATTCTTCTTGCCTGTTCGATGTGAACCTTCCACGCTGCTCGGGCGACCAAGAAGGGAGCGCCGGGGGCGCTTGGGGCATGGAGTCCGACGAGAGGCTGATCGCCCGCTTGAGAGGCGGCGACAAGCTGGCGTTGCAGGCGCTCTATGCGCGCCACAACGTCAAAATTCATCGCTTCGTCTTGCGGCTCGTCCGCGACGAAGGTGCGGCGGAGGATGTCGTGAGCGAAGTATTCGTCGATCTTTGGCGCAATCCCGCCGCCTTCGAGGGACGTTCGGAAGTCTCGACCTGGCTGTTGGCGATCGCTCGCAACAAAGCCTGGTCGCTGCTGCGCAAAAAGAAGGACGGCGAGATCGAGGACGAGGCCCTGGCGGCGATCGAGGACGACAGCGACAATCCCGAAATCGTCGCGCAGAAGAAGAGCAAGGGCGAATTGTTGCGCGCCTGTCTCGAGCGTCTGAGCGCCGAGCATCGCGAGGTGATCGATCTCGTCTACTATCATGACAAGTCGGTCGAGGAAGTGGCCGAAATCGTCGGCGTCCCCGAAGGCACGGTGAAGACGAGGATGTTTCACGCCCGCAAGAAGCTGGCCGAAATCGCCCGCGCCGCGGGCGTCGATCGAGGATGGCCATGACCCGCGAAGACGATATCCGCGAGATCGAAGAGCTGCTGCCCTGGTACGCGACGGGGAAGCTTGGCGCGAGCGAGAAGCGCCGCGTCGAGGAGGCGCTGTCCCGCGAACCCAAGCTGCGCGCGAGCTTGGCGACGATCCGCGAGGATATCGACGAGACGGTGGCGCTGAACCAGACCTTGCCCGGCCCGCGTCCGGCCGCGCTCCACCGGATCATGGCCGCGGTCGAGGGCGAGCCGCGGCGGGAGGGCGCGCTCGCGCGCCTGACCGGACCGATCGCGCGTTTGGCGACGCGCCTCAGCCGAAGCGCGATGGCCTCGCCGCGCGCCTTCGCCTTCGCGGTCTTCGCCGCGGCGATCGTCGTGATCGGCGAAAGCGCGGCGATCGTCTCGCTGCTGCCTCATGCCGGCCAGACCTATTCGACCGCCTCGCAAGAACGCCCGGCGACGAGCGGAGGGGCTTTCCTGCTCGTCGGCTTCGCGCCGGACGCGACGGCGCGACAGATCGCGGACTTGCTGCAGCAAAAGAACGCCGTCATCGTCGACGGCCCGCGCAGCGGCCTTTACCGCATCCGCATCGGCGACAACTCGATGAGCAAGGAGCAGCGCGACGCGGCGCTCGCCGCCTGGCGCGCCGCGCCGATCGTCCGCACGGCGCTGCCGGCGGCGGAGCGGTGAGGCGCGGAGAACGCGTCGCCGTCGAAAGGGCCGCGCTTCTGTTCCTTATGGCGACAGAGCAGTTTGTCCTATACGTGAACGCCGCGGCGCCACGCCGGCCGGCCGTCGTCGCAGTCATGCAGCGCGCGCCACCAGGACGGAGATGTCGGCGCTCGTGTCGATGACGCGATCGAGGCGCAGCCCGCAATGCAAGAAGAGATCGGCGTATTCCGGCTTGCTGCGCTCTTTTCCGCCGACCACCGCAAGCATCACGATGTCCAGGTACTTGTTGAGGTCCTGGTCGTCGCCCTCGCCGATGATCCGCTCGGCGACAAGCACGCTGCCGTCCGGCGTCATCGCCTCCCGGCAGTTGCGCAGGATCAGCGACGCGCGTCCGTCGTCCCAATCGTGAATGACCCGTTTCAGTATATAGACGTCGCCGCCGCGCGGGACCGCCTCGAAGAAATCGCCGGCGACGAACTCCGTCCGCGACAGCGGGCCGCCCAGCCCGGCCTTGGCCGAGGCGATTCCTGCGGGCCTATCCAGCAGAACTCCGGAAAGATGGGAATTCCTCCGGAGAATGAGCGACAGCAACTGACCGTGGCCTCCGCCGACATCGACCACGCGCCGCGCCGTCGAGAAATCATAGGCCGCCGCGACGGCTTCGTTGGCGCCTTGGCTCACGCTCACCATCGCGCGCTGAAAGAGCGCCGCCTGCTCCGGGTGAGCGTCGAGCCACTCGAATCGGGGCGCGCCGAATAGGCGCTCGAACGCCGTCCGGCCGGTTTTGATCGAATACGGGAGGTCGCCGAAAGAGCGATAGGCTTCGGTATTGATCATGCGCACAAAGTCGCTTGGGCCGCCCGGCAAATCCGACCGCAAGGCCGCGCTCAATTCGGTCTGCGCGAAAAGCCGCGGCGAAACCTCCCGGAAGACCCCTTCGCTGGCGAGCAACCGCATCACCCGATAGAGCGCGTCGGGATTCGCGCCGCCGGCGCTCGCCAATTCCTCCGCCGTGCGCTCGGCGCCAGCCAACGCGTCGGCGATTTTCAGCTCGACGACGACCCGCAGGGCCTGCGCGAGCGCGAAGCCGAAGCCCATTCGCAGGATCTGTTGCGCTGGCGTGAACATCCGCTCCTCCCTCCAGGACCGGCCCAATTGATACGCGGCGACGCCTCCTCGAGCGGAGATGTCCTCACTGCGTTTTCGCCGCCGGCTTGTCGGCGCCGAGCGCCTGCATCGCGTCGACCAAACCGGCGCCGAACTCCGCCTCGTGGCCCGCGCCGGCGAGCGGCCGCGCCGTCGAGACCAGCGTCTTCTTCAGCGCCTCGGCGCTCAGGCCGGGATTGCGCTCCAGCACCAGCGCGGCGACGCCGGAGACCAAAGCGGCGGCGACCGAGGTTCCGCTCTCGAGATCATAGCCGCCATTCGGCGCCGGCAGCAGCACGTCGACGCCGGGCGCCGACAGGGCGATGTACTTTCCGCGGTTGGCGTTCTCGAACAATTTATCGTCGGCGTCGGTCGCCGTGACGGCGAGCACGCCCGCATCGGCGGCAGGATAGAGCGGCGGCGATTTCGGCCCGGCATTGCCGGCGGCGGCGATCAGGACGACGCCTTTGGCCGCTGCCGCGGCGGCGACGCGCCGAAGCTCGGGATCGGGCGGCCCGGCGAAGCTCATATTGACGATTTTCGCGCCCTCGCCAACCGCCCAATCGACTCCCTTGGCGATCGACATCGTCGTGCCCTGCGGCCCCGACGGCGAAGCCTCGAAAGCGCGCGCCACGAGCAGGCGCGCCTTGGGCGCGGCGCCCTCGATCGCGCCGCGCGCCGCGATCGCGCCGGCGATCGCCGTGCCGTGATCGAGGCTCCACAAGGCGCCGCCGATCGTGTCGGTCTTGGCGGCGATCGCGTCTTTGAGGTCCGGATGGGTCTCGTCGACGGCCGTATCGACCATGGCGACCAGGACCTTGTCGCCTGACGCCAAGCTTCGCGCCGCGTCCACCCGCAGCTTGCCGAGCGCATATTGCCCGGCGACGGCCGGGCGCGCGGCGTCCGAGGCCTGTTGCAGGGCGTAGGTATAATTCGGCTGCGCGGCGGCGATCAGCGGTTCGCCGGAAAGCTCGCGCAAGATCGCCGCGGCCGACCGCCCGTCGGCCGCGCGCCACACCCGCACGTCCTCGCCGAGGAGAAGGATGCGCGACGCCGCGATTTCATCGAGCCGGTGGCGACGGCGCAGCGCGTCGACGGCCGCAGCCGGCGCGCGGCCGGAGAACTCGACGACGACCTCGTTAGGCCGAAACCGCGTCTCGCCCGGCGAGGGCGGGAGCGCGCGCGAGACCGGGGCGGCGGGCTGGCGGACGGTCTGCGCCCGCGGCGTTTGCTTGAGCGCGGGCGGCGGCCGCCGTTGCGTCTCAGCTTGCGGCGCGGTCGCGGCCGGCGGCGGGGCGGGCGTAGGATGGAACGAGGCGTTCGGATCGACGCCCTCGCCGGCTGCGGCGCGGCCGCAAGCCAGCAGGACGAACGAGACCGCTGCGAAAAGCGAATATGCGTTGCGCTTCGGAGCCATGGCGCGCTCCCCCGCCCTGTCGCCGTCTCCTTCGGCCGCCGAGGCTAAGTTCGCCCCAAGCGCGCCCACAGTCAAACGGCCGCTCTTGCAAATCCCCGACGCCGATCGCATGTCACGAGCGACGCTCGCCGAAGGCGAGCGCGTCGGCTGGCGTGTTCGCCGGCCAGGAGCTTCGTTTGATGGCTGGGCCGCCGCGCGCGATTGACTTCGCCATACAATCCATGAATCATCGTGCTTGACAGCCCTCGCAGCCCCGCGCCGCGGGGCTTGTCGCGTTCAGAGCGTCAAACAAGCGACATTCGTGCTAACAGCAAGAGGAGATAAGCCATTCGTCGTCCTATGAAGGCCGTAGCGACTCCAGAGAAAGGGGGACCGCTGACAAACCGCGATATACGGGCGCGGGAAGTTCAATTGATCGACGCCGAAGGTCACAATCGCGGCGTCGTGGCCATTGCAGACGCTCTGCAACTCGCGGAGGAAGCCGGGCTCGATCTGGTCGAGATCGTGCCCAACGCCAATCCGCCGGTGTGTAAAATTCTCGATTTCGGCAAATTCCGCTTCCTCGAACAGAAGAAAGCCGCCGAGGCGCGCAAGCGCCAGAAGATCGTCGAGATCAAGGAAATCAAATTGCGTCCCGGCATCGACGACCACGATTACGAGGTCAAGATGAAGGCGGTGCGCCGGTTTTTCGAGGAAGGCGACAAGGTCAAGGTGACTTTGCGTTTCCGCGGCCGCGAAATGGCGCATCAGGATCTCGGCTTCAAGCTGCTCAACCGGGTCCGCGCCGAGACCCTGCCCTTCGCCAAAGTCGAGGCCGAGCCGCTGATGGAAGGGCGGCAAATGACGATGGTTCTGGCGCCGAAATAGCCGGCCGTCGATCTTCGTTTTTCTTTTGAAAGATGCGCCGGCCGAAAGCCGGCGCGCCTCCGCATGGGGGTCATGCCCTTTCGGCATTGGAGAAATGGCGCTCCGAAGGCTATTTCAAGCGCTTTGATTCAGGGCGCTGCTGAAGCGTCGCATAAGGTCGGCGCGAGCGCCTCGATGAGCACTGTCCAAGATACGAGCGAAACCGCGCGGCAGGGCTCCCTGGCGCAAATGCGCGCGGCCGAGACGACGACGGTCGCGATCATCCTCGCGGTCAGCGTCTCGCACATGCTCAACGACATGATGCAGTCGCTGGCGCCGGCGCTCTATCCGGTGTTCCGCGACCAATTCGGCTTGACCTTCTTCCAGACCGGTCTGATCACCTTCACTTTCCAAGTCACGGCCTCGCTGCTCCAGCCGGCGATCGGCCTCTTCACCGATCGCCGGCCGCAGCCCTATTCCTTGCCGGCGGCCATGGCCTTCACCTTTTGCGGCCTCGGCCTTCTGGCCTATGGCCAGACCTATCCGATGCTGCTCGCCGCGGTCGGCCTGATCGGAATCGGCTCGGCGATCTTTCACCCGGAAGCCTCGCGCGTCGCCCGCGCCGCCTCGGGCGGGCGCCACGGCTTCGCCCAGTCGCTGTTTCAGGTCGGCGGCAATTTCGGCCAGTCGCTGGGGCCGCTGATGGCGGCCTTCATCGTCGTGCCGCATGGCCAGCGCTCGGTCCTGTGGTTCACGGCCTTGGCCCTCGCCGCGGTGGCGATCCTGACCCGCGTCAGCCATTGGTACGCTCGGCGCCGGCCGGCCGCCAAGCACCCGCTTTCGGCCAAAGCTTCGCCCGCGCCGCGCAAGATCGTCGTCCGTTCGATCGTCATCCTGGTGACGATCATGTTCTCGAAAACGTTCTATCTCGCCAGCCTGTCGAGCTACTACACGTTCTACCTGATCAGCACGTTCGACGTCTCGGTGCAGGATTCGCAGCTTTATCTCTTCGTCTTTCTCGCCGCCGCGGCCGCAGGCACCTTTATCGGCGGGCCGGTCGGCGACCGGTTCGGCCGCAAATTCGTGATCTCCGGCTCGATTATCGGCGTATTGCCCTTCACCCTGCTGCTGCCGCACCTCAATCTGTTCTGGACCGCAATCGACAGCGTCATGATCGGACTTATTCTGTCCTCGGCCTTCTCGGCGATCGTCGTCTACGCGCAGGAATTGATGCCGGGCAATGTCGGCGCCGTGGCCGGGCTGTTCTTCGGCCTCTCTTTCGGCCTCGGCGGCATCGGCGCGGCGGCGCTCGGCGCGCTCGCCGACTTGACCAGCATCGGCTTCGTCTATCAGGTCTGCGCCTTCCTGCCGGCGATCGGTCTGCTGACCTATTTCCTGCCGGACGTCAGAGCGCGGCGGGGGTAACGCGGGCGCGCCTCGTAAAAAAATCGCCCCGGGCCGAGCGGCTCCGGGGCGACGTTTCTAGCTGCTTGGCGCGGGTTCCGCGCCAAGGTCGGCCGACCTTTTTCAGTGCTGGATCATATGGCCGCCGCCGCCGACCGCGCCGCCGACGTGCCCGCCGCTGCCGCCGCTAATATGGGCCGCGCCGCCGACTTGGCCGCCGCCGCCCATATGCGCGCCGCCGAAATTATGCTCGGCTCCGTGGAACTGCGCGCCGCCTTGGAAGCCGCCGACGCTCGCCGCGCGGCCCTCCTCGACTCGACGCTCTGAACCGCCGTAAACGAAACGGCCCTCGTGCCGATGATGCCGGTAACCATAGGTCCCGAACTCGAAGCCGACGGCCGGCGCGCTATAGTCGTAGCCATAGGCGTAGCCGGGCTCGTACGTGTAGGAGTAGCCATAGGTCCCGCACCAAGCCGGCATGTCGGCCGGATCATAGTGTCGGTACCACCAGCAGCTATGGCGGCGATAGCCATAGCCATAGGCGTAGTAGCCGCCGCTATAGTACGGATAGACGCCGACGCCCGCGACGCCGTAGCCATGACGGTAGAACCGGCCCCCATGGCCATAGAACCGTCCTTCATGGCCGAAGCGCCTGAAGTCGCGATCGCGGTCGCCCATCCGGGAGCGCTCGAAGGATCCCGCCCTCGTCGAAGCGAATTGACGGCCGCCGCGGAAAGTCCCGGCGCCGCGCATCGCTCCGCCTTCGCTCTGGCGGCTCATCGCGCCATGCATCTCCGCGCCGCCGCTCGGGCGGGTCATCGCGCCATGCGCCGCCATTCCGGCGCCGCCCTGAGCGGACATTCCGGCCGCCCCTTGCGGGCGGGTGTCCGCGCTTGCAGCGCTGGCCGGCGACAGCGGCGCCAGCGCAGCCAAAGCCGTCGCGCACAGCGCGATGGCCGGAACTCTAAAAGTTGCGTAACTCATGACGACCTCCTTTTTGCGGCGCGTCGCGCCGCGGGTCGCCCCTCACATTGCGAGATGATGCGCCTTCTCCCTTGGGGTAGAACGCGCCGAGCGCCTCGTGAGCGCCTTCTCTCTGTTTTTCTTTCGCTATTATCTCTACGCCGCTCCGCCTGAATTGTTCATGAACGACTGCGAAATCTGTTTCGAAATTCGCAAAACGATCCCTGGTGAAGAGCGAACTTCGGGTTGCCAGAAACATCCTGCCCGGCAGAGGGCGCCAAAAGAACGGTTTTTCGGCCCAGCCTCCGGGGCGCTCCCCGGCACGGCCGAAGCCGCCGCCTGCCTCTCGGGGAGCGGGCGTATTCCTGCCGCTCACGCAATCGCGACTTCAGCCGCTCGGACGCCGGCCGGCCCGGCTTCGATCCGGAACGCGCCCGCCCGGCCGCTCATCGCGGTCGCTTCGCGCTCCAGCATTTTGGCGGTCGCAGCGCTCTGCTCGACCAGAGCGGCGTTCTGCTGGGTGATCTTGTCCATCTGGTCGAGCGCCTTGGTGATCTGCTCGATGCCGGCGGACTGATCGGCGCTGGCCGTCGCGATCTCGGCGACGATCGCCGCCGCCTCCTTGATCGAGGCGACGATCTCGCCCAAGGCCGCGCCGGCCTCATTGGCGCGCGCCACGCCTTCGTCAATCTCGTCATTGCTGGCGGCGATCAGGTTCTTGATGTCCGCGGCCGCCTGGGCCGAGCGCTGCGCCAGCTGGCGCACCTCGGCGGAAACCACCGCGAAGCCGCGGCCCGCTTCGCCGGCTCGCGCCGCCTCGACCGCGGCGTTGAGGGCGAGCAGATTGGTCTGGCGCGCGATCTCGTCGATGGCGGCGATGATCTCGATCATCTTCGAGGAAGACGTCTTGATCCGGGCCATCGCGTCGATCGTCTCCGCCACGGCTTGGCCGCTGCGCTCCGCCACCGCGCAAGCGTCGCTCGCCGCCCGGTTGGCGTTCTGAGCGCTGGCCGCGTTCTTCTTCGCGGCGTCGGCGATGTCCGCCATCGCCGCCGAAGTCTGCTCCAGGCTCGCGGCCTGCTCTTCGGCGCGGCGCGACAGGTTGGCGGCGCCGCCGGCGATTTCGCCCGAGGCGCCGGCGACGTCGCGGGTCGCGGCGACGATCGCGCCGATCGTCTCGCGCAGCTTCTCGACCGCGGCGTTGAAATCGTCACGCACCCGGCGATAGGACTCGGCGAAGCCGTCGCCGAGCCGCACCGTGAGATCGCCGTCCGACAGCCGCGCCAGACCTTCGGCCAGCGTCATGACCGCGCGCGCCTGCGCTTTTCCGGCGCCGGCGCGTTCGTCCGCGATCCGGCGCTCGGCGTCGCGCGCCTCTTGCCGGCGCTCGGCCGCCTCCTGCTCGGCGGCGTCGCGCGCCTTGGCGGCGCCGGCGAGCTTGGCCATTGCGGCCCGCATCTCGCCGATCTCGCCCGAGGCCGCGCGCTCCTTCGCGCCCTCCGCCGCGCCGAGCCGCGGCTTGCCGACGAACAGAACGCCGATCACGGCGCCGTTCGAAAGGATCGGCTCATAGATCGAGAAATGCGGGACGCCGAAAATATCGGCGACGCCGCGGTACGTCCTGCCCTCTTTCAGCACCCGGTCATAGACCGGGCCGGCGGCGAGCGTCGTGCCGACGATGCGCGCGCCAGCGGCGTTGCAGACATTCGTCGCCACCCGCCGATCGCGCATGAACACCGTCGCCAGCGCGCCGTCGCGGCCGACGGCGTCGACCAGGCCGAGATCGTCGTTGACCGGCTTTTCGCCGAAAAACAGCATTTCGCCGGAAAGGCGCGGCTCGCCGCAGCGATAGAGCCGCTGTCGCAAATCGTCGAGCCGCTCGTCCAAAGCCGCGAGGATGCGCGCGTCCAGCTCCTGTTGCGTCGTCGCGCTCGCCATCGCGATCAGCTCGCGTCGGATTGCGCTGAACGGCGCAAAGATCCGCCTGATCAGGAGATAGGCCGCAAGACTGGCGAGAGCGATGAGCGCGGCGCCCCAGGCGAGATTGGTCGTCACCAGATTTTGCAGGACGCCGAAAAAGTCCGCCTTCTTCACGCCGACATAGGCGACGCCGACAACCGCGTCGCCCTGAAGGATCGGCTCGTATACGGTCAAATATCGTTCGCCGAGAATGTCGGCTTCGCCGCGATAGGTCTGATGCGCGCCGAACACCGCGTCGCGCGCCGGACCGGCGGCGAGCCTCGTGCCGACCGCGCGCGATCCGTCCGGCTTGGCGACATTGGTGGCGACCCTGACATCGTCGACGAAAATCGTTGCGGTTCCTCCGGCGACCTGCTTGACCCGGTCGACCGCCTCGAAATTGCCGTTGATCTTGATCGCGCCAAAATAGAGCTCGTCGCCTTTTCGCGACGGCGCGCCATAGCCGGCGAGGATCGAATCGAGCAGCTTGATGTTGATCGAAAGATCGGCCTGAGCGCGCCGGTACATCTCGGCCTCGGTCGTCTTGACCGAAACGAAAATCGCGGCGCCGACGGCCGCGGCCATCGTCAGCGCGACCATCAGCGTCAGGCGCGCGACGAGGCTCGGTTGCGGCGCGACTTTGCCGAGCAGGGACCTGAAGCCCCCCTTGGCGGCCGCCGGTTTGGCGCTGGCCGGCAGGTTCATGGCGGCGGCTCCACGAGACGCGAGCTGGACCCGCGCGGACGGGCGATTGACGATCGGCCGCGCGGCTATGCTTGATCGAAGCTGAAAGGATCGCCTCAAATTCTTTCAAACTCACGAACGCGTGAACCGCCGCCGCGAAAAAACGGCTGGTCCCGACGACGGGCGTCAGGCGTTGGCGCCGCGTTAACCATTCGATCTTCCGGCGCGCTGGCGAAAGCGCCCGAGCGCGGCGCGCCGGCTTGGAACAAAGCGCGAAACATGATTCCTGTGACCTATGGCGGCCACAGCGATTCGCGAACGTCCGGTCCTCGGCGAGCTTAACGACGCCCAGCGCGCCGCGGTCGAGCACGGGCTCGGCGAGCCGTCCGGACCCGCCCCGCTCCTCGTCGTCGCCGGCGCGGGCGCCGGCAAGACCAACATGCTCGCCCATCGCGTCGCCCGGCTGATCCTGGCGGGCGCCGATCCGACCCGCATCATGCTGGCGACGTTCTCGCGCCGCGCCGCGGCCGAGCTCAACGCCCGCGTCCGCCGCCTCCTGGCCAAGAAGCTCTCAGACGGCGCGGCCGAGGCGGCGATCCCGGCCTATAGCGGCACGTTCCACTCGATCGGCGCGCGGCTTCTGCGCGACTATGCCGAGCGCGTCGGCCTCGAGCCCGGCTTCACCATCCATGACCGCGAGGATTCGGCCGATCTCATCAATCTCGTCCGCCACGAGCTCGGCCTGTCGGAGAGCAAGGAGCGCTTTCCGACCAAGGGGACGTGCCTGGCGATCTATTCGCGCGCGGTCAACGCCAAGGCCGAGCTCGCCGAAATTCTCGGCCGGCATTTTCCCTGGTGCGCGGCCCACGAGAAGGCCTTGCGCAGCCTGTTTGCGGGGTACGTCGAGGCCAAGCAGCGCCAGAGCGTGCTCGATTACGACGATCTCCTGCTCTATTTCGCCCAGATGATGCGGATCGAGCCGATCGCCGCCGAAATCGCCGGCCGGTTCGATCATCTCCTCGTCGACGAATACCAGGACACCAATCGCCTGCAGCACGAGATCGTGCTGGCGCTCCGGCCGAAAGGCCGCGGCCTCACCGTGGTCGGCGACGACGCCCAGGCGATCTATTCGTTCCGCGCCGCCACGATACGCAACATCCTCGACTTTTCGAACGAATTCGATCCGCCGGCGCGGATCGTCGCTTTGGAGCAGAACTATCGCTCGACCAAGGCGATCCTCGACGCGTCCAACGCCGTGATCGCCCTTTCGCCGCAGCGCTTCGCCAAGGAATTGTGGACGGATCGCGGCGGCGGCGCGCGTCCCGTGCTGGCGACGGTCGGCGAAGAGATCGACCAGGCGCGCTTTGTGGCGATGCGCGTTCTTGCGGCGCGCGAAGCCGGCGCCAGCCTGAAATCGCAGGCCGTACTCTTTCGCACCTCGCATCACAGCGCCGCCTTGGAGCTGGAGCTCACCCGCCGCAACATTCCGTTCGTCAAATATGGCGGCTTGAAATTTCTCGACGCGGCCCATGTCAAGGACGCGCTCGCGATGCTGCGCTTCGCGCAAAATCCGCGCGACCGCATCGCCGGCTTCCGCGTCGCCTTGACCTTGCCCGGAATCGGCCCGGCCAGCGCCGAGCGCATCGTCGCGGCGGCGCAAGGCGGCGTCGCCTCGCTGGCCGAATGGCCGGCGCCGGCCCGCGCCGCGGCGGACTTCCGGCCCTTCGCCGAAATCCTGCGCGACCTCGCCGCGGCGAGCGAATGGCCGGCCGATCTCAACCGGGTCGTCGACTGGCTCCGGCCGCATGTCGAGCGCCGCTTCGACGATTTCTCCGCACGCCTCGCCGATCTCGACGCGCTCGAGCGGATCGGCGCTTCGTACCCGTCGCGCGAGCGCTTCCTTTCCGAGCTGACGCTCGATCCGCCCGACGCGACCAGCGACGAAGCCGGCCCGCCGCATCGCGACGAGGATTATCTGATCCTGTCGACGATCCACTCGGCCAAGGGCCAGGAATGGCGCTCGGTCTTCATCCTCAATGCGGTCGACGGCTGCATTCCTTCGGAACTCGCGACCGGCTCGCGCGACGAGATCGAAGAGGAGCGAAGGCTGCTCTATGTCGCGATGACCCGCGCCCGCGACGAGCTGACGCTGATCCTGCCGCAGCGCTTCTATGTTCATAACCAGCCGCGCAACGGCGACAAGCATGTCTACGCCAGCCGAACCCGGTTCATCCCGCCGAAGCTGCTGGGCTATTTCGACCACCTCTCGTGGCCGCCGCCGAAAAGCGAGCCGATTTCGGCTCGCGCCGAAGGCCCGCGCGTCGATCTCGCCGAAAAGATGCGCGCCATGTGGCGGTGAAGCGCGCGCCCTGATGAGCGCACTGTCGCCGTATTCCCCGGACCAAACGATCCGGGCGTCGCAAACGAGACCGCGCCAGAAAACAGGCGACGCCGAGCTCCTTACGGCGCGCGCCGACAACCTCAGCAACGCTTTCCAGGTTGACCTTGATAGCTGACAATCGTGTTCGTAAGGTCTTTGACGTGCTCTCCATCAGCTTCAATTTCATATCGCCTGAGCTGGGCTGCCCCGCCCTCAAATTTCAGTGTTACGGTTCCATTCTTGCTGATAGCCCATGTACCCTTTGTTGTTGTCTGATAATTAATTCGATTGGTGGTAAAAACATAGGTATGGTCGCGACCGTAGTTTTCCTGATCAAACCCTCCTGACCAACAAAACTTCTTGCCGGCGAGACCGGCGTCGGTCTTTATAATTTCAGCAGAGGCCGAAGTAGCGGATGCGATGGCGATTGCCGAAAGTCCAGCAACGTACAACGAAAAATACTTGCTCCCCTTCATTTGCGTTCTGCCCATATGCTCGTGTCCGGAGTTTAGTCGAAACGAGACCGCCACGGGGCGCGGAACGCCCTCTCCGCGCCTCAGGGCGCGCGCCGCGTCGAAGTTCTCGCGCCCTTCCTAGGCCGACCCACTTACGCGGACCTCAGCAACGCTTTCCAGGCGCCCCGCCAAAGTTCGGAAGAGAGCCGGTGAGCTCTTTGACTTGGCTTCCGCTCAGGTCGTAACGCCTAGACTGTGTGCCAGTGTCGAGCTTGAGGGTTACGGTCCCGTCCTTACTGATGGACCAAGTGCCCTTTTCAGATTGTTGCTTGTCCCACTGCCCCGACGTCGGGCGGGAGTAGTGAACGTAAGTATGGTCAGCGCCATAATGCTCTTGATCAGCGCCTTCTGACCAACAGAACCTCTTTCCGGCCAGCCCCGCGTCGCTATTTATGATTGAAGCGACGCCCGAACTGGCGAAGCTTATGAAGCCAACGCCGAGCGCGGCGATCGATACAAGATGCTTGCTTCCTTTCATTGGGGCGTCCTCCTCTATGTTCGCGTTCTGATCGCATTCAAATTTTGGGCGAACGAGACTGCCGCCCACAAACAGGGCTGCGCGAACGGCTCGTGATCTCCGCGCATCCCACCTTCCTGGCATGGGCCGGCCTTGCTTTGGCGCCGTTACCTCATTTAAAGGTATAGTTGATCTCGAATTGGAAGGGTCCAGTACTCTTCGCTGTCCAAGTGGCGGTCTTCCCCATCATCGACGCAGCGCCGCCGGCCGCTAAATTTACTGCGGTGTGTCCCGAAGCCGTCCACCCCGTAGGTTCGCCCTCGGACATTGTAAGCTCGAGTTTCCCATCCAGCGCTTGAAAGGAAAGAATGGCTCCAGGCCTTCGCGCCACGCCATTGCCAGAAAGCTGGGTGGCTTTTGTCCCATCCCATTCCCATATGCCATTGCCAGTCTCAACAGCGCCGGCCAATAGCCCCTCGGTGACCCTGCAACTGAACAGTCCTGTTGTAATTGCGTGTCCCTCGCGATCTCCAAGCGGTTCGGGCGCAGAGGCGCCGACGTCCTGGCAGACGTCATGCCCAGCTTCCTGAGCCTTCGCGCTCGGCGCGGCAAGGGCTAAGGCGATGGCCGAGAGGATGTACAAGTGACGGTATAAGCGTCCTATCATGGTATCTCCTCCCTTTGCGATCCTTTCTATTACTGCACAAACTTTAACAGTACTCCCGTCTCTCTATTTGATCTATTTTCACTCCGATCTGTCGGAAACACAGAATAACCCGCTTTTACATTTCAATACGTATTTTTCAGCGGCGAGTTCGCCGTCCTGAGACGGCTTTCGTCATGTCCAAACATACCGTTGACTTGCTCATGGATTCACCCCCCAAATGGGGGGCGGCCATCGCATCGGGGAGATGCGCATGGACAATGTCGCCATCGATCTCATCTACGAATCGGCCATCCTTCCAGAAAGGTGGCCCGAGGCGCTTGGTCGGGTTTGCAGCGAGGCGCGTTGCTGGGGGTCAGCCCTCATAATGCTTGATCCGTCAAAGCGGGCTCGCTTCGTCCCAAGCGAGACCTACAAATTGGTGGTGGCGCATGCAGGGCGATTTCAACAGAACTTCGAAAACCCTAGGCCTGGCCGCCATCTCGCCCGCGACCACCATGGGTTCTTGGCAGACTTAGACCTTTGCACGCCCGATGAACTCGCTGTCGATCCTATCTATCAAGAAGTCATGCGGCCTCTTGGGCTCGGCTGGAGCGCGGGAACGACAATCCCCTTGCCGTCAGGCGACCTCTTGATTTTCGACTTCTTACGATCGGCGTCTTCTCCGGCGTTCGAAGCGTCGACCCTCCAATTGCTTGATCGCTACCGGCCTCATCTGGCTCGTTCTGCATTGATGACCGTAAAATGTGCGGTCGAGAAAGCTCGGGTTGCCGTCAACACGCTCGAACATGTCGGCGCCCACGCGGCGGTGATCAGCGGCGCCGGGCGCGTCATCGCGGCAAATCGGTTGTTCGAGCGCCTGTCGCCGCGTTTGGTCATTGGCGCCAGGGAGCAGCTTTATATCGCGGACCGCAGAGCAAACGAGTTTTTCAGATCGAGCATCGAACGGATGTCCCTGAAAGATGCAAACTCTCCGGGGACCATTCCGATTCCGGCTTCCGACGATATTCCGCCGATAGTGCTGCATCTTATACCGCTTCGCCGTTCGGCTCTGGATTTATTCACGGGCGCGGCCGCGCTCGTTGTAGCGACGAAATTATCGTCATCCCCAGCCCTTCCGAGCCAGGCGCTTTCCATTCTGTTTGACTTGTCTCCTTCTGAGGCTCGCACGGCGAAAGCTATTTCGGAAGGAAAATCCCTTAGGCAGATTGCGGCCGAGCAGAGCATCTCTGTGGAGACCATCAGAGGGTATTTGAAAGCGGTATTCGCAAAGACGGCGGTTCGCCGGCAGTCGGAGTTGGTCAGGCTGCTCGCAGGTAAATCGCTCGCCCGTTAGATTTCAGGCGGCTTGGGAGCCATTCCATGGTGAAGACCATCGCGAATGCGGAGCGCTTGCTGAAAATCGGCGGCCGCCTCGGCGAGGCGATCGACCCACCTCTCCGGCCGGAACTGGTGGAGCAGATCACCATCGCGGCGGGAGCCACCGGCGCGGTGCTCTTGCAAAACGATACTCGGACTCGGGACGTCCCGCGCACGGTGGGCGTCGATGAATTTAATACGCCGCTAATTTGATGAAGGATGGCATAAGCGAGATATACGCGCCGCGGCTTGGCGCGCAGCGGATCGCGAGCCTGGGCTTCGCCGCTGCGCGCAGCCGACCGGCTGAATGCCCCAATCGCGCAATTTCCTCCAGCCCGAAAGGGAACGAAAGGCGGCTTAGCCGCTTAAAGAGCATCTGGGCCGTGAGATGAAAGAATTGCCGCGTCGATGAAAGAAGAGTTCGTACCGCCGGAAGCGAGAGCGGAAGCGCTCGCCAAGGCCCGAGACAAGAAAATGGCGAAGTCGTCGGCCGCCTATGTCCGCGGGACGACGGCAAGGTTCTATAACTGGCTCGCCGGAGTCAAACGCGGATCGCTGCCCGAGGGCCCTCCGATTTGGATTTGCGGAGACTGCCACCTCGGCAATCTCGGCCCGGTCGCCAATGACGACAAGGACATAAAGATTCAAATCCGCGACTTCGATCAGACGGTCATCGGCAATCCCTGTCACGACCTCATTCGGCTTGGCCTGTCTCTCGCGTCCACCGCGCGCGGATCGAATCTGTCGGGGGTCGTCACCGCCAAGCTGCTCGACGCCATTCTGATCAGCTACCGGGGCGTTCTCGAAGGCGAAGACTCGCCGTCGCCAAAGCCCAAAATACTCCGTCGCCTGACCAAAAAAGCGAAGGAAGCCGATTGGCGAAGCCTCGCCGAAGCCAATATCGACGACGAAACGCCCTCGATCCCGCTCGGGCGCAGATTCTGGCCGCTCTCGGCGGAAGAACGGCGCGAGATCGAGGCGCTGGTCGAGAGGCGGGAAATTTGCGAGCTCGTGCGGAGCGCCTCCGGCCGCGACGACGGCGCCCATGTCAAGCTGCTCGACGCCGCCTATTGGCGGAAGGGCTGCAGTTCGCTCGGCCGCTTGCGCTACGCCGTGCTGCTTCGGATCGGCGCCAAGGGCGACGGCGAGCATTATTGCCTGCTCGACCTCAAGGAGGCGGCCAACGCGGCTGCGCCCCATGCGAGCGAGGTTCATATGCCCAACGATCAGGCCGAGCGCGTCGTCGAAGGCGCGCGCAACCTTTCGCCCTATCTCGGCGACCGGATGCGCGCGGCGACGCTGCTGCGCAAGCCGATCTTCGCCCGCGAACTGATGCCGGAAGACCTGAAGATCGAGATCGGCCGGCTCGAGGAGGATGAGGCGATCGACGTCGCTTCGTACCTGGCCGGAATCGTCGGCGCGGCGCATGCCCGCCAGATGGACGCGGCGACCCGGAAGCGATGGAGGTCGGAACTTCGCCGCCGCGACGCCGGCGACGAAGCTCCATCCTGGCTATGGCGAAGCGTCGCCGACCTCCTCGCCGATCATGAGCGCGCCTATCTCGAGCACTGCCGAGGATACTGGGAGCCGGCGGAAAGGTCGCCGGCGGCGCGTTGATATCGCGGCGAGGCGGCGACTCCGCCCTCCGCCGCCGCATGTCTGGACTGGGCCGCGCCGCAACGCGTTTCTCGCGCCTCCTGCGCACCAACGCAGTGCTCGGCGTCAATCCCAATGCGCTCCTCGGGTTCCACCCGCGCACTGCGGTATCGTCTTGCTATCAAGAAGTTTTGCTGACCGAACCGGCCGACCTGGCCGGTTTCGTCAGCAAAATTTCTTGATAGCCAATATGCCGCGCCGGCCGATCGCAGTCACCCGAAAGGGCCGAAGCGATAGCGGAGGACCCGCCATAGCGCCTCTCCAGCGCTTGTACTCTATGCGCGGCGTAAGGGACGCTATGGCGGGTTGACGGCGATCGGCCGGCGTGGCGCCGCGGACGCATAGGTGAGTGCACCGAGCTTCTGTGAGTTCCGTCGCGAAGCGAGAGGCAGAGCAAGACGCGCCGCGCCGCTTGAAGTATCAATCCTCGAATGGAAGCTGACGAACAAATCCCGCGAGCCTCTCGGCCTCCTTCGACGTGATGTCCTTCGGAAGTCTGACAGCGATGCGAACGTCCGGGCGCAATTGAAAAGTATGTTCGATGAAATCGTCCTCCTCGTCAAAAAGAAGTTCGGGGGCCTCCGACCAGTCATCATCCTCGCTCAGTTCCGCATCAGCCGGCACGTCTTGCAGATAGCTTTCTGACCCCTGGGCAGCAGCACCGATGCTTCGAAGATGGTACGACCAGACCATGCGGGAGACGGAACCGCGGCGCCCGGCCTTAAACTTGCCGACGCCGAGCGCGGCCAATTGCTTGAGGATGGCAACCATGTCGCGGTAGTCGCAGCGAGCGAGGCTGGCTGCGCGGGTCGCGAGAGTCTCCCGACTGTGCTTCTTGCGTTCAGCAAATTTGTCAAAAAGCGCCTTAGCGGCCTCGTTCTCTTGGTAAAGGCCACGCAATCCGGCAATAGCCCTGTTATTGAGCGGTATATTCATTTATAAACTCCTATTCCAAAATTGATCCCGACAATTCCAGGATTATGATTCTTTTCTAGCATATAAAACGCTCTTTGTCAACCTAAAAAGCTCATACGTCAATATTTTTAGTGGCGTTGCCCGTAAGGAGCAATTCAAATGAGGTTCCCATGCTCCCCCGCCTCACCCTCGCCGATCGCGCACCCGCGCCAGGTCGTCGATCGGCCGGCCGACCATGTTCGCCTGCAATTCGCCGCGGCTCGATCCGGTTTGGGCGGGTTGACGCCGACGGCGTCTTTGCTCTGCGTAAAGCCCGGTTCGGTAGGCTATCGATATCGAGAGTTGCATCGGATCGCCGCCCCATGGCGCCGCCGCCGCGATCCGATCCGGCGATGCTGAGGCGGCGGATCACACGATCACTGAAGTCCAGCGCTTTAGCTCGTCGCTCCGCGAACTTTTTTTGCTTTCTGAAAATCGGAATATACGCTATACTTCTGGCGATCCCGCCTCCCGGAGCTTCGCCATGATAGCCCTCTCCTCGCCCGCGGCGCGTCTGGGCCGAGTTGGCCCAAGACGTCCCATGCGGTGGTCCGATCGTGGCGTGGCCGCAAAACGACGTTGCAATTTTTTTCCAAATTTTTTGCACACTAACCCTTTGAAATCGCCCGAAATGCGGAAATTAGAATTTGGAAAAATTTGGAGCGGCCAAAAACGCCGTGCCCTGAAATGATTGAGGTTTTCGAGCGGGATTTTGGGCGGAGACGAGCGCGATGCGCCTTGAAGGAGCCAGTGGCGGCATGGACGAGCGCAGGGCGGCGTCGCAGACGCGGATCGATGGCCGCGCGGCTTTCGCCTCGGCCGCCTATCTCATCGGCGTCGGCCTGACTTTCCTGTTGGAGCGGATCGGCGCGCCGGACGGCTTGGTGCGGGCGCTCGCGCCGATCCTGGCGCTGGGCGCGATCGCGCTGATCGGCGCGCTGACCCGCACGACCCGCATCGCCGCCTTTTACGCCGCCGACCACGCCGCCGCGCCGCGCTATGGCGCGGCCGCCTTCGCTGCTGTCGCGGCCGGCCTCGCCGCCTGCGCTGCGGCGGGCGGCGACGCGCCGCCTTTGGCGGCGATGGGTTTCGGCTTCGTCCTCTCGGCGACCATCGTCGGGCCGTTGGCGCGAAGCGCCGGCGCCTCCTCGCTGCGCGAGGCGGTCACGGCGCGTTTCCACAGCCGGCCGCTGCGGCTGATCCTGGCCTCGAGCTTTCTCGCCATCGGCGTGCTCATCGCCGCGGCCGGCTGCGAGGTCGCGGCTGACGCGATGGTCGACCTCCTCGGCATGTCGCGCGCCGGCGCGGTCGCCCTGATCGGCGTGATCCTCGCCTTGGTCGTCGCGCCGGGCGGGCTCGCCGGTTTCCTCTGGGTCGCGGCGGCCGCCGCCGGCATGATCGCGCTGGTTCTCGCCCTGCCGCTCCTGGCGCGCGCCGCTGCCGATTCGAGCGCCGGCGCGCCGATTCTCGGCGGCCTCGGCGAAATGGCGGCGAGCGTCGGACGCGCCGCGGCCGAGTGGCGAATCGCAGGCCCCGGCGGCGGCCTCGACAACCTCGCGATCGCGCTCGGCGCGGCCGTCCTGCCGCCGCTCTCGATCGGCGCCTTGGCCAGCGAAACGCCGCGGCGGGCGCGGCGCGCCGGGATCGCCGGCGCGATCCTGGCGGCTTTCTTCGCGCTCGCCTTCGCGCTCGGCGCGCCGCTCTGGCGCGCGGATGGCGGCGTCGCCGGGCAAAGCCTGCGCGCCAGCGCGCTCCTCGTCGCGGCGCTGATCTGCGCCGCCGCCGGCGCGCATACCGCTTCGCGAGCGGCGAGCGCGGAATCCTCCTATGGCTACGAGAACGTGCTGGCCAGCGCCCGCCTCGCCCGCTCGCGCGGGCTGGCGCTGCTGGCGATCGCGGTCGGCGCGATCCTGGCCCTGCATCGCGCCGTCCGGCCGGCCGAGGCGCTGGTCGACGCCGCCGCTTTGTCCCTCGCCGTTCTCGGACCGCTGCTGGCTTTGGCGGCCTCGGCGCGCAGCCGCGCCATTCACGCCTTGGCCAGCCTCGCGACGACGATCGCGACCATCGCTTTCTTGATTTGGGCGAACGGCTGGAGCTTTGCGCTCAGGCAAGCGCCGTCCGTGGCGCTGACCGGCGCCGCGGCGGGATTCGCCCTGGCCTGGGCGGCGAGCCTGTTCAGCGACGCGCCGCCGGAAGTCGAGGCGCCGGCCGCGCCGCTGTTTCTGGAGGAGCCGTTTGATTCTTGAGGGGGCTTTCCGGCGCGAGGCCCGAGATGCAAACGCCCGACGCTGGCGGCGCCACGCCGGCCGATCGCCGTCAACCCGCCACAGCGCCGCAAACGCTGGTGCAAAGGTACGATGTCGGAGAGGCGCTATGGGTCCTCCGCTTCGCTCCGGCCCTTTCGGGTGACAGCGATCGTCCGGCGCGGCATTGTTGGCTACTGTGAATTTGGTGACGAAAGCGGCCATTTCGGCCGTCTTTCGTCACCAAATTCACAGGAGCAAAAGAGCCATCGCCGCGCGGAGGCGTGAAGGCTCGCCTCGCCATTGCTCAGGCGGCGAAAGTACGTCCTGAAAGTATGATGGCGAGGCGACCGCGAAGTGGCTTGGCCTTGACGCCGAGCACGGCGATGGCATGCAGGATAGAGCGTAACCATATACGTACAGGCGATTGCGACGACCCAGACCACGATCCGTTCACAGAGCGTCGCGCTATAGGGATTGCTTTGCTTTGCTTCGCTTCGCTCGCCACGACGATCCGACACTTTATGCTACACCGCCAGCAGCTCCAGCGCCTGCTCGTGCACGCGCCGGTCGCCGGCGGCGACGATGCGTCCGCCGCGCGACGGATCGCCGCCGTCCCAGGTCGTGACGATGCCGCCGGCGCCTTCGATGATCGGCACGAGCGCGACGATGTCGTGCGGCTTCAGGCCCGCCTCGATGACGAGGTCGACGAAGCCGCCCGCGAGCGCGCAATAGCCGTAGCAATCGGCGCCGTAGCGGGCGAGGCGCGTCCGCTCTTCGACCCGGCGAAAGCCCGGCGCTTCGGTCTCGTCGAACATTTGCGGCGACGTCGTCATCAGCGTCGCCTCGCCCAGCGACGGGCATGGGCGGACGCGCAGCGAGCGGCTGGCGGCGCTCTCGTTGCGGGCCAAGCCGAGGCCGCGCCAGCCGGCGCTGACACCGTCGCCGAAATAGCGCTCGCGGGTGAAGGGCTGCGACATCATCCCGTAGACCGGCCGGCCGCGATGCGTCAGGCCGATCAAAGTGCCCCAGGTCGGCAGGCCGGAAATGAAAGCCTTGGTGCCGTCGATCGGATCGAGCACCCAGACATAATCGGCCTCGGCCCGCTCGACGCCGTACTCTTCGCCGATGACGCCATGAGCCGGAAAAGTCTGCGCGATCAGCCGGCGCATCGCGACTTCGGCGGCGCGGTCGGCTTCGGTCACCGGGTCGAACGCGCCGCCGCGCGATTTGTCCTCGGCGCCGATTGCGCTGCGAAAGAACGGGAGAATCACTTCCGCCGAGATTTGCGCGAGCCGATCGACGAAGCCGGAAAAATCAATGGCGGTCATGCGCCGCGCTCCTGCAGAATTTGCATATGTCGCATACCGATTCGGCCAGGCGAGGCCGGAGCGACGGTTTGAAATAAATCATATAAATTCCTGTTCTGTCGGCAAATTCGTCGCAAGAGGGCCGCCGCCGATCGGCGCTCCTAGCGTGTTAGATCCGTGGCGAAAAAAGGTTTTTCCACCGGCTGGAAAAATAACGCTTGCATTTGGTGCGGCGCAGTTCGATATTGTTGCGGTGCGGCATGACCTGCCGCATATGCCCTCCTTGGGCGTTTCCTCCCTAGACTTGGGCCGCTTGTGGCGACACAGGCG
>JAJPHH010000202.1 GCA_021325385.1 Alphaproteobacteria bacterium
CAACAATCCGGCCCCAGTCGCCATTCAAAAGCGATTCGTGAGTCATCCCACCTTGAATCACGGACCAACCCATGGTCCAAGAACTTTTTAACGCCTATGCGCGCAAGCGGGAATCCAGACTGAGGCCAGTCCTGGAACACTGCGGTTCTGGATTCCCGCTTTCGCGGGAATGACAGGGTGCGCGGGGGTGACAGGGCGCGCGGAAATGACAAGGTGTTTCCGAATCCTTTCCTGTACCGGGGAGCGAGCGGAAATTGATCCCTGTCATTCCCGCGCAAGCGGGAATCCAGACTGAGCCAGTCATGGAACACGGCGGTTCTGGATTCCCGCTTTCGCGGGAATGACAGGGTGCGCGGGGCAAACGCCAGTGCGTTTGCCCGGGATTGCTTCGCTTCGCTCGCAATGGCGGCATGGAGCCTACCCGTTTCTATTTCACCGCGACCTTCACGGTCTTGGTCGTGTCGTTGCCGAGAATGTCGATCACCTTCACCACGATCCGATATTCGCCCGGATGCGGATAGGTATGCGCGATCTCTAATTGGAGCGACTTGTCCTTGCGCGTGCGATAGGTCTGCCACTCGTTGTGGAACGTGTCGCCCTTATTGTCCCAATCGACCGCCCAATAATCGATCCATTGCGACCAGTGCTTCACCGCCTTGCGCGCCTCCTCCGGCACGTCGTCCGGCGGAATGACGAAATCCTTGAGCTTGAGGAAGACGTCGCGCTTGTTCGTCTTGACGTCGACTGACAGCGCAGCCAATTCGAAGAAATGAATATCGCCCTGCTCGACGGCGCGCTTGTCCATGACGTCGCGTGGAATGCGCAAGAAACGCATCTGGATGTTGGCCGCGGCGGCCTGCTGCTTGGCGACTTCGTTCAACTCAAAAGCGAAATCCCAGCCGAGGACGTCGACGCCGTTGGTCTTGGGCGCATCCTTGCCTGTGCCGATGGCGCGCTTGAACTCGGCGGCGATCTGCGTCACGTCGCCGACGCTCACGGGTGCATCGACCGCGCCGACGTGAACCATGCGACCAGCTCTCACGCCGTGTAGATAACTGTAGCCGTGCAATGGAGCCGCCCTAGCAAGCTTGAGGATAAATTCGACGTACGCGCGTTGCCGGATTGCGACTTCAGTATCGCCGGCGGAGCCAAACTCCGCTCCCGCCCACATTTGCCGTTCATATTTGCCGAGGTTTTGAACGTTAAATGGGCGAACGCTGGGTATAGACAGAAGCCGCTTTCGAGCAGTGTGAATGGAAAACCGCCCCAGATCGCAGGTGATCCAGCGCCGGCCATTCCTTTCGGCAACAGCAGCCGTCGTGCCGCTTCCGCAAAAGCAATCTAAAACGAGATCACCCTCGGCCCGACGTAAAGACAATACGACCCGCTTTATAAAGCTCCTCCATCTTGTCTGGTAACATGGTCCACACACGGCCTGGAGGCGGATTTACGCCCCTAAAGGTGTACTGAAGGCCTGGCCGAGGTCCACGAGCTGTCAGGTCACCCAGCTGATACCTTCTACCATCTTGATCACGAAGCGAGTAGTGGGAATCTACATAACTTTCATCGTACGCAGCGTATTGGATATTGAATGTTACGTCTGGCGATTTGCCATAGTAGAAGATCACTTCGTGAATGGGGCCATACCGCTTTGGGTCGCTATGAGCTGTTTGTCTCTTCCAGACTATCTCATTTCGGAAATTTTCACTTCCAAACACCTCATCTAAAATTGCCTTAGCATAGTGACTGACATGATAATCCAAATGTACGGAGACGCTCCCATTTTCGTGCAGGAGTTCGTGCAGTAGGCTTGCTGTCTCATAGAACCATTGCAGGTAGGAATTTAGTCCCCGGCCCCAAGTATCCCGATACGCCTTGTGCTCAATAACGCTGGGTTCCTTGGTGAAGGTGAACGGTTCGTCCGCGTCCGCCTCAGGCTCCTCCGGCACCGTCGCCGTAAACGAAAAATCCGCGCCCGTATCGAACGGCGGATCGATATAGATCAGGTTCACCTTGCCCGCGAACTCGGACAGCAGCGACGGCAAGACATATTTTTTGTCGCCCCAGATCAGCCGGTTGCGCCATTCCTCCTCGCGAAAGCCCGGCGAGAACAGGCTGCGTTGGCGGTCTTGCGCCGACTCGTTGACGGTCTCGACGGTCTGAAACGGCAGCGCCACGCGGAGCGGCGCGACGCGCCGGCCCGCGGCGTCGTACTTCCCCTCCCAAACGAGTTCCGCGCGAGCGGCGCGTTTCGGCGCGGTCGTTGGTCCGTCGCCAGACGCCCCTTTCTTCGCCTTCCTTGCAGTATTGTCCATTATTCGGCGAACCCCCGTCGCTAGAACTTGTTTATCGGATTCGCCAGGCACATTTAAAGCGGCCTATCGAATTCCCCGCGGCGAACCCGTCGCAAGATTGAACGGACCGGCGGGCGAAGCGATCAATGACGACGCCATATGGACAAGCGCCGCGTGGCCACCCCGGCCGATCGCCGTCAACCCGCCACTATGAACATTAGCGATGAAAACCGGTGCCGAAGCGGCCGTTTTCATCGCCAAAGTTCACGGCGGGCAGCAAAGCCATCGCCACGCGGAGGGGTCATCCTCGCCACGGCTCGACGCCGGAAGATGCGCTCCGAGCTTGCCTCCTCGCGGCAATGGCGTCGCAAGCGCGATCTCGGTGATTTCGCAAAGATAATCGCCTTTCCGAAAACTTTGTCTTTCCGAAAATCAGAATCCGTATTACGCTCCCACCCGTTCCGCGTCGGAGCCGCCGCCATGCCCGTCCCTTTCCGTCTTTCGCGCCCGCGCCGACCATCCTGCCGCGCCAAAGAGCGATTCTTTTTCCAAATTTTCGGCAGCGTAAACCATTGAAATCGCCCAAAATGCGGAAACAAGAATTTGGAAAAATTTGGCGCGCGGCGGCGGCCGCGGATATCGGTCGCGAGGGGTCGGCGAGAACGCCTCGGACGATGCAAATGGCGCGTCGTGCGGACGGCATGCCGGCGATCTTTTTTCGGAACGAGGAGGGTCAGGCGACGGGTCGCGCGGGGGGCGCGGCCGTCAGTTCAAGGCCGCCGAGCTTCATCGCGACCCTGGCCTTCTTGCCCGTCTCGCCGGCGGAGGTCACGTAAGCCATTGATGTCCTCTCGATGCCGTAATCCGTACCCGTAGACGGCGATAACATTCCTTGGCTCCGCCCGGTTTGCGACGGTCGCGTTGGTTCCTTGCCAAGCCCGTTCGCATCGGGGAATGTGCGGCCAGCAAAGGGCGAGGAGCGCATGGGCGAGGCCTTTATCGGCGTCGATGTCGGCACGGGCAGCGCGCGGGCGGGCGTTTTCGACGCGGCCGGCCGGCTGCTCGCCAGCGCCAAGAAGCCGATCGCCATCTGGCGCGAGGCCGGTGAGATCGTCGAGCATTCGTCCGAGGACATTTGGCGCGCGGCGACCGGCGCGGTGCGCGAGGCTGTGGCTGCCGCCGGCCTTGCCGCGATGGACGTGAAGGGCGTCAGCTTCGACGCCACCTGCTCGCTCGTCGTGCTCGACGCCAATGGCGCGTCCCTTCCGGTCGGGCCGAGCGGCGATCCGAAGCGCGACGTGATCGTCTGGATGGATCACCGCGCCGTCGGCGAGGCCGATTTCATCAATCGAGGCGGCTATGACGCGCTGCGCTATGTCGGCGGCAAAATCTCGCCGGAAATGGAGCCGCCGAAACTTCTCTGGCTGGCGCGGAACATGCCGGACACGTTTAGCCGAGCCGGCCATTTCTTCGATCTGACCGATTTCCTCACCTGGCGCGCCTCGGGCGCGACCGCGCGCTCCGTCTGCACCGTCACTTGCAAATGGACCTATCTCGCCCATGAGAAGCGCTGGCCGCGCGAATTCTTCGATAGCGTCGGCCTTTCGGGCCTGTGCGGGAACAGCTTCGCCCGGATCGGCGCCGAGGTCGTCGAGCCGGGCGCGCCGCTCGCCGCCGGCTTGACCGAAGAAGCGGCCGAGGCGATGGGGCTCGCGCCCGGCCTTCCGGTCGGCGCCGGCCTGATCGACGCTCACGCCGGCGCTCTGGGCACGCTCGGCGCGAGCCGCGGCGGCGAAAAGGCCGATCCGCGCCGAAGGCTGGCGCTCATCCTTGGCACCTCGGCCTGCTGCATGGCCGTCGCCGACGAGGCGCGCTTCGTCGGCGGCGTCTGGGGTCCGTACTTTTCCGCGCTGACGCCAGGCCAATGGCTGGCCGAAGGCGGCCAATCGGCGTTCGGCGCGGCGATCGATCATTTGATGGGCGCTCATCCTGCTTTCGCCGAGATCAAGCAGCGCGGCGGCGACAAGGCTTTCGAGGACATGGAGAACGAAATCCTGGCGCGCGCCGGGAGCTTGTCGCGCGCGGCTCTGCTCGCCAAGGATCTGCACGTCTTGCCCGACTTCATCGGCAACCGCTCGCCTTTCGCCGACCCGGCGGCGCGCGGCGCGGTGATCGGCCTCGACCTTCGCGCCGACCGCCAAAGCCTGCTCGAGCTTTACGTCGCCGCTCTGGTCGGCCTCGCCCATGGCGTCGGCCAGATCATCGAGACGCTGGAGGCCGGCGGCTATGGTTTCGACATGCTCGTCGTCAGCGGCGGCGCGGCGCGCAGCAAGCTGGTGCGGCAATTGATCGCCGACGCGACGCAGAAGAGGGTCGGCGCGCCGGAGACGAGCGAGCCGGTCCTGCTCGGCGCGGCGATGCTCGCCGCGGTCGCCGCCGGCCGTCACACCGTCGCCTCCGCCATGTCGGCAATGTCCCGCCTGGCCGAGGAGACTGCGCCGCAAACGGGCGAGATCGCGGCTTTTCACGCCAGAAAACGGCGGGCGTTCCTCCTGATCCAGGAGACCGAGCGCAGGATCAGGGCGGCGATGCACGAATGAGTTCCGCCGCCGCGCCGCCTGCGCCCTCGCCCGCCCTTGAGCAATTATTCGCGAAATGGGCATTTGCTTGCGCATCGCGCGGAGCGCGTGTTAGCCTTAGCGCTCGCGCGAAGGCGCAAGGCGCGCGGCAAGCGCCGCCTTCCGGCGAGGAAACGCGAAGCAGGCGCCATGGCCTGGCCTGAAGTCGTCATTTTCGATTGCGACGGCGTGCTGGTCGACAGCGAAGTGATCGCGCTCGCCGAGACGCGCCAAGCTTTGGGCGAAGCCGGCCTCTATTTGAGCGACGAAGAGGTGTTCGACCGCTTCCTGGGCCTCAGCGTCGAGGCGATCGCCCGCAGCGCCGAGAAGGACCTTGGCGGCGCCCTGCCCGCCAGCTTTCCGACCGACTTGACCCGCCGTATTCTCGCCGGCTTCGAGAACGAACTGCAAGGCGTCGCCGGCATTCGCCAGGCGCTGGCCGGCCTCGGCGCGCGGGTCTGCGTCGCCTCGTCGAGCGCGCCGGAGCGCATCCGCCGCTCGCTCGCCGCGGTCGGCTACGCCCGCCTGTTCGAGCCGAATATTTTCTCGGCGAGCGCGGTCGAGCGCGGCAAGCCGAACCCTGATCTATTCCTTTACGCGGCGCGGGAGATGGGCGCCGCCCCGGCGGCCTGCCTCGTGATCGAAGACAGCGTTCCCGGCGTACAGGCGGCGACCGCAGCAGGCATGCAGGTCTTCGGCTTTACCGGCGGCAGCCACATTTCCGGGCCGGCTCAGGGCGAGCGCCTGAGCGCGGCCGGCGCGGCGCTGATCTTTGCCGACATGACGGAATTGCCGGACATCATTCGAAGGCGGCGCGCTGCGCTCCTCCCGGCAGAGCCAAGCTAGGAGCGGCTGGGCATGGCGAAGCGGCTGGAAGGCGACGAAGCGCGGCTCGACGACGCGGCGCGGGCCGGCTGGCTCTATTACGTCGCCGGCAACACGCAAGACGAGATCGCCCGCAAGCTCGGCATCTCGCGCCAATCGGCGCAACGTCTGGTGTCGCTGGCGATCAGCGAGCGTCTCATCAAGGTACGGCTCGACCATCCGATCGCGCGCTGCATGGAGCTCGCCGCGGCGCTGAAGACCCGGTACGACCTGCGTTTCTGCGAAATCTCGCCGTCGGACCCCGCCTCCGCCTCGACCACGCTCGGCATCGCGCAAGTCGCGGCGGCGGAGTTCGAGCGCTGGCTGCGACGCGACGAGCCGGCGATCATCGGCATCGGCACGGGCCGCACGATGCGCGCGGTCGCCGATCAATTGCCGCGCATGGAGTGTCCGCAACATAAATTGGTCGCGCTGGTCGGCACGACCAAGGTCGACGGCTCGGCCTCGTTCTACGACGTCGTCATTCGCGTCTCGGACACGGTGCGCGCGCCGCACTATCCGATGCCGCTGCCGGTGATCGCGCGTTCGATCGAGGAGCGCGAATTGCTCACCGGCCTCGCCTCGGTGAAAAGCGTGCTCGCGCTCGCCGAGCGCGCCGATATCAGCTTCGTCGGCGTCGGCGCGATCCAGGAGAGCGCGGCGATCGTGCTCGACGGCGTCATTTCGCGCGAAGACGCCGAGAAGCTGCGCGGCGAGGGCGCAGTCGGCGAAATCACCGGCTGGACTTTCGATTCGCGCGGCCGCGTGCTCGACAACGAGCACAATTCCAAAGTCGCCAGCGCGCCGCTCAAGCCGGCGACCAACCGCTTGATGATCGGCGTCGCGATGGGCGTGTCGCGCCGCGCCGCCATTCGCGGCGCGCTTGCCGGCAAGCTGATTTCGGGCCTCGTCACCGATGAAGCGACCGCCGAACATCTGCTTCACCGGTGAGAAATTTACGCGGTCAACTCAGGCAGTTAGCGCGATGCTGCAGCGCACATGATGCGGCGCAGCGACGATTCCGGGTTGACTTTCCGCCGCCGAATGCGTGAGTATTCGCCCGAGCAACAAGCAATTGCTCAAGATGGAGGAAACACCATGAAGGTTCTCTACCAGAGCCTGCTCGGGGCCTGCGCTCTGACCGCCTTCTCGCTCGCCGCCGCTCAGGCCGAGACCACGCTGACGATCGCGACGGTCAATAACGGCGACATGATCCGGATGCAGAAGCTGACGGACGATTTCACCAAGGCCAATCCCGACATCAAGCTGAACTGGGTGACGCTCGAAGAGAACGTGCTGCGCCAGAAAGTGACGACCGACATCGCCACCAAAGGCGGTCAGTACGACATTCTGACGATTGGCACGTACGAAGTGCCGATCTGGGGCAAGAAGGGCTGGCTTGTCCCGCTCGACAAGCTCGGCGCCGACTACGATGTCGACGATCTCCTCCCCGCAATCCGCTCGGGCCTCACCGTCGACGGCAAGCTCTACGCCGCGCCGTTCTACGGCGAAAGCTCCTTCGTCATGTATCGTACCGATTTGATGGAGAAAGCCGGTCTGAAGATGCCGGAATCGCCGACTTGGGACTTCGTTCGCCAAGCCGCCGACAAGATGAACGACAAGGCCGAGGGGGTCTACGGCATTTGCCTGCGCGGCAAGGCCGGCTGGGGCGAGAACATGGCGTTCCTCACCGCGATGTCGAACTCGTTCGGCGCGCGCTGGTTCGACGAGAAATGGGAGCCGCAGTTCAACACGCCCGAATGGAAAGCCACGCTCGATTATTACCTCGCGATCATGAAGGCGGACGGGCCTCCCGGCGCGTCGTCGAACGGCTTCAACGAGAACCTCGCCCTGTTCAAGTCCGGCAAATGCGGCATGTGGATCGACGCGACAGTCGCTGCCTCCTTCGTCACGGGCGCCGATTCCAAGGTCGCCAAGAACGTCGGCTTCGCGCTGGCGCCGAACGACGGCAAGGGCAAGAACGGCAACTGGCTGTGGGCGTGGTCGCTCGCCATTCCGGCGGGCTCGGCCAAGGTCGACGCCGCGGAGAAATTCATCTCCTGGGCGACGAGCAAGCACTACACGGAGCTTGTCGCCTCCAAGGAAGGCTGGGCCAACGTTCCCCCGGGCACGCGCACCTCGCTTTACAAGAACCCGGACTATCTGAAGGCGGCGCCGTTTGCGGAGCTGACATTGCAGTCGATCAACTCGGCTGATCCGACTCATCCGACCGTCAAGCCGGTGCCCTATGTCGGCGTGCAGTTCGTCGCGATCCCCGAATTCGAGGGCATCGGGACTGCAGTCGGTCAGGACTTCTCGGCTGCGCTCGCCGGTTCGATGAGCGAAGCCGATGCGCTCGCGAAGGCGCAGTCGAGCACGGAAAGCACGATGAAGAAGGCGGGTTACATCAAGTAGCGCCGCTCCGGCGCTGAAGGGGCGTCCTCCCCGCCCCTACCCCTCCCCGTTCGCGGGGAGGGGAAGCAAAAAAGGGAAACAGCCGGCAATATGACAAACTTCGACGGCTCACGACGCCTAAGACGTCGGCCGAACGACCAGCCGACAGCGTGGTTGGGCTTTTAGACGGGGGAGTTGACGCTCATGGCCACACGGCAAACTGCGGCCGCGGCCCGAATGTTGGTTGCGCCGTCAGTCATCCTGCTCTTCCTGTGGATGATCGTCCCACTGGCCATGACGATCTATTTCTCGATGCTCAATTACAATCTGCTCGAACCCGACACCGCCCGCTTTATCGGCCTGCAGAACTATATCGATTTCGTCGACGATCCCGATTTCATCGGCGCGCTCATAAACACCCTGATCATCGTCGCCGCGGTCCTGGTCATCAGCGTGGTCGGCGGCATTTTCGTCGCGCTCCTCATGGATCAACCGATTTACGGCCAGAGCGTCGTCCGCGTGCTGGTCATCGCGCCCTTCTTCGTGATGCCGACGGTGAGCGCACTGATCTGGAAGAACATGCTGATGAACCCGGTCTCCGGCCTTTTCGCCTGGATCGCCACTCTCTTCGGCCTCACGCCGGTCGACTGGTTCACGAACTATCCGATGCTCTCGGTGATTCTCATCGTCGCTTGGCAATGGCTCCCTTTCGCGAGCCTCATCTTACTGACGGCGCTGCAATCGCTCGATGAGGAACAGAAAGAGGCGGCGACGCTCGACGGCGCCAAGGCGGTTTCTTATTTCTTCTACATCGTCGTCCCGCATATGGCGCGCGCGATTACCGTCGTCGTGCTGATCGAGACGATCTTCCTGCTCAACGTCTTCGCCGAGATTCGCGTGACGACCAATGGCGGCCCGTCGACGACCAATATTCCGTTCCACGTCTTCGAACTGGCCGTGAACAACAACGACGTCGGCGGCGCTGCGGCAGGCGGCATCGTCGCGGTCGTCCTCGCCAATATCGTGGCGGTGTTCCTCGTCCGCATGATCGGCAAGAATCTGGAGTCCTGACGATGGCGCGCAAAGTAAGCACGAGCCGGCGCGTCGCGATGAGCGCAGTCGCTTGGCTCGTCGCCCTGCTGATCTTCTTTCCCATCCTTTGGATGTTCTTGACGAGCTTCAAGACCGAAGCGGACGCCTATGCGGTTCCGCCGAAGTTCCTGTTCTTCCATTGGACTACCGAAAACTACGTCGAGGTGCAGTCGCGCGTCGACTATGTCCTCCATGCGATCAATTCGATCGTTCTGGCGGTGGGCGCAAATATTTTCGGCCTCATCTTGGCGATCCCGGCGGCCTGGTCGATGGCTTTCTCGCCCACCAAACGGACCAAGGATCTGCTGATGTGGATGCTGTCGACCAAGATGATGCCGGGCGCCGGCGTTTTCATGGCGATCTATTTCATCTACCTGCGGGCGCACCTGCTGGACAGCCGATGGGGCATCGGATTTCTTCTGATGATGGTGAACCTGCCGATCATCGTCTGGATGCTCTATACCTACTTCAAGGAAATTCCGGTCGATATCCTCGAAGCGGCGCGCATGGACGGCGCTTCCTTGAGAAACGAGATCATCTACGTTCTGACGCCGATGGCGGTTCCGGGCATCGCCTCGACGATGCTGCTGTCCGTGATCCTGTCCTGGAACGAGGCGTTCTGGACATTGAACCTGGCGAATGTCAACGCCGCGCCTTTGACCAATATGATCGCTTCGTTCTCGAGTCCCGAAGGCGATTTTTGGGCGTTGCTCTCCGCCGCCTCTGTCCTCGCGATCGCGCCTATCCTCATCATCGGTTGGTTCTCGCAGAAACAGCTCGTTCGCGGCCTGACCTTCGGCGCCGTGAAATAGCCAACGATTCGAGCAAGAAAGCACACGATCATGGGCAGCATCGAACTCAAGAACGTCCGCAAGGACTTCGGCGCCATCTCCGTCATCAACGACGTGAGCTTCAAGGTCAACGACGGCGAATTCACCGTCTTTGTCGGTCCATCGGGCTGCGGCAAGTCCACGCTGCTGCGCCTCATCGCCGGACTTGAGGACATATCCTCGGGAAATATCCTCATCGACGGCAAGGACGTCAGCAATGTCGGCCCGGCGCAGCGCGGGCTGGCGATGGTGTTCCAGTCCTATGCGCTCTATCCGCACATGACGGTACGCAACAACATCGCCTTCGCGCTGAAGATGGCGAAACAGCCGAAGAACGTCATCGACGAAAAGGTCAACAAGGCCGCCGCGATCCTCAACCTGACCGATTATCTCGATCGCCGGCCGAGGCAATTGTCAGGCGGGCAACGCCAGCGCGTCGCGATCGGCCGGGCGATCGTTCGCGAGCCGGCGGCATTCCTATTCGACGAGCCGCTGTCGAACCTCGACGCCGCTCTGCGCGTTCAGATGCGGTTGGAGATCGGCGACCTCCACAACAATCTCAAGACGACGATGACCTACGTCACGCACGATCAGGTCGAAGCCATGACCATGGCGGACAAGATCGTTGTTCTCAACAAGGGCGCCGTTGCGCAGATCGGCTCTCCGCTGGAACTCTACAACAAGCCGAACGGCTTGTTCGTCGCGCGGTTCATCGGTTCGCCGACGATGAACATCGTCTCGGGACCCGCCGCCGCCAAGCGCAACGCCGCCTCGATCGGCATCCGGCCTGAGCACGTCGATTTCTCGACCAGCGCCGGCGAGTGGCCGGGCAAAGTGCGTATCGCAGAGCATCTCGGCGCCGACACGTTCGTCTATGTCGACAGCGATGCGGTAGGACCGTTGACCGTCCGGCTCGAGGGCGAAGCGCCGGTGAAGCCGGGCCAGACGGTTTATGTGACGCCGCAGGAAAATCGCCTGCATCGTTTCGACAGGGACGGAAAAAGCATGGCGTGACGACCACCGCTCGATGGCGACCCGTAACGACCGCACGTTTTGTCTGGACAAAAGCCATGCCGGTAAAACTGAGCAACGCCGCCCTGACGAGCCTGAACCGAGACATCGCCGTCCCGCAATATGATCGTTCGACGCTCGAGGCCGGAATCGTTCATTTCGGCGTCGGCAATTTCCATCGCGCCCATCAGGCGGTCTATCTCGACGATCTTTTCAACGCGGGCCGCGATCACGACTGGGCGATTATCGGCGCCGGCGTCCGCGACGCGGACGCGGTCGTGCGCGAGAAGCTTCAGGCGCAGGACTGGCTGACGACGATCGTCGAACAAGAGGCCGCCCACACGAGAGCGCGGGTGATCGGGCCGCATGTCGACTTTGTCCGGCCGGGCGACGCCCGCGCGCTGCTCGACCTACTCGCGCGACAGGATATCCGCATCGTCTCGATGACGATCACCGAGGGCGGCTATTACATCTCGCCTGCGACGCAAGCCTTCGACGCCGCCCATCCGGACATTGTCGCCGACGCTAGCAGCTTCGATGCGCCGAAGACCGTGTTCGGCCTAATCGCGGCGGGACTCGCGCGCCGCCGCGCGGCAGGCGCGCCTCCGTTCACGGTCATGTCGTGCGACAATATTCCCGGCAATGGCCATGTCGCCGAAAACGCGGTGGCGGGCTTGGCGGAGCTCGTCGATCCGGATCTGGCGCGCTGGATCAGGACGAACGTCGCCTTCCCGAACTCGATGGTCGACCGGATAACGCCGGCGACGTCCGATCGCGAACGCGCGACTTTGCGCGGCGCGTACGGGATCGAGGACAACTGGCCGGTCTTCTGCGAAGAGTTCCGCCAATGGGTGCTGGAGGACAAGTTCTGCGCCGGACGCCCTGCTCTCGAGACGGTCGGCGCCGCCTTCGTTCCGGACGTCGCGCCCTATGAGCTGATGAAGATCCGCATTCTCAATGGCGGTCACGCCGCGATCGCCTATCCGGCGGCGCTGCTCGACATCCATTTCGTCCACGAGGCGATGGCGGACCGCCAGATCGCCGCCTTTCTCGATCGCCTGACGACGCGCGAGATTCTGCCGATCGTGCCGCCGCCGCCCGGAACCGATCTCAACGAGTACAAAGCGCTCATCGCGCGGCGCTTCGCCAATCCCAAGATCGAGGATACGATCCCGCGCCTCTGCTTCGACGGCTCCAACCGCCAGCCGAAATTCATCCTGCCCAGCGTCGCCGATCGGCTGAGAACGGGCGGCGACGTGAACGGCTTGGCGCTCGCCTCCGCGCTCTGGTGCCGCTATTGCTATGGCGAGACGGAGAGCGGCAAGAAGATCGCGCCGAACGATCCAAGCTGGGGGCGCCTGACAGTTGCGGCGCAGCGGGCGCGCCACGAGCCGCGCGCTTTCCTCGACATGCGCGATATTTTCGGCGAGGCGGCGCAAAACCCGGTCTATGTCGCCGCTTTCTCCGGCGCGCTGTCGAGCCTATGGCGGCGAGGCGTTCGCCCGACCTTGGCCGATTATCTGGCGGAGCGCCTCTAACGGGGACTGCCGCACATGACCGTTGCCCCGTCTTGTCCGCAGTGTCATTCCCGCAAGCGGGAATCCAGGCTGACCTAGCCTCCGGGCGCGGCGGTTCTCTGGATTCCGCTTTCGCGGGAATGGCACAAGACTGACTTGAAAAGGCAAGCCGAGATGAAACTCAAGGACAAAGTCGCGATCGTCACCGGCGGCGCGCGCGGCATCGGCCGCGCCGTCGCCGAGCGCTATGTGAAGGAAGGCGCTCGGGTCTTCATCGCCGATCTGCAGCCCGATCTCGCCCGCGACGCGTCCGAGGCGATCGGCGACCGAGCCGAGGCGATCGAACTCAACGTCGCCGATCTCGCCTCGATCAACCGCATGGTCGCGCAGGTCGTCGCCAAAACCGGCAGGATCGACATTCTCGTCAACAACGCCGCCATCTTCGATCTTGCGCCGATCGTCGAGGTGACCGAGCAAAGCTTCGACAAGATTTTCGCGGTCAACGTCAAAGGCCTGTTCTTCACGCTGCAAGCTGTGGCGCGCCGCATGATCGCGCGCGGCCAGGGCGGCAAGATCATCAACATGGCTTCGCAAGCCGGCCGCCGCGGCGAGGCTTTGGTTTCGATCTACTGCGCTTCGAAAGCGGCGGTGATCAGCCTCACCCAATCGGCCGGGCTCGATCTCATCAAACACAAGATCAACGTCAACGGCATTTCGCCCGGCGTCGTCGACACGCCGATGTGGGACGAGGTCGATGCGCTCTTCGCCAAGTACGAAAATCGCAAGCTCGGGGAGAAGAAGCGGCTCGTCGGCGCGGCGGTGCCGTATGGCCGCATGGGCCTGCCCGAAGATCATGTCGGCGCCGCAGTCTTTCTGGCTTCCGCCGACGCCGACTACGTCGTCGCCCAGACGCTGAATGTCGACGGCGGCAATTGGATGAGCTGACCCGAACGAACGAGGCGAGACGCCATGTACATCAAGAAATTCAGCCTCGAGGATCAGGTCGCGGTCGTCACCGGCGGCGCGCAAGGAATCGGCCTCGCCTGCGTCGAAGCGCTCGCCGAGGCGGGCGCTTACGTCTACATCGCGGACCGCAACCGCGAAGTCGCCGCCAGCGCGCAAGGCGCGCTGAAGGGCAAGGGCTACGAGACCGGCTTCATCGCCATGGACGTGACCAGTTCGGCCGAGGTCGAAGCCGGCGCGCGCCACGTCATGGCCGAGCGCGGCAAGATCGACGTCCTTGTCTGCAACGCCGGCATCGCCCGCAGCGAGACCCCGGCCGAGGACGTCGCTGACGAACATTGGCTCAATGTGATCGACGTCAATCTTAACGGCCTGTTCTGGTGCTGCCGTTCCTTCGGCAAACACATGCTCGCGGCCGGCAAAGGCGCGATCGTCAATATCGGCTCGATGTCCGGCTTCATCGTCAACAAGCCGCAGCCCCAGGCCTATTACAACGCGTCGAAGGCCGCGGTGCATCATCTGACCAAGTCGCTCGCGGCGGAATGGGCGCCGCGCGGCGTGCGCGTCAACGCGGTCGCGCCGACTTACATCGAGACGCCGCTCACCGCCTTCGCCATGCAGAACAAGGAGATGTTCAAGGCCTGGATCGACGGCACGCCGATGGCCCGGCTCGGGCAGCCCGAGGAGATCGCCTCTGTCGTCCTCTTCCTCGCCTCGGACGCGTCGAGCCTGCTGACCGGGTCGATCGTGCTGGCGGACGGCGGTTACACCTGCTGGTGAGGAGCAGGTTCACGCCGAAGACATCGCTACCCGCGCCCCGCCCTACTGCATGGGCGTAGCCGCCTATTTGACCCCTGGCCATATCCAAGGGTCGCGAGCGTCGACGGCGGCGTATTCTCCGAAGCTCTTGTACAGGACGCACATCCGCCTGCCGCCCTTCAAGCGATCGACCTGATCGCCCCGCGTACATCCGTCTACGAGCCGCCGGGTCTGGCTAGCGCAGGTTCGTCCCGGCGCGATCGGGCGCGGTGAAGCCGCGGGTCAGGGGCGCGGCCTCCGTCTCGTCGAGCGGTTGCGCCGTCCCGTCGAACGCGCCGAAAATCTTGCGCAGGAAGCCGGGCGTGACCGCAGAGAGAGGATTGACAGCGAGGGTCGGCGCGCTGGCCGGCCCAGAAATGCGATAGTTGATCGCAAACAGGCCCTCATGCGCGCCGCCGCCAAGGATGACGCCGACGATCGGCACGTGCGAGAAGAGGTTGTTGAGCTGATAGGCCGGCACGAACGTGCCGGCGAGATCGACGCGGTCGCCCCAATAATCGATGAAGCCCTGCGCCGTCAGGCCCATCTGCTGATCGTAGATGAGCGCGTTGTGCAGATCGATGCGGCCGGCGCTGCGCGAGAATTGCCCGGTGAGTTTCTGGAAGGGCGCCGCGTCCGGATCGAGTTTCAAGCCCGTGCTCGCCTGCGTCTGACCCGCCGTCACCAATTGGCGCAAGGCAGGCTCGTTGCGCAGGACGAAATTCTTGATGTTGATCGCGCCTTCCTGCCGGCCCTCGCCGCTCCTGACGATCAGATCAAAGGCGCCCTTCTCCATCCGCGTATAGAAATCGAAGAACTTGAGCAGCGCGCCGGCGTCCGCGCCTTGAATGAGCAGATTGCCGCCTTCTTCGCGCCGCACAGTCAATAGGCCGCCGCCGACCGAGGCGTTGAGCCGCATTTGCCTCAGCGCGCCGTCGCGGCGCGCGACCGTCATATCGACCTGCGACAGGGCTTGCCGATTGGCGCCGACGACGGTCGCGACCTTCAAGTCCAAATCGTAGTTCTTGATCTCCGACGGCGGTCCGCCGGTCGCGAACAATCCTTTGAGCACCGGGCGGGCGTCGAGCGTCGCGCCGCGCACGGCGATCCTCCAGACCGAATCGGCGGCGCTGACCTCGGCCTTCAAGTCGTCGCCAGGCGACAGGCGCAGCTGAGTCAGCTTGGCGGAAATCAGCGCGCCGTCGCTTGAAAATTGCGCGCCGCCCTTGATCGACGCGCCGCCGCTTTCGAAGGCGAGATTGCTGATCGAAAAACTGTCCGCGTCGCTCCTGAAGGCGAAGGTCGCCTTGGCGGGCTTGCCGGCCGGCTTGACGAGGCCCGGCAAAAGATTGTCGAGCGAGACGCGCGACAGGTCGAGCTCGGCGTCGCCCGAACTGGTACGTCCCAACGGCGTCTTCACCTTGACCGCGATCGGGCCGCCGATCCCCGCGCCGAAGCTCAGGCCGCGCTTGGCGCGGGCCGCATCGTCGAGCGTGAAGGCGATCTGCGCCACGCCTTCGTCGTTGGGGCCTGTCTTGCCGGCCGAAAGCGACGCGTCGGCGCCGAACAGCTTGCCTTCGCTTACGATCTTGATCGCGCCGCGATCGACGGCCACCGTCATCGAGGCTTGGTCGAGACGCTCCGACCCCAGGAACTTGTCGATCTGCAGATTGGTCAGCGCGACGTCGGCGGAGACGACGGCGTCGTCCGAGCGCGCGGTCTTGCCGAGCTTCAAATCGACCGTGAGCTTGCCGTCGAAATGGCCCTTCGCCGAGGAAAAATCGCCCTGAAAGCCGACAAACCGCTTCAGCGGATCGCGGGAGATCAGTTCGACCAAGGCGTCGGCGCCGCCCTGAAAATGGGCGCTCGCTTGCGCCGGGTTGAGCGGCTTCGGCGTGGTGTCAGGGACGATGAACGAAATGTCGCTCGCCAAGATGCGCTTCCCCGGGCCGACGTCGATGAAGCCGCGCGATCCCTTGATCGTCACGTCATGGCCGGTAAGGACGCCGCCGCCCTCCATGCCCGCCATGGGCGGAACGCCGGCGAGCAACTCCGCCGCGACGTCGTGGGCGGAGAAAGTCCCGTGTACGCTGTCGGGCGGCACCGGCCGCTTTTGCCGCGCGGCGGCGAAGGCGGCGGCGTCCCAATCGATCGAGAGCTGGCCGGCGACGAGTTCGCCGCCCTTGATGTTTTCGATGCACCAATTGCGCACTTCGGGCGCGATGAAGGTCGGCCACAACCGGGCGAGATTGGTGAGCGGCGAGCGGCCGATGGACATATCGAGCTTCAGGGTCGGCCCCTGATCGGTCGCGACGACCTCCGCTTTCATCGCGCCGGTCGCGTCCGGGCCGGCGATCGAAAAATTGTCGAGAACGAAGCGCTTCTCGTCGGCGAAATAGCGCGCGTGAAACGCGCTCTCGCCGATACGGATCGGCTGCTCGCCGGGCCGCTCGCCGGCGAAGACGGTGTCGGTCGAGGCGAAATCGACGCGCCAGGCCGGATCGGACGCCGCCGGCGGCGTCACCGCGCCGGAAAAGAAGATATGCGTTTCGCCTTCGAATATCTTCACGTTCTGGACGAGAACTTTTTGCGCGGTCGGGTCCCACCGCAACTCGCCGCCGGCCTCGTCGATGAGCATCGGCTCGTGATCGGGATCTTCGAGCTTGAAATAGCCGGCGCCGAGGCTGAACTTTCCGTCCATCGCCGCGAGCTTGCGCTCCGCGTTCATCTGCAAGGCGAGCTTGAACGAGATCGGCATGTCGGTCTCGAAAGCGAAGCCGCGCATGCCGGCGCCGAGCAGGATGTCGGCGAAATTGAGGTCATGCGCCTCGATGTCGAGCGCGCCGTCGCTGCCGCCGCGCGCCTGGACGCTGAGCGACCACGGGCCGGCTTGGCTCCGCGCCGAGACTTTCAACGATGCGTCGCCATGCTTTCGGGCGAAATCGATCGCAACATCGTCGAATTGCTTCTTCTGGCCGGTCGTCGCGTCGTCGACGGTCAGCCGGCCATGGACCACGCCGAGCCGCTCGATCGGGATGGACTGGCTGGTCAGGGCGTTGATCATTCCCCAGCCCAGGCTGGCGAAGATCGACGAAGGATGGCCGGCCGCCGATTCCGGCGTCGGCGGCAAATCGAAGGAGACGCCGCTCGTCTCGCCGATCGGTTGACCAGCCGAGATCGACAAGGCCCCGTCCGGCCGTGCGGTCAGCGCCAGATCGACGCCGACCAGCTCCAGCCGCTTGGCGCGAATCGAGAAGAGAGCGAAATCCCAAAGATCGAGGCCGACTTCTCCCTTGGGCGCGACCAGCAAGGTCCGGCCGGATTTGTCCTTGATGACCACGCCCTGGAAGGTGAGGCCGAGGCCCGTCTCGCCCCGCTCGAGCGATGTCGGCCCGAGCTGAAACGTGTAGTCGCCGTTGAACCGGTCTTCCAGGCTCTGGGCGATGCGGGGATTGAGCGAATCGAGGGCGATCGGCCCGAGGCTGAGCCGATAGGACACGAGCCCCACGGCCAGCAGAACGCCTGCGGCGAGCCCGCCGACAATGCCGAGGCAAGCAAAGAGCAAGCCGCGCGGCGTCACCCGCCGCCAACGGCTGCGCAAACGCGGCCCTGCGCCGCTCTCCAGCAGCGCCCGCAAGGCGCGGCGCGCCCGCGTTCTCGTCGCGGCGTCGATATGCTCGGTCAATCCGGCGCCGTCCTCAAATCCCGCCACTGGCTCAGCGCGTTGGCGCCGCTCGCCGCCTCCGGCCCCAAGACCGGTCGGCAGGCCGCGGCAAAAGTCAATAATGACAACGCGGAAGTCTCGCCCCTCATTCGATTGGCCCTGGACCAAACGGCATGCTCCGGTAATAAGGAGAAACGAGGGCGATATGACCAAAGAATTACGCGCCGGCGACAAAGCGCCGGACTTCGACTTGCCCGACGATTCCGGCGGGCGTCTGCGTCTTTCCGCTCTCAAGGGCCAGGCGGTCGCGCTCTACTTCTATCCGCAGGACGACACCGAGACCTGCACCAAGGAGGCGATCGCTTTCAGCCGGCTCGCCGGCAAGTTCGAAGCGGCCGGCGCGCGCGTCGTCGGCGTGTCGCCTGATACGGTGGAAAGCCATCAGCGGTTCAAGAAGAAGCACAAGCTCGCCATCGCGCTCGCCGCCGACCCGGAGCGCAAGGCGATCGAGGCCTATCGGGTCTGGCGGCAAAAGACCCTGTTCGGCCGCACCTATATGGGCGTCGAGCGCAGCACGTTTCTCATCGACGCTCACGGCGCGATCGCCCGCGTCTGGCGCAAGGTCCGGACATCCGGCCACGCCGATGAGGTTTTGGAGGCCGTCAAAGCCTTGCCCGAATCGAGCCGCGGCCCCGCTGCGAAAAGCTGACGCGACAGCAATGACGCGCGCTGCTCGCCGCGTTTGCAAAGAATTAACCTTAACAATGTGTATTCTCAGCGTTCGCCGATCGTGATCGGGAGCGTTGATTGTCCTTGCGAGACGCCTATCCCCGTCCGCGGCCGCCGGATCGCCACTATTACTTCTCGATCGCCTACGGCGACGATCTGCGCACCTATCCGCTGCGGCCGGCGGCGCTCTGGGCGCTCGTCGCTCTTTTGCCGTTGCTCGTCCTCTGGGGCGGCGGCGCCTCGCTGTTCATCGCCTTTCACGACGACATGCTCGCGGCGCTCCTCGCCCGCCAGGCCGAGATGCAATATTCCTACGAGGACCGCCTGGCCGAGGCGCGGTCCGAGATCGACCGGGTGACCAGCCGCCAACTGCTCGACCAGACCTCGTTCGAGGGCAAGCTGCACGAGCTGCTGTCGCGCCAAGCCCAACTCGAGCAGCGCACCACGCTGATCGCCGCGATGGCGGCGGAAGCCGACGCGCGGCCGAAAGCGGTCGCCGCGCTCGCCAAGCCGAAACCGGCCGCGGCGAGCGGCAAACCGGCCGGCGCCCTCGCCGCGATCCAAGCTGTGGGCGCGCCCAGCGACAGCGACGGCGCGCCCGAATCGGTCTCCGCCTTCGCGCCGGCTCCGCCGGCCGCCGAGGGCGCGAAGCCGCGGCCGATCGAGGACTCTCGGCCGTCAGCGACGCCGGCGCTGCGCGACCATACCAGCGCGCTCCCGCCGCCGAACGACGACGACCAGCGCGCCGCCGCCGAGCTGAACGAGGCCGTCGCCGATTCAGCCATTCCCGCCGAGACGCGCCTGCGCCTCATCGCCTATTCGCTCGACCGCATGGAGCGCGGCGAAATGACCGCGCTGACGCGGATCGGACAAGTCGCGAACGCCACAATCGCCCGGTTGCGCGGCGCGATCGCCGAGACTGGCCTGTCGCTCGACCGGTTCGCCGAGCGACCGAAGCTGACCGCGAGCGGCGTCGGCGGGCCTTACATCCCGGTCAATGCCGATCCGAGCGCGCCGCCTTTCGACAAGGAGGTCGCCAAGGTCGAGCGCGCGATCTTGGCCGAAGACCATCTGCGCGCGATTGCGCCATTCCTGCCGCTGCGTCGGCCGCTCATGGGCGAAGCGGGCGTCTCCTCGCCCTTCGGCTACCGGCCCGATCCGTTCCTTGGCCGCCTTGCTCTGCATCCCGGAATCGACCTGATTCAGGACTATGGCGCCGAGGTCCGATGCACGGGCGCCGGGCGCGTCGTCCATGCCGGGCCGCTGGGCGGCTACGGCAATATGGTCGAGATCGACCATGGCGATGGGCTGACGACCCGCTACGGCCACCTTTCTGAAGTGCTTGTCGAAGACGGCCAGGAGGTAAAGGCCAACGACGTCGTCGGCCGGCTCGGCTCGACCGGTCGATCGACCGGACCGCATCTGCACTATGAGGTGCGCGTCGATGGCGAGCCCGTCGATCCGATGCGCTTCCTGAAGGCCGGCGGCGGGCTGCTCGTATCCGAGTAGCTTATCCTCCCGCTTCGCAGGAGGAGAACGTACTTATCCTTTCAGCTGCGCCAAGATCCCGGCAATGTCGCCCATGCCCCAGTGTTCGACGATGCGGCCGCCGGCGATACGGAAAATGTCGCAGGAGGTGAAGCGCAGCTTCTTTCCGGTCGGCGCCACGCCGAGATAGACGCCCTGATGCGTACCTTCATAGATGAAGCTCGCCGCGACCTTGTCGCCTGACGCGAGGCTCGTCTCGACGCTGACTTTGAGGTCCGGCAAGCCGGCGAGCCGTGCGGCGAAGAAGGCGACGGTCGCCTTTTTCGGCGGCGTCCCCGGAGACGGCGCCGGCGCGGCGGCGCTCCGCTGATGATTGACGTAGTCCTCGGCGAACAGCGCGCCGAAACGATCGATGTCATGGGCGCTCAACGCTTCGGCGAAACGCGACGGAATGTCGGCGGCCTCGACCTCCGCCGCGCGAGCCAAACCCGGCGCCGCCGCCGCGCCGGCAAGCGCGCCCATCAAGCGCCGTCTGTTCATCATTCTGTCCTCAGTGCGGAGGAAATTCTTTGCTTCCTTTCCCTTCCTTTTTCCTTCCCTTTATTTCCTCTTCCCGCCCTTTTGACCGGTCCGATTCCCTTTGCGGGCGTCCTCAGTTCGAGGTAATCCATTGATTTCATTGGGTACCGCTATCGCGATGTCCCCGAATCGAAGAAATCGGCGCCTTGACGGCATTCTTCTGCTTCGTCCTCCCTCCCGTGCGCCGCGGGCGATGCGGATCGCGGCGGGCGACTGCTCGAGCAACGATCGGGGCAAAACCGCCTCCGGTCAATATTTTTGTTCCTATATCGTACCTGAACTCCGCGCAACCGATTGACGGAAAACAGTAAATTAGCGAAACGGCGGAGGACGCAGAAGGGGCCGGAACGCGCTCGGCGCTCCGGCCCCTTCTCTTCGGGGAAGCTCATGTCCCCGGAAAACCCGATGCTGAAACAGATTCTATTAAAAATCTCCTAAAAAGTTCCGCATGGTCAATCTTACGGTCCGCATATAAGCGACCCGCCGAGCGCGGATCGGCGGATCGATGGACGGCGTGAAGCGGTTCCGCGCAACCGGCCGAAATCAACGCCGCCGAGCTTTGTTTAGCGCCGCCTCTCGCAAGACGATGTGGCGTTCGTCACAGGCCGATCGCAGGAGCGGTCGCCGCCGCGAGCGGCCGACCTGATCGGTCCCCGTACCTGCCCGGCGCTTCCGCGCGGGCGAGGGACTGCAGGCGCCGCGGAGGGTACGGGAGCCACCGGTGGTCAATCAAGCGGAATGCGCCTAGTATCCTTGTTGAGTCCGCTCACACGATTGCGCCGCCGAGGCTGAGGGGCGCTGTCGAACCCTATCGGGGCGTCAGGCGATGCGAATTGTCCTCGGCTTCCTCTCCGGCGTCCTCGGCATGCTCGCCGGCTGGTTCGGCCTCGCCTTGCTCTTGATTGCGTTAGCCGGGCCAGACCGCGACGGCGGCGTCGCGATGGGCGCCTTTTTCAACATCGGCCCTCTTGGCGCGCTTGTCGGGTTTGGCGCCGGCGCCTGGCTCTTCGTAAAGTTCGGCCTGGCGACCCAAAGCGCGCCGGCGGCTGCGACCCTCTCCGAGCCAGCGAGTTCGCCGCAACTCGCCGCTGCCCCGGCGCGAATTTCGCGTCCCTTCGCGATCGCCGTTCTGGCGATCGCCGGCGGCCTCGCCTGGTGGGCGTGGTACGAATTCATACGATCGCCCTATCTGACGCACGGCTACATGACTCTCGCGCTGCAATTCCGACTCCCGCCGGACTTGAAGCCGCCGGCCGAGGCCAAGGATGTGCAGATCGTACTCGATGAAGGAGGGCGGCTCTGGCCGGCCTATCTCAACGAGCAAGCTTGGCGCGGACATCAGGGCGGCCGCGCAGTCATTCTCGCCAGCGCGACGATGATGTACAAGGCAAGCCGGCGGGTCGTCACCTTATCGATGGCGGGCGCGCCGTCGCAGTCCTGGACCCTCGACCTCGCCAGCGATCCCGAGCCCATGCCCGCCTATACCGCTTGGCGGCCCTCAGGGGACGCGCCCGAAGCGATCGAGTTGAACTACCGGTTGACCGCCGACCGATGATCGTCGTCGACGCCGGCGGCGACCGCCTCGCCGGGAAGGCTGGAAGCGCCCGCCGCCATGGCGCCGCGGGCGTCGCCTATCTCTAAAGAGAAGAACATCAGCGCTTGACCTTCGCGATCAACGCCTCGACCGACGGCAGCATGCGCTCGACGATGACTTCGACGCCCGCCTCCGTCGGATGCATGCCGTCCTTCTGATTGAGCTTCGCATCGGCGGCTATGCCGTCGAGGAAGAACGGATAGAGGATCACCGCGTATTTTTCGGCGAGCGCCGGATAGATCGCGTCGAAGCGCTTTTGGTACTCTTCGCCGAGATTGGGCGCGGCGCGCATGCCGGCGAGCAAAGTGGGGATATGGCGCGCTTGCAAGCGGGCGAGGATTTCGCCCAGCGCCTTCTCCGTCGCGTCGGGATCGAGCCCGCGCAGCATGTCGTTGGCGCCGAGTTCGACAATCGCGGCGTCGGCGCCGTCGGGGATCGCCCAGTCGAGCCGCGCCAGCCCGTCTGCGGCCGTGTCGCCGGAGACGCCGGCGTTCTCGATCGCGACGTCGTAGCCTTTGGCGCGCAGCGCCTTTTGCAGAAGGTCGACGAAGCTTTGCCCGGCCGGCAGGCCCAAGCCGGCGGTCAAACTGTCGCCGAGCGCGACGATCTGCAGCGCGCGCGCCGCGGCGGGAGCGCTCGGGACGACAATCGCCGATGCGATCAGAAAGCCGCACATCCATGCGACAGCGCGTCCCAAGTGGACGAAACGCCGACAATGCCCATATGTGGGCGCAGAGCGCCTCATCGAAAGCAATCCCTCAATGGCTGATCCCGCGATTGAAATTCGCGATCTTGACTTAAGTTTGGGCCGCGGCGCAGCTCGCGTCCACATCCTGCAAGGGATCAGCCTGACCATTCGGCGCGGCGAGGCCGTCGGCCTGATCGGCCCGTCAGGCTCGGGCAAATCGACGCTGCTGATGGCGCTTGCCGGCCTCGAAAAGCCCGATCGCGGCGCGATCGTCGTCGACGGCGTCTCGCTTGCGGGCATGAGCGAGGACGCGCTGGCGAAGTTTCGCGGCGCCCGGATCGGCATCGTCTTCCAATCCTTTCATCTGATCCCGACCTTGACGGCGCTGGAGAACGTCGCCGCTCCGCTGGAGCTTGCCGGCGCGTCCGACGCATTCGAACGCGCCGAAGCCGAGCTCGCGGCGGTCGGTCTCGCCGGGCGGCTCCGGCATTACCCCGCCCAGCTTTCCGGCGGCGAGCAGCAGCGCGTCGCGCTGGCGCGGGCCCTGGCGCCGCGGCCGGCCATCCTCGTCGCCGACGAGCCGACCGGCAATCTCGACGAGGCGACCGGCCAGGCCATCATCGATCTGATGTTCGAGCTGCGCGCCGAGCGCGGCGCAACTTTGGTCCTCGTCACGCACGATCCCGATCTTGCCGCGCGTTGCGACCGGACGATCCGCTTGCGTTCGGGCCGCATCGAAGCGCAGGCGCCGGCGCGCGTCATGGCCTAGCGACATGGCGACCAGCCCGTTCGTACCGCCGATCCTTCGCCTCGCTTTGCGCGATCTGCGCGGCGGGCTCGCCGGCTTGCGCATCTTTCTTGCCTGTATCGCGCTCGGCGTCGCCACGATCGTCGGGGTCAATTCGCTGGCGCGCAGCTTGGCGGACGGTTTGTCGCGCGACGGCCGCGCGATCCTCGGCGGCGACGTCGCCTTTTCGCTGATCCATCGCCAGCTCTCAGAGGCGGAGCGGAAATATCTCGGCGCGCATGGCGCGCTGTCGGACGTCGCGACTTTGCGCGCCATGGCGCGCAGCGAAGCGGGCGAGGCGGCTTTGGTCGAGCTCAAGGCGGTCGATGAGTCCTGGCCGGCGATCGGCCAGGCCGAGCTTGCGCCGGCTCTGCCGCCGCAAGCAGCGCTGGCCGAGCAAGACGGCGCCTTCGGCGCGGCGGTCGAGGACGCGGCGCTCGACCGTCTCAAGGTCAAGATCGGCGACATGCTGGAAATCGGCGCGATCAAGGTCCAGGTCCGAGCCGCGCTCGAGCAGGAGCCGGATCGGCTCGGCGCCGGCATCGGCCTTGCGCCGCGGGTGCTGATCTCGCTCGCCGCGCTCGACAAAAGCGGCCTCGTTCAACCCGGCTCGCTGGTGCGCTGGACGACGCGCGTCGTCATGAATCCCGGCGGCGAACCGCCGGATCAGCGGCGGGTGAAGGCCTTTCTCGCCGACGCGAAGAAGACGTTTCCGGAAGCGGGCTGGGAGGCGACGAGCCGCGGCGCCGTCTCGCCCGCCTTCTCGAAAAATCTCGATCGTTTCACCGAATTTCTGGCTCTGATCGGCCTCGCCTCGCTGATCGTCGGCGGCGTCGGCGTCGCCAATGCTGCGCAGGGCTTCGTCGAGCGCAAGCGCGCGACGCTTGCGACGTTGAAGGCGATCGGCGCGACAGGCGGCGAAGTCGTCGCGGCGGCGCTCGTCGAGTTCCTGGCCGTGGCCTTGATCGGAATCGGCGCCGGCCTCGCCCTCGGCGCCGCCCTGCCCTTTTTCGTCGACGGCGCGTTCGGCGCGATCATTCCCTTTCCGCTCGCGCCGGCGATTTTCCCCGACGAGCTCGCGCTCGGCTTGGCTTACGGCCTGCTGACCGCCTTCGTTTTCGCCGTCGCGCCGCTCGGCCGCGCCCACGACCTGCCGGTCTCGGCCCTGTTTCGCGATCTTGTCGATCCGGTCCGCGCCTGGCCGCGGCGGCGCTATCTGGCGATGACCGTCGTCGCCGGGATCGCCTTTGCGGCCTTGGCGATTGCGACGAGCGCCGAGCGGCGCCTGGCGATCATCGTCGTCGTTGCGACCATCGCCGGCTTCCTCGCTTTGCGGCTGGTCGCCCTCGCCGTCATGGCGCTCGCCCGCCGCGCGCCGCGGCTCCGCGGCCTCGAATGGCGCTGGGCGCTCGCCAATATCCATCGGCCGGGCGCGCTGACGCCATCGGTCGTACTTTCTCTCGGCCTCGGCCTCGCCGTGCTGGTGACGCTGACGCTGATCGACGGCGTCTTGCGCGGCGAGCTCGGCCATGCGACGCCGAGCGAGACGCCAAGCTTCTATTTTCTCGACGTGCGCGGCGGCGATCTCGACGCCTTTCGCGCCTTCCTTCGCCGCGAGGCGCCGAGCGCGAAAATCGTCGAGGCGCCGATGATGCGCGGCCGCATCGTCAAGATCGGCGATCAATCCGCCGAAGGCTTCAAGGCCAAGGAGAACGTCGCCTGGGTTCTCGAAGGCGACCGCGGCGTCACCTATAGCGATGCGCCGCCGGAAGGCTCGATCGTGACCAAGGGCCAATGGTGGCCGGCCGATTATGCCGGCCCGCCTCTCGTCTCGCTCGAAGAAGAAATCGCCGACGGCCTCGGCCTGAAAATCGGCGATACGATTACCGTGAACGTTCTTGGCCGCAACATCACGGCGAAAGTGGCGAACCTGCGCAAGGTGAATTGGCGCAGTCTCGCGATCAATTTCGTGCTGGTCTATTCCCCGAACACGTTCAAGGGCGCGCCGCATACGTTCCTTTTGACGGCGGCGTTTGCGCATGACCTCGGTTCGGCGGCGGAGCTTGCCCTGCTGCGCGATGCGGCGCGCGATTTTCCGACCATCGCTTCCTTGCGCGTGCGCGACGCGTTGCAGGCGCTGGCGCGACTGCTCGACAAGCTCAATCTCGCCATCCGCGGCGCGTCCGGCGTCGCGCTTTCGACCTCCGTGCTCGTCCTCGCCGGCGCCCTGGCCGCCAATCGGCGCGCCCGCCTTTATGATTCCGTCATCTTGAAGACGCTCGGCGCGACGCGCCGCCGGCTCGCCGCCGCCTTTCTCATCGAATACGCTCTGCTGGGCGCCGCAGCCGCGGCCTTCGGTCTCGCCGCCGGCGCCGCCGCCGCCTATTTCATCGTCACGCGCGTCATGGCGCTCGACTTCGCTTTCGCCTGGGGGCCGGCGCTCGGCGCCGCGCTGGCGGCGCTCGCCTTCACGATTCTGCTCGGGCTGATCGGCTCGTGGCGCATTCTCGGCCAAAAACCCGCCGCAGTGCTCCGGGAGTTGTAATGGCGAAACGGAGCGCCTAACTCTGCCGGGCCGCCGAGGAGCGAAACCAAATCGCCCCGCGGCGCGTTATCGTTTCTCGCTGTGTCGTTTTCTCACCGGAAGGACCGTACCATGCGCCTCTTGCTTGCCGCGACTTGCGCGGTTGGATTGCTTGCCTCCGCCACGAGCGCTCAAGCCGTCGGCTGCCTGTCGGGCGCCGTGGCGGGCGGCGTCGCCGGCCATTACGCCCATCATCACGCCGTACTCGGCGCCATAGCCGGCTGCGCCGCCGGCCACCACCTGCACAAAACGCAGCAGCGGAGAAGGCTGGAGGAAGAGCGGGCCCATCAGGATCAAACGGCGCCGGGCCAGCCGGCGCAATAACGGTCCCTCAATTGACGCGATGCGCGCCCGGCGCCGGCGCGAGCGCCGGGCTCAGCGTCGGCAAAGCCCGGCGCAGGCTGCGCCGCAAGGCGATCGGCCGGTAAAGCTGCTTCGTCGCCTCGACGATGTAGACGCCGGCGAAGGGCATGCCGATCGCCGCGCCGGCGCGTTCGAAGGCCGGCGCCGAGCGGATGAAGAAGCGGCGCTTGAACGGCGGCGCGTAAAGCGCTTCCGCCCAATGGATCGGCGAGAACAAGCTCTCGCGCATCAGCGTGCGCAATTGCCCCCTCGAATAGGGCTGGCCGAAGCCGAACGGCGTGCCGTCGGCGCGCGCCCAGAAGCCGGCCCGCGACGGCGTCACGACGATGGCGCGGCCGCCCGGCGTCAGCACGCGCCAAATTTCTTCAAGCAAGGCGTTGGGATGCTCGGCGGCTTCGAGCGCATGGATGACGAGCGCGCGATCGATCGCTCCATCCGGCAGGGGGAGCATGTCCGGCTCGACCAAAGCCGACGAGCTGCGGCCCGAAGCGGGCCAGTTCACCACGCCCTGCTCGGCCGGCATGAAGGCGAGCGTGCGCAAGGCCTCGTCGCGAAACCGATCGAGATAGGGCGCGGCGTAGCCGAGGCCCATGATCGATTGGCCGACGCAATTGTCCCAGCGCGCCCGGATTACCCGGCCGATCAGCCGGCGCGCCACTTCGCCGAGCGGCGAAGCGTAAAAGGTGAGAAATTCGTTGACGTCAGGGGACATGGCGGAATTTTGCCATGGCCTCGAGCCAGGGGGAAGTCGGCTGTCGCTCCCTACCTGTCATTCCCGCGCAAGCGGGAATCCAGGCGCCGCCGCGCTTGAACGAAACACCGTGCTGGATTCCCGCTTGCGCGGGAATGACAGCGGGCGGCGTTGCAGTGGGTGGCGTTTAAGTACGCCCCCTAGATAATCTTCCGATAGCCCACGATGCGCTCCATCTCCTCGAAGCCGAGCGCCTGGTGCATGCGTTGCGATTCGATGTTCTCCAGATACGTATCCGAACCAAGCTCGACGCAGCCGAGCATGCGGCCCCAGTCCTCCGCCGCCGCGCAGAGGAGCCGCGCGACGCCGCGTCGCCGCCAGGCGGGCGCCACGTAGAGACCTTCGAGGAAAGCCACGGGCGAGGTCGAGCAGCCATTGACGTAATCGCGCCTGAGCGTGGCTTCGGCGAAGCCGATCGGCGCGCCGGCGCCGCTGCGGGCGAGGAACGTCGCGGCGCCCTCGCCCCGCGCGAGGAGTTCGAGCGCCTGCGCGCAGTTCGTCGACCGGGTCGCGCGGCCAAAGCGCGCGGCGCAGCGCGACCCAGTTCTCCAAATCCGACGGCGTGGCTCTTTCAATGCGGATGTCATCGTCAGCCACCGCGTTCTCCCTTCGCCATCTTCCTCGTTTCGCAGAGCGATTGCCTCGGTCGAGCGCTTTGTTGCACAATACTGCAATGTCGACGCGCGTCACGCTCCGCCTGGATTTCGACGCCGGCCGCCGGCTCGGCCCGGGCAAGGTCGCGCTGCTCGAAGCGATCCGCGAGACGGGCTCGATCTCCGCCGCCGGCCGCGCCCATGAAATGTCCTATCGCCGCGCCTGGCTGCTGGTCGAGGAATTGAACAAAATGTTCGCCGAGCCGCTGGTGACCGCGCGACCGGGCGGCCCCAAGGGCGGCGGCGCGGCGCTCACGCCGGCGGGCGAGCGGCTGATCGCGCTCTACCGCGAGGCCGAGCGCAAGATTCGCGCCGGCGCTTCGGTTGAGATCGCCCGCATCGAAAAAGCGCTGGCTTCAAACTGAACGCCGCCGATCGCGCGGTCTGGCAGGCCAGCGCAGGTCTCTGTGAATACGCCCGTACCGATATGAAATTTCAAGTCGGGCGCGTCGATGCGCCGACCCCGCGGCCGCGAGCGGCGCTCGCCGCAATCAGCCGGCGGCGCGGCGGGCTTGGCCTATCTCGGCGAAATCCGGCGTCGCCTGGTCGCGCGCCGTCTCGAGCAGCAAATTGCGGAAGGACGCCCATCGCTCGACCGAGGCGCCGTAAAGGCGACGATGCTCGGCGAGGAATTCGCGGATTTTTTCCGATCGCATCGCTTGGCTGAAGACGAAGCCTTGCGCCTCGGTGCAGCCTTCGGCGCGAACGTGCTCGAGTTGATCCGAGGATTCGACGCCTTCCGCCGTCGTCACCATCCTGAGGCCGGAAGCGAGTTCGGCGATCGCCCGCACGGTCGCGCGCGCCTCGGCATTGTCGCCGATCTGGTTGACGAACGAGCGGTCGATCTTGATTTTGTCGAACGGGAATCTGCGCAAACAGTTCAAAGACGAATAGCCGACGCCAAAATCGTCGAGGCAGACGCGCGCGCCGAGCTCGCGCAATTGTCGCAACGTGGCGAGATTCCTGTCGCCCTCTTGCAGGAGCGCGCGTTCGGTGACTTCCAATTCAAGCCGTCCCGCTGCGAGGCCGGAGGCGGCGAGCGCGCTGATCACCGTCGCGACGAGATTGCCGGCGGCGAATTGCAGCGGCGACAGGTTGATCGCGACCGTCAACTCCGTCGGCCAGTCCGCCGCCTCGGCGCAAGCTTCCCGCAGGACCCATTCGCCGAGCGCGCCGATCAGGCCGGATTCCTCGGCGATTGGAATGAACTCGCTCGGCGGGATCGCGCCCCGTTCAGGATGGGACCAGCGCAGCAGCGCTTCGAAGCCCGTCACCTCGTTGGTCTGAAGGTCGACCAAGGGCTGATAATGAAGTTCGAACTCGTTGTTCTGCAAGGCGCCGCGCAAGGCCGTTTCGAGGTCGCGGCGCGCCTGGAAGCGCGAATCCATCGCCGCCTCGAAGAAGCGGTAGTTGCTGCGCCCGTCGGCCTTGGCCCGATAGAGCGCGACGTCGGCGCATTTGAGCAAGGCGTCGGCTTCGTCGGCGTCGGTCGGCGCGATCGCGACGCCAATGCTGGCGCTGACAATGATCTCGCGCCCCTCGAGGCGATACGGCCGGTTGATCTGCTCGAGGAGACGGCTGGCCAACGCGACGACGTCCTTCGGGTCCTCGACCTCGTCCTGAACGATCGCGAATTCGTCGCCGCCGAAGCGCGAGACGGTGTCGGCGGCGCGCACGCAAGCGCGCAAACGCGCCGCGACCGACGTCAGCAACGCGTCGCCGACCGGATGCCCGAGCGTGTCGTTGACCTCCTTGAATCGATCGAGATCGATGCACAGGACCGCGGCGAGACCTCCCTTGCGCGAGAGGCCGGCGAGCGCCGCGTTCAGCCGCTCGCGGAACAGGACGCGATTAGCGAGATCGGTCAGCGAATCGTGATGGGCGAGATGGGCGATCCGCGCCTCGGCTTGCTTGCGCGCCGTGACGTCGATATTCGCCGCGAGCGCGCAGGCGGCGCCCTCATATTCGAGCTCTTGCGAATAGACGATGACGTCGATCTCCGCGCCGTTCGCCTTGACATGGCGCCAGTGCTGCTCGCCAAGGCTGATCTCGCGCCCGACCTTGGTCTCCTGGACGAAGCGCTCGCGATCGGCGGCGGCGAGCACGTCGAGGATCGACATAGCGAGGAATTGCTCGCGGGCGTAGCCGTAATGCGCCGCGGCGGCGCGGTTGGCCGAGACGAATTGCAAGCTGCGCCGGTCGTAGAGCCACATCGGCAACGGATTGCTCTCGAAGAGAAGGCGAAACGACGCTTCGCGCCGTTTGAGATCGGCGATGCGGCCTCTCTCCTTGTCGATCTCGAGTTCGCGGGCCTGGATGGCGTGCTGCTTGAAGACTTCGACCGCGTTGGCCATGCGGCTCAACTCGTCGGCGCTTTCATGCGGTATCTCGACATCGAGATCGCCGCCGGCGAGCGCAAGGATGGCGTCGCCGAGCTCGGCGAGCCGCCGCAGCAAGCCATGTCCGACATAGATCCAGGCGAGCGAGGCGGCGAGCAGCACGCTGGTCGCGATCAAGACGACAAGAAGCGATTGGCTGTCGATGATCGCCGCGCGGGAGGCGGCGACGTCCAAGACCGTATGGTTCATGACGACGTCGACGACGCGCTGGACGTCGACGGCGAGCGCGGCTTGCAGCTCTTGATTGGCGGCGACCAGTCCGGCCGCCTCCGCTTCGATCGCCAGTTCGTCGCGCCGGGCGTCGAAAATGCCGTCGCGCTCGGCGCCGTAATCGAGCAATTTCTCCAGCGCGCCGGTGAGCCGATTGGCGATTTCGGAATCGCTGATGCTGGCGGCCGCTTCGCGGGCGCGATCGACGCTGGCGGCGAATTGATCGCGCAAGGGCGTCAATTGACCGATGCTGGGGGCGAGCGACACCTGGTTCAAGATGCCGATCACGCGATTGGCTTCGGCCCGAAGCTCGCCCAAAGCTTCGAGATCAGCGGCTTGGCGCGCCGAAACGCTCGACAGCGCGTGCGGCTTGGCGTCGTGTTCGTGATCTTCGTAGAGCGCCTCGAGGCCGGACAGGAGCTCGAAACCGGCCTCGTCGACGACAGGCGCCAACTGCTCGCGCAGGGCGCGATCGGCGGCGAGCGCGCCAAGGCCGAGCGCCTTGCGTTTCTTGGTCGCCTCGATGCGGCGCGCGACGGCGTCGCCCAGACGGTCGGCGCTGATCTCGAACTTGTCGACGCTCGCCTTCAACCCGGCCATCGTCGCCGGCTCGATAGGCGCGCGACGCAATCCGTCGAGCGTCGTCGCGAGTTCGATTTGCTTGCCTTTGAGGCGGTTCATCGCGGCGGCGAGCGCCGCGTCGTCGCGCGCGTCGATCAACGCCGACGAGATGGCGGAGAGTTCGGCGGCGCGGCGCGCCAAGGCCTGCGCCTGGGTGATCGCCGACACGCCTTCGGTCTCAAAGCGATAGAGGCCCTCGCTGATGTAGGAATACGAGAAAAATGCGACGACGCTGGCGAGCAGCGTCAAGCTGGCGACGCCGGCGAAGGCGCCATAAAGCTTGCCGCGTATGCCGAGCCGGAAGCGCGGCGGCGACGCCGCCTCGATCTGCGCTTCCTCAACCGTCTCCCTCGCCATTCGTCACGTCCCTTCCGAACGCGGTCCTGCGGTCGAGCGCCGCAACGGTTCTAGCCGTGCGGCTCGATCAAGTTCGCGACCGGCCGGGCGACGCCGTCGGCACCGATAATGGTCAGGAACACGCGGTTCGAGCCGCGATTATCGGCTGGCCCGTAGCGGAGCGTGAAGCCGCCAAGGTCGAAGCTCGATGCGTGGATCACCGAGAGAAAATCGGCTCGAGTCGGCTCGCCGGAAAGTTTTGTCAGCGCAGCGATCGTCAGCCGACCCGCCATATAGCCCTCCAGCGAAACATAATCGGGCGCCGCCGAAGGGTCGTATTGCCTGAGCGCCTGCTGATAGCGGGCGACGAGCGGCGATGACGGGTCGAAAGGCGACGGCGCGACTTGGGTGACGATCGTTCCTTCGGCGAGAGCGCCGAGCTCCTTTGCGAAAGGATCGCTGCCCAGGAAGGAGATCGAGGCGAATTGCGGGTTGAAGTCCAAGCGGCGGCTCAGCCTGACGAATTCGGCGCAAGGACGATACGGTCCGATCATCACCACCGCTTCGGGGTGAGCTTGGCGTAGCGACAAGGTCGGCAGCTTGATCGCGGTCGTGTTGCGCTCGAACGAGGCCTGCGCGGTCGGCATCATGCCGCGGCGGGCGAGCGCGTTGACGACGCCCGTCAGCCCCGCTCGACCGAAAGCGTCGTCCTGGTAGAGGACGGCGAAGCGCGAATAGCCGCGATCGGCCGTCAAGCGATCGACCAGCGTCTCCGTTTCCTGGAAATACGAGGCGCGGATGTTGACCACATTGGCGCTGGCCGGGTCGCGCAGGAACTCCGCGCCGGTCAGGGGGCCGATGAACGGCAGGCCGGCGCTGGCGGCCATCGGCTGCGTCGCTGCGGATGTCGCGCCGACCGGCCCGATCAAGGCGAACACCTTGTCGTCGTCGATCAGCCGACGCGTCATCGCGATCGATTGCTCGGGCTCGTAGCCGTCGTCATAGGCGATCAGCTCCAATCGGCGGCCTTTGACGCCGCCGCCGCGATTGGCCTCGGCGAACGCGGCGAGGAGGCCAAGCCGCATCTCGAGGCCGAACACCGCCGCCGGGCCGGAGAAGGGCGCCGGCTCGCCGAAAACGATCGCCGTGGCGCTGACGCCGGGATCGCCGGCTAAAGCGAAAGAGGTCGCCGCCAAAAGCGCGGCGAAAGCGACGACGGCGGCCGGCGCGCTGAGGCGCGGCCGCGGCTTGAAGCGAGACGCTCGCTTCCCGACCGATAGCAAGAGACGCAACATCGGTTCGCCCTCGATCCGCGGAAAGTCGGCGAACACTCCTGCTATTCGGTTGAGAAGCTCGATTTGCGACGTATTTTCCGGCAAAAATGCTCGGTCGCGGCGGTCTCCCGATGGGAATGAGTCATGATGCTTAAAGCTTGTTAAAAAGGTCTTATCAAAGCCTCGCGCGACTGGCTGGGCTTCAGGTGAACGAGTTAGTGTTTGCCGCCGGGAAAGCCACGATGATGCCGACAATCGACTTCTGGTTCGACTTCGCCAGCAGCTACTCGTATCCGGCGGCGATGCGCGCCGACGCGCTGGCTGCGGCCGCCGGCGTCAAACTCAACTGGCGCCCGTTCCTGCTCGGTCCGATCTTTGTCGCCCAAGGCTGGCGCGACTCGCCGTTTAACCTCTATCCGCGCAAAGGGCGCTATATGTGGCGAGACATCGAGCGAATTTGCGCGCGCGAGAACCTGCCGTTCAAGCGGCCGGATGTTTTTCCGCAAAATTCGCTGCTCGCGGCGCGTTGCGCCCTCGCCCTCGACGCGGCGGACCGCTCGGCTTTCGCAAGAGCGGTATTCGCCGCCGAATTCGCCAAGGGCGAGCGGATCGACGACCCGGCGACGCTCGCCGGCATTCTCGCCGAGCTGAGCCTGCCGGACAGCGCGCTCGTCCGAGCTTCGAGCGATCCGATCAAACAGGCGCTGCGCGCCGAGACGGATGAGGCGCAACGGCTGGAATTGTTCGGAGCGCCGAGCTTCGTGACGCAGGACGGCGAATTGTTCTGGGGCAATGACCGTCTCGAAACGGCGATCGCCTGGACAAAGGCGCATTGAGCTTGCCGATTTGATCGCCGGGACATCGCCGTCCGGCTTTCGTCCGGCGGCGGGGAGGAGCGCATGAGCAAGCCGCAAAGCGTCGGTTCGCCGTCGAAAATCGGCGCGGTGGCGCGCGCGACGGCGGGCAATTTCCTCGAAATGTTCGACTTCTTTCTCGCAGGCCTTTTCGCCGACGCGATCGGCCATGCGTTCTTCGCGACCGGCTCCGAATTCGTCGATACGGTCCTGGCCTTCCTCGTCTTCTGGCTCGGCGCGCTGATGCGTCCGCTCGGCGCGATCTATCTCGGCGCCTATGTCGACAGCGTCGGGCGACGCAAAGGCCTGATCGCGACGCTGACGATCATGGCCGCCGGCACAGTGATCATTGCGGCGACGCCGAGCAGCGCCACGATCGGCGTCGCCGCGTCGATCATCTTCGTTCTGGGACGGTTGCTGCAGGGTTTCTCCGCCGGCGTCGAATTGGGCGGCGTTTCGGTCTATCTGGCGGAAATCGCCCCGCCCGGCATGAAAGGCTTCGTCACGTCGTTCCAATCGGCCAGCCAGCAGATCGCCGTGCTCGCCGGCGCGCTTATCGGCTATTCGGTCAAGCGAGCCATGCCCGCCGAGCAGGTCCTCGCCTGGGGCTGGCGGATTCCCTTCGTGATCGGCTGCCTCATCGTTCCGATGATTTTCATCTTGCGCCGCTCGCTGCAGGAGACGCCGGAATTTCTCGCCCGAAAGCATCACCCTCGCCCTGCCGAAATCTACCGCGCGGTCGCCGCGAACCTGCCGATCGTCCTTCAGGGCATGTTCATGGTGATGCTGACCACCGTGTCGTTCTATTTCATCACGGTGTACACGCCTGATTTCGGCAAGACGCTGCATCTTTCGGCGACCGATGCGCTGCTCGTCACAGTCGCCGTCGCGATCGCCAATTTCTTCTGGCTGCCGGTCGGCGGCGCGACTTCGGACCGTGTCGGCCGACAGCCGGTCTTGTTGGCGATGGCGACGCTGTTCCTGGTCTCGTCCTATCCGGCGATCTCCTGGCTCGCCGCCGAACCAAGCTTCGGCAAGCTGGTGGCCGTCCAGATGCTGTTTTCGTTCTGCTACGGCGTCTATAACGGCGCTATGGTCGCCGCGCTCACCGAAGTCGTTCCGGCCGAAGTGCGCGCTTCTTGCTTCGCCCTCGCCTATTCCCTCGCCGCGGCCTTGTTCGGCGCCGCGACGCCGGGATTGTCGAAGCTGCTGATCCAGCGTTTTGGCCACGCTGCGCCGGCGGTCTGGCTGTCCTTCGCCGCGGCGTGCTCGATCGGCGCGGTCTTGTCCCTTTACCGGCGGCGCGCCGTTTTGCGCCAACCCGCTTAGCGCGCAAACTCGTCAAGCGCAGATTTCCCTTGTCCGCCGATCTGCAGCATAGTGCGGCCTCGACCACGCCAGAGAGGGGCTGGCCATGCAGTTCGAAATTTCCGGCGCGATCATGCAGACCGTGGCGATCGACCTTTCGCCCGGCGAGACGGTCTACAGCCAGACCAATACGATGGCCTGGATGAACGACGCGGTTCAGATGGACACCCATACGGGCGGCGGCTTCCTCGCCGGCTTGAAGCGCTCGTTCGGCGGCGGCTCGTTCTTCATCACCGATTTCACCGCGACCGGAAACGGCCATGTCGCCTTCGCGCCGCGCTTCCCCGGCACGATTTTCCCGGCGCAATTGCAGGCCGGCCAATCGCTGATTTGCCGCAAGGAGACGTTCCTCTGCGCACAGAAATCGGTCGCGCTGGAGCTCGCCTGGCAGAAGCGCCTCGGCGCCGGCTTTTTCGGCGGCGACGGCTTCATCTTGCAAAAAGTCACCGGCCCGGGCGTGGTCTGGCTCGATCTTTCCGGCGAGGTGGTCGAGCGCGATCTCGCGCCAGGCGAAAGGCTGTTGGTCCATGCCGGCCATGTCGGCGTGTTCGAGCCGAGCGTCGGCTTCGACATTCAGATGGTGCGCGGCTTCAAGAACATCCTGTTCGGCGGCGAAGGCTTGTTCCTCGCCACCCTTACCGGCCCCGGCCATATCTGGCTGCAAAGCATGCCGATCATCAATCTCGCCGAAGAGATCGGCCGCTACCTGCCGCAAAACGCCGGCGAGAGCACGGCGAGCAGCGTCGGCGGCGCGGCCGCGACCGGCGCGGCGATCGGCATCGCCGGCAGCATCCTCGGCGGCCTGCTCGGCGGCGGCGACAACAAGACTTGAGGCTGTCCGGACGAAGCGCCTTGCTGACAGCCCTACGCTGGACGGCGAAAGCGCTGGCGGCCGGGCTGCTTCTCGTCGTCTTTCTGGGCGGCGCATGCCGAATGGCGGCGGCTTGGCGCGAGAGCGAAGGCGCGGAGCCGCCGGCCGACGGACGGCTCGTCAAGACGGCGGACGGCGATATCTTCGTCGAGGCGCGCGGGCCGGATGGCGGCGCGCCTGTGCTGTTCGTGCATGGAACGGCCGCCTGGAGCGGTTTTTGGCTGGCGGTCGCCGACGAGCTTGGCCGGCAAGGCTATCGCGCCGTGGCGATCGATTTGCCGCCTTTCGGCTTTTCCAGCCGCAGCGCGGCCGGCGCCTATTCGCGCCGCGATCAGGCCGAGCGCATCGCCAGCCTCATTGCGGCGCTCGGCCTCGATCGCCCGATCATCGTCGGCCATTCCTTCGGCGCCGGCCCGGTCGTCGAGGCGGCGATGCGCCACCGCGAGCGGTTTCGTGGCGTCGTCCTCGTCGACGGCGCGCTCGGTCTGCCGGCGGAAGGAGACGCCTATCCGCCAGACCGTAAACTTGTCCGCATGCTGATCGAACAGCCGATCGTCGCCGAACCGCTGGTCGCGGCGACGATGACCAATCCCTGGCTAACCCGCCGACTGCTCGCCGGGCTGCTTTACAAGAAAGAGGCTGCAAGCGAGGCGGAGGCCGACATTTTGCGCAAGCCCTTCTCTCGCGCCGGGGCCACCGCGGCCTATGCGCGCTGGCTGCCGAGCCTGCTCTTTGCGGACGGTGCGGCGATGAGCGCCGCGCCGGAGAATTACGCCAGGCTCGCCCTGCCGGTCGCATTGATCTGGGGCCGTCAGGACGCCGTCACGCCGCTGGCGCAGGGCGAGCGCCTGCAGCGCCTCGTCCCCGGCTCGACGCTCGATATTATCGAGGGCGTCGGCCATATCCCGCATATCGAAGACGAACCGGCTTTTCTCGCGACGTTAACGAAAAGATTGAAGGAGATAGTCGCGCCTTAGCGCGCTTTCGTCTTTGTACCTCTGGACGCGTTCATATCCGCTTTCGCTTCATTGGCGTGAGCGACGCTTTCCTCTAAGCTTCGACCTTCCTTGGGGGCTCCTCGCTTGCCGCGTTTGACGCCGACTCGCCGCGCCTTTCTGGCCTCGGGCCTCGCCGCGGCGGCGGCGCGCCCGCTCGAGGCGCGCGCCGCCGGCGAGCGCGTCGTCATGAACGACGCCAGCCGCCTCAATCCGACCCCGGTCGCCAAACATTGGCGGCCGGCGAGCGACCCAGCCGGCGCTTATGTCGAGGCGCTGCGGGCCGAATTGAAGGACGCGGCGGCTTCCGGCCGCCGCGTCGCTGTCGGCGCGGCGCGCCATTCGATGGGCGGCCAGAGCCTGCCGCGCGATGGGACCGCGATCACATTCGACAGGCCCTGGTTCGACATCGATACGGCGAATTCGCTCTACCGGGTCTCGGCCGGGGCGCGCTGGGCCGAAATCATCGCCAAGCTCGATCCGCTCGGCTTCTCGCCGAAAGTCATGCAATCGAACAACGATTTCGGCGTCGCCAGCACGTTCTGCATCAACGCGCATGGTTGGCCTGTTCCCTTCGGGCCTTTCGGCTCGACCGTGCGGGCGCTCCGCCTGATGCTCGCCGACGGCTCGATCGTCGAATGCTCGCGCGAGAAGAACGCCGAGTTGTTTTCGCTCGCCATGGGCGGCTACGGCCTGTTCGGGATCATTCTCGATCTCGATGTCGAGATGGCGAAGAACGTCCTGCTCGCGCCGACTTTCGAGATCATGCCGGCGGAAGCCTTCGCCGACCGCTTCATCGCCGTGGCGGAGAAGGATCCGTCCGTTCTCATGGCCTATGGCCGGCTATCCGTCGCCCGGGCGACGTTCTTCGACCAAGCGCTGATGATCACCTATCGCGCCGCCGCCGAGCAGCCCGCCATCTTGCCGGCCGCGACAAACGGAGGAGCGCTAACTTGGCTGCTCAACGATATCTACCGAGAGCAGATCGGCAGCGAAGCGGCCAAGCGGGCGCGTTGGTACGCCGAGACGCGGGTCAATCCCAATCTTGGCTCGGGCGTCGCCACCCGCAACAGCCTGATGAACGAGCCGGTGTCGAACCTGCGCAATCCCTATCGCGCGCGAACCGACATCCTGCACGAATATTTCGCGCCGCCGGACCGCTTCCGCGAGTTTCTCGCGGCTTGCCGCGAGATCATTCCGCCGGCCAAAGCGGAGTTCCTCAATGTCACGCTCCGCTATGTGGCGGCCGACGAGACCGCATTGATGGCCTTTGCGCCCAAAGCCCGCATCGCGGCGGTCATGTCGTTCTCGCAGGAAATGTCGCCGGAGGGCGAAGTCGACATGATCGAAACAACCGAGCGGCTCATCGACCGGGTCGTCGCGCTGGGCGGCGCGTTTTACCTGCCCTATCGCCTGCATGCGCGGCGCGATCAGATCGAGAAGGCCTATCCGAATGTCGCTCGCTTCATCGAGCGCAAACGCGTTTACGACCCGAAGCTGCTTTTCCGCAATACGATGTGGGACGTCTATTTCGGATGAGGCCCTTCATGAATCTGCGCCTGGCCGCCCTCCTTCTCGCTTTCGCCCTGCTCTTCGCCGCGACGACGGATTACATCCCGGCCTTCGCCGATCAGGACGGCCGGGTGTTCGGATTATTCAAGCTCGACATTTACAAGGACGCGCTGCACGTCGCCTCGGGCCTCTGGGCCGCGATCGCGGCGCTGATCTCGCGCCGCGCGGCGCTTCTGTTTCTGCGCATTTTCGGCACGCTCTATTTCCTCGACGGGGTCACGGGCGTTTTCACCGGCTCGGGCTATCTCGACCTCAGCATCTTCACGCAAGGCGTGCTCGGCAATTCGCCGCTGATCAAGTTTCTCTCCAGCGTCCCGCATCTCGCGCTCGGCCTTTTCGGCATGGCCATGGGCTGGTTCGGCGAGCCGAAGCCGCGCGGGGCGCTGGCGTGAGGCGATCGCGACTCGTCCGAATCTTACGCGGCCTCGGCGTCGCGCTCGTCGCGCTGGCGGCGTTGGCTGCGACGCCGGTCGTCTATGTCGAGGCGCGTTGCGGGCCGCCCGGCGCGCCGGCCGCCGAATATAGCCCGTTCACGGTCGCCGAAGCCGATTATCGCCGCGCGGAAGGCGATTCCTATCTGACCTATCCCGAATGGTACATTGTCCACGCCTATGCCGACCTTGCCGGCGTGACCCGTCAATCTTCCGAATCGAGCTTCGATTATCTGAGCAGCGCCGCAGGGTTCTGGAAGAGCTTTTGCCGCGCCACGATAGCGGCCGGCAAGGTCGGGCCGGTGACGGCGGAGCAGAAGACCACGAACTACATTATCGGCTTGAGCTTCACCGGCGAGATGGCGGTCATCGGCGCCTACGAGCGCACGATCGGCGCGCTCACCGCCTGGTTGCGCGGTCCGCGGCGCACGGCCGAGGACGAATTCGCGCTGAGCGTCGCGGACGATTACGCCGCCTTCCTGCAACAAACGCCGTGGTACCGCTATCCGTTCTTTCCGACCTTGGCGCGATTTTGGCGGGAGACGCCGTTTGGCGGCGGCAATGTCGTGCGCAGCGCGGAGCGGCGCTTGGCGCTCACGCTCGAATATGGCGGCAAGGGCCTCTATGCGATCCCGATCGGCGCGCTGGCCGGCGTTTCGCCGGCGGATCTGACGATCCGCAGTGTCGTCAGCCGGCTCGACGACGACGACCTTGCCGCCGATCCCCGCATCAAGAAATTGCGCGATCTCGACGATCGCTCGACCTTGATCGAAACGCCGCGCTACCAGGAATTTACCGACATCGCCCGCCGCCTCGGCGCGCGCGGCCGCTATTTTTTTGAAATCGCCGGCAATCAGCGTATCCTGACGACGATCCTCGCGCCGGAAAACGCGACGATCATGACGCCAAACGCGGAAAAGCTGTTCGTCATTTCCCTGCAGTCGCGCCCGGGCTGGCGCCGCATCGGGCTCGATACGAAAGTGAGAGAACTGGCGAATCAGATCGGCTTCGTCGAGAAGCAGGGCGCCGAGTTCGAACATGCGTACGACTATTGAGTTTTCGAACGAAGCGCGACGCCTCGTCCTCGGCGCCGGCGTGGCGCTGTTCGCCTGGTTCGGCGGCATGGCGGCGCTCGTCTTCTTCGTCCAGCCGAGAGCTTTGATCGCGTTCGGGCCGCGCGCTCAGCTTATCGCCGCGGCCGTCGGCGCCGACGCATCGATCGTCGCGATCGGCGAAGGCTTTGTCGCCGCCAGCGCCGATCGCGGCGGCCTCGCCCGGCGGCTCTATGCCGGCGGCGCCTGGTTCGTGTGGCCCGCTTTGCCGCCAAGCTGCGGACGCGCCAAGTAAGACGCGAACCTTCGGCGGCGTATGCCGCTCACGCCGCCGCTCTGATGCTTGCCCTCATCGAGCAAAAATAGACGCATGAGTCGTTACGGGCCAAGCCTGGCTTCTCAACGGCGGCGACGCGTTGTTTGGTCGGCCAGCACGGCCAGGATGACGACAACGCCGGTCGCGACGAATTGCCAGAACGAGGGCACGTTGAGGAGCGTCAAGCCGTTGCGCAGAGCGCCGAGCGTGAGCGCGCCGACGAGCGAGCCGAGCGGATTGCCCTCGCCGCCGAACAGGCTTGCGCCGCCGATCACCGCGGCGCCGACGGCCTGCAGCTCGAATCCCGTGCCGCCGATCGGCTCGGCCGCGCCGATACGCGCCACAAGAATGAGACCGGCCAGGCTCGCCAGGACGCCCGAGAGCGCATAGACGCTGATCTTGACGCGATCGACGTCGACGCCGGAAAGCTTGGCCGCTTCCTCGTTGCCGCCGACTGCGATGATCTGCTCGCCGAGCGTGGCGAACCGGATCATCAGATAAGCGAGGCCGGCGATCGCGAGCGCGATCAGGACCGGGGTTGGAACGCCGAGCAATTCGCCGGCGAAGACCGCGCGAAAAGTCCTGTCGATTCCATAGATCGGCTTGCCGTCGGCATAGATCAACGCCGCGCCCCGATAGACGCTCATCGTGCCCAAGGTGACGATGAAATCGGGCAATTTGAGCTTCGCCACCAAGGCGCCGTTGATCAGGCCGCAGAGGAAGCCGACGGCGACGCCGGCGCCGACCCCGACCCAGAGCCCGTGCGGCAGCATGCTGGCGGCGACCATGCTGCTGGCGCCGACAATCGATCCCACCGAAAGGTCGATGCCCCGTGTCATGACGACCAGCGTCATGCCGACCGCAATCACCGCATTGATCGAGGATTGCAGCATGATGTCGAGGAGATTGGCGGGCTGGTAGAACGTGCTAGTCAGCGCCGAAAAGCCGACGAACAAGGCGATACAGCCGAGCGCGACGCCGGCTCGCCGCGCCCACTCTGTCCGCGGCCCGCCTCGATCGGACCGGACGCCGTCCGGGAGAGCGGCGGCGTTCGTCGTTGCGCCGTTCGCAGTCATGCGCACTTCTCCCCTGATGCGAGTCTCATCAATCGCTCTTCGGTCAAGCCCGCCTGATTCGTCAGAGTCTCCTCCAGGCGGCCCTCGCGCATCACGCCGATGCGGTCGGCCAGCGACAGGAGTTCGGGCAGTTCGGAAGAGATGACGAGAATCGCCGCGCCGCGGCCGGCGAGCCGGCGCAATAAATCGTGAATCTCGGCCTTGGCGCCGACATCGACGCCGCGGGTCGGCTCGTCAAAAAGAAATATCCGCGCGCCAGAATGGAGCCAGCGAGCGATCACTACCTTCTGCTGATTGCCGCCGGAAAGCTCGCGCGCCTGTGCATCGGGACGCTTTGGACGAATTCCGAGCTCTTCGATGTAGCGCTCGATCGCCTTGCGCCGGGCGCCTCGGCGAATGATCCCTCCGTACGAGAACGTCCTCTGGTTGGCGAGCGCGAAATTCTGCTCCACGCTCGTCAATGGGACGAGCGACTGGCCGCGGCGATCTTCCGGGATCAACGCTATGCCCGCCCGGATCGCCTCGCGAGGATCGCCGATTTCGACGATTTCGCCATTGACGAAAATCTTTCCGGCGGTCTTACGGTCGGCGCCGAAGATGCAGCGAACCAGTTCGGTTCGTCCGGAGCCGACCAGCCCAGCGAGTCCGAATATCTCGCCGTTGCGCAGCGCAAGATTGATCCCGCGCAGAGAGGCGTTCCACAGGTCCTCGACGCGAAGCGCCTCGGTCGCTTCGGCGCTCCTCGCGCCGCTTGGCTGGCGCGCGAGCTCGGCTGCGAGGGTCCGCCCGGCGATGAGATTGTTGAGTTGGTCCGGCGTGAATTCGTTCTTTTGTCCGGAGGCGACCACGCGGCCGTCGCGCAGCACGGTCACGCGGTCGGCGATCGACTGGATTTCGGCCATGCGGTGCGAGATGTAGACGATCGCCTTGCCTGCGCTTTTCAGGCTGCGGATGATCGCGAACAGGCCCTCCCGCTCGGCCGGCGTGAGGCTCGACGTCGGCTCGTCGAAAGCGACGATGCGTCCGCCGCGCGCAAGCGTTCGCGCGATCTCGACGACCTGCCGGTCCGCCATGCCGAGGTCGGCGACTTTGGCGCGCTCCGAGAGGTTCGGCGCGATGGGATCGAGGATTCGGCGCGCGGCGGCGCGAAAGTCGCGTCGACGCGACAGGGACAAGGCGCGCCTCTGGCCGAGGAAGATATTCTGCGCCACGTCGAGTTGCGGCGCGACGCTCGGCTCCTGTCCCACGAGTCCGACGCCCGCGGCCAAGGCGCTGCGCGGATCGACGATCGACTCGCAGGGACGTCCCTCGATCAGGATCTCGCCGGCGTCAGCCTTGACGACGCCGAAGAGAATTTTCATCAACGTCGATTTGCCCGCGCCGTTTTCTCCGAGCAGCGCGTGGACTTCGCCGCCCATCACCTCGAAATCGACTTTCGCCAACGCCTGAACGCCGGCGAACGCTTTGGCGATTCCGCGGAGCTGAAGCACAGGCGTCGGCCCCGCGCCGGACGGAGCGATGGCCGAGCCTTTCATTTCCGCGCTCGCCTACTGGTTCTTGTACGCGGGAGGATTCTGAAAGTCCTTGACGTTGGCCGCGTCGATCACGGCCTGGGGCGAGACGACCCAGGGCGGGACAGGTTGGCAGGCGATGAGGCGCAACGCCATTTGCACGCCGAGAACGCCCTCGTCATAGGGGAACTCCGCGACCGTCGCCTTCATCTCGTTGCTGGCGATCGACTTCTTCGCTTCCGGAATGCCGTCCGTGCCGATGACCGCAATCTGCCCGGTTTTATGAGCGGCGCTGACCGCTTCGAACACGCCGAACGCCATGCCGTCGTTATTCGCGTAGATTCCGATCAGATCGGGATGCTCGCGAAGAATATTCGAGGTCGCGTTCATCGCCGTCAGCCGATCCCAATCGCCCGGCTGGCTCGCGACAAGCTGGAGATTCGGATATTTCTTCACCGTTTCGGTGAAGCCCTGAATGCGCTTGCGCGCATTGGGTGAGCCGGCTTGGCCTTCGATTTGAGCGATCTTGCCGCCATCGGCGTAAAGCTTGTGCAGGTACTCGGCGGCTTTTGCGCCGATCGCCGTCTGGTCGGTGCCGACATAGACGCTTGCGCCGTCGGTACGCGCGTCATCGATGATGATTGTCGGGATATTGGCCGCCTTGGCGGCTTCGATCGCGGGAACGAGATCCGAATCGGATTGCGGCGAGAGGAGCAGCGCGTCCGGTTTCTTCGACAGGATCGTCTGCGCCAGATTGAGCTGCTCGACAAGCGAGGACTCGTCCTTTGCGGCTCGAATATCGACCGAAATCTTGTACTTGCCGGCTTCGGCCTGGATGCCGCTGGCGACGTCCTGCCAGAACTCGTTGATCAGGGTCTTGGCGACATAGGCGAAATGAAGCGGCTTGGCCGGCGCCGGAATCGGCCCGAATTTCGCCTCGACGTCGGTCGACTCGATCCGGTCCATCGCGCTCGCCGGGTAGGCGCTGCACGAACCGGCCGCCTGCGCCCCGCCCGCTAAAGCGATTGCGACGGCGCTCGCCGAAGCGAACAATGCGAGCTTTCTGATCATCGGCTCCTCCCTACGCATAGCCGCGCTGGGCGGCTCGAGACATTCCTCGCCGCAACCGGATCGGCGAGTTGGAGCGTCGCTCCGCTCCTTGTCGGTCAAAAAGCTAGGGGGGCTGTTCGTGAAGGACAATCCAGATTAATTTGCTGATCATGTAGTTGCGCTTAAAGGTTTACGAATGGCGGTTCCGCTGCGCGCCATTGGCGTTTTTCATGCCGTCGCCCGTTCAGCGAGTATTTCGAAAGCTGCGGGCGATCTCGGCGTCACGCCTTCGGCGGTCAGCCAACAAATTCATTCGCTCGAAGCCCTGCTCGGAACATCGCTTCTGGTGAAAGCAGGACGGCGGATCAAGCTGACCGAAGCCGGCGAGCGCTACTTCGATATGATCGCCGACCAGATGGAGCGGATTGTCGAAGCGACCGATCGGCTGCGCGGCCATCACGCGGTGACGGTGCTGACCGTCCGGATCACGCCGACGCTGGCGACGAAGTGGCTTCTGCCTCGCCTCTCGACTTTCGTCGAGCGCCATCCGCACTTCGAAATACGCCTCGATGGGACGAACGAGCCCACGGATTTCGGCCGCGAGGACGTACATGTCGAAATCCGACACGGCACCGGGCAATGGCGCGGCCTCTACGTGGAAGGGCTGGCCGAAGAGCGGTTCTTTCCCGTTTGTTCGCCCGCTTACGCCAAAGCGGCGAGCTTGTCCGCCGAAGCGCTGCTCGATCACAGGCTCATTCATTCGGTGAAAGCCCAGGTGCAATGGCCCGCTTGGTTCAAGGCCGTCGGAATCGCTCCCGACCGGCGCTGGCGACGGGTGCTGTTCGATCGATCGCATATGGCGATCGACGCCGCGGTCGGCGGCATGGGGATCGCTCTCGAAAGCGATCTGATGATGGCGCGAGAGTTGCGCGACGGAGCGCTGATCTGTCCCGTCGCCCGTGCGCATGAAGTTCCGATCGTCACTCAGTGGATTGTTTGCCCTCACGATCATTTGCGTCACGCCAAGGTGCGCGCCTTCATCGATTGGGTTCGCGAGGAGCGCGATCGGTGGGCGGCGTCCGCCGGACGAAAAGCTGCGCGCATCCGGCGCGCAAACCGCGCCGGAGAAAGTTTTAGATGACCTAATCAATCGGCTCGGAATTCTGAATTGTTCCGAGAGTCGAGCGGGCCTAGCTTTCTCGCCGGACGAGAAAGTCCGAACGAATCCGACGAAAGCTCGACATGAGGAAGCGCCTCAGCGGCTTTGGCGCCGCGCGGGCGACAAAACAGGCGACGGCCTCGGCGGCGCCGATCCGCCTGATCGAGCGGCCCGTTTTGCGCAAGAGGGAAATCGATGAATCTTTCTAGCCTGCTCGCCCGCCGAATCGCAGCCAAGGGACCGATCCGCATCGGACTGATCGGCGCCGGAAAGTTCGGCTCCATGGTGCTTGCTCAGGCGCAGCGGATCGAAGGGCTGCATGTCGTCGCTGTCGCCGATCTCGACGTCGGCAAAGCGCGCGCCTCGCTCGATCGGGTCGGCTGGCCAGCCGAGCGCTACGCGGCGAAAAGCCTGTCAGACGCGGCCAAGACCGGATCGACCTGCGTTCTCGCCGACGCCGCCGAATTGCTCGCCTTTCCTGAAATCGAATGCGTGATCGAGGCGACTGGTCATCCGATCGCCGGCGTTCGGCACGCGCTCGCCGCGATCGAGAGCCGAAAGCACATCGTCATGGTCAATGTCGAAGCCGATGTGCTGTGCGGTCCTCTGTTGGCCGAGCGGGCTCGCGCCAAGGGCGTGGTTTATTCGATGGCCTACGGCGACCAACCGGCGATCATCTGCGAACTGGTCGATTGGGTTCGCGCCTGCGGGTTCGAGTTGATCGCCGCTGGAAAGGGCATGAATTTCGAGCCGCGCTACCGCTACTCCACGCCGGACACCGTCTGGCGCTTTTTCGGTTGGAGCGACGAGGAGGTCGCGCGCGGCGACTTCAATCCGAAAATGTACAATTCGTTCACTGACGGCACCAAGGCGGCGATCGAAATGGCGGCGGTGGCCAACGCCGCCGGACTCGACTGCCCGGACGATGGCTTGGCCTTTCCGCCGGCTGGCGTCCACGACCTCGCCAAGGTGTTTCGCCCCGTAGCGGATGGCGGCCGGCTCGCGCGAAGCGGATTGGTCGACATCGCGGCCAGCCAGGAGCCGGACGGACGCGAAGTTCTGAACAATATACGCTACGGCGTGTTCGTCACCTTCAAGGCTCGCGACGAATATGCGCGAGCCTGTTTCGCGCAATATGGATTGCTCACGGACCCTTCCGGCTGGTACGGCTCGATGTGGCGGCCGTTCCATCTGATCGGCCTCGAGACGAGCGTCAGCGTGCTCTCGGCGACGCTGCGGGGCGAAGCAACCGGCGCGCCGCTTCAGTTCCGCGGCGACGCCGTGGCGACCGCCAAACGCGACCTCGCGGCGGGCGACGTGCTCGACGGCGAGGGCGGCTTTGCGGTTTGGGCGAAAGCGATCCCCGCGGCTGCGAGCCTGGCCCTTCGAGGCCTGCCGATCGGACTTGCGCATAACGTCAAGCTCAAGCGTCCCGTCGCCAAGGACTGCGTCGTCAGCTTCGACGACGTCCAACTCGATCGCGATCTCGACGTCGTCGCGCTACGGCGCGAGATGGAGCGCTTCGCGCCGGCCGATTTGCCGGAAATCCGCCAGCCGCGGGACGCCGCCAAGATTTTGCGCCAGGCCTAGCCGGATTGGATCGCGCGGAGCGGAAAGCGGCGGCGCTCGCCGGCGAGTTCCCCGGCTGGTTTTAACCCGGTAAAGTCGCCTGTTCCGAAGCCTATTTTTCAGGATCGCCGTGTCCGCCGACAAAACCCCGCACGCTCAATTCGCCGCGCGCCTGAATTCCTTTCGCGTGCGCGAGCGCGAATATTGGCCCGAGCGCAACAGCGCGGCGACGACGCTGGACCTAATCGAAAGGGCGGCGCGCGTTCGCGGCTTGAACAGCCTCGATCTCAACTATCCCGACCATCTGGCCGCTCATGACGAGCGGGAGATCGCCGACAGAATGACGCAGAGCGGCCTCTCGCTCAACGGCTACGCGATGCGCTATTACAGCGGCGACCGCTACAAGCTCGGCGCCTTCACCCATCCCGAAGCGGCGACGCGACGCGACGCGATCGACTTGACGAAGCGCGGCCTCGACTCGCTCGCCGCCGCCGGCGGCCGTCTGATGACGCTCTGGCTCGGCCAGGATGGTTTCGATTATTCCTTTCAAGTCGATTACGGACGTCTCTGGGACCAGACGATCGAAGCCATTCGCGAAATCGCCGATCATAACCCCGCGATCGACGTCAGCATCGAGTACAAGCCGAACGAGCCGAGAGCGTTCAGCCTCATGCCGAGCGCGGCGACGACGCTGCTGGCGATCCGGGACGTCGCACGGCGCAATCTCGGCGTGACGCTCGACTTCGCGCATGTTCTTTATGCCGGCGAAATGCCGGCTTACGCGGCGACGATGGTCGCCCGCCATTCGCGCCTGCTTGGCGTTCACCTCAACGACGGCTACGGCAAACGCGATGACGGACTGATGGTCGGCTCGGTCCATCCGATTCAAACCGCCGAGCTGCTGTTCGTCCTGCGCCGCATCGGTTATGAAGGAGCGATCTACTTCGATACGTTTCCGGACACGACCGGACTCGATCCGATCGCCGAATGCGAGGTCAATATCGCCGCGGTGAAAGCTCTGCGGCGAATGGTCGACAGGCTCGACGCCGATGACGTCCTCTCCGCCGCGATCTTGAGACAAGATGCGGCGGCAAGCCAACGGATCGTCCAGGAGGCTCTCCATGGCGCGGCCGATCTCCGCGCCGCCGGTGATGGGATTTAGACCGCCCGCTCGAACTGCAATGCGCCGCGGCTCGCCGCGAGAGCCGTTCGCAGGCGAGCGAAACAAAACGTGAGCTGATCATGTCCGCCCAGAGGTTCGACGTCATCGTCTGCGGAAGCTTGCATCTCGACATCATGGTTTACGCCCCGCTCCTGCCGCGCGCCGACGAAACCGTGGCCGGAACGCGATGGGAGCAACGCTGCGGCGGCAAGGGCGGCAACCAAGCGGCGGCGGCGGCAAAGGCCGGAGCGCGCGTCGCGATGATTGCTCGAATCGGAGCGGACGAGTTCGGAGCGCGTCTACGCGCCAATCTCGAAGCGGCGGGCGTGGACGCCCGCGCCGTTCTCGTCGACGCTGAAGCGGGCTCCGGAATGAGCGCCGCGATCGTACGTGAGGACGGCGACTACGCGGCGGTGATCGTCTCCGGCGCCAATCTGCGAATCGATCCGGCCGCTGTCGCAGGCAAATGGCGAATGCTCGGCGGCGCTCGCGCGCTGCTTCTGCAAAACGAAATTCCCGAACCCGTGAACCTCGCCGCCGCGCGAGCGGCGAGAGCGGCGGGCGCGCTCGTCGTCTTGAACGCCGCCCCGGCGCGGCCGATCTCGTCGGACCTCGTCGATCTCGTCGACGTCCTGGTCGTCAATCGCCTCGAAGCGGAGCCGATCGTGGGCGGCGCGGTAGCAAACCGCGCCGACGCTGCTGCCGCGCTCAGGAAGCGGCGACGGCCCGGCCGGGCGATCATCGTCACATTGGGCGGCGAAGGCGCCGTCGTTCAACAATCCGGCGGCGAACCGGTCGAGATCGCGCCACGGCCTGTCGAGGTCGCCTCGACCCATGGCGCAGGAGATTGTTTCGCCGGCGCGCTCGCGGCGGCCCTGGCGCGCGGAGACGCATTGCTCGACGCGGCCAAAGCCGCCAACGACGCCGCCGCAGATCATGTCGCGGGAGGAGCGCCAGCCCGCGCCTCGTGAGTGAAGCGCGACCGGCGAGTGGCGGTTGGTCGCGTCCTAGGCGAGCCGCCGCCGCTCCTCCTTCGAATCTCGCCGCAAAATCGGCAGCGGCCAACGTTTGCGGCGACGCTCGTGCGACTCCCTTTCCGAGCGCGAGCGTCGCCCGCCGGGCGAGCAACCGGAACGGCGATTCAGTCGCCCTGTCCCCGACGGTCGAGTTGCGAATCGATATCGGCGCTACACAGCGATTTGATGTCGGTTCATGAGAATGCGAACGACCTCGGAAATGAATCCCTAAAGCCGAGTCCAATAGCCCTTGGCGGCTTCTGGGGAGGACCATGCCAAAATTTCGGCTCGCGCCGCTCGACCCGACCGATATCGCCTGGGGCGTCGAGGTCGGCAGCCTGGATGTCGAGGCGCCCAATGAGGAGAGCGCCCGCCGCCGCGCCGCGGCTTTGACCTTGCGCGGGCTGCGGCGTCGCCGTCTTGGCAGGATCCCGGCGCATTTGCCCTGGCTGTTTTTCACCGCCTCGATCTGCACCGTCGCGCCGTCAGACAACGAGCCGCACGAGAGTTCCGGCGCGACGTAAGGCAATCCTCGTTTTCTCCTCCGGCCTCGTTTTCTCCTCCGGCGCGGGCGCGAGACCTGATTCAGCGCTCGGGGGCGCGCCGTACTGTGCGCAAAATCACACGGATTTCTCGCAATCGCGCCTATGTGGGGATCGAAAAGGGATCGCAACGATCTCGCTCAAGCTCCGGCCCTCTCCACCGTCGGAGCGATCAAGATAGGAGAACGCATCATGCGTAAGGTTCTTTTCGCGGCCTTGGCCGGCCTGCCGGTTCTGGTCGGCGCTGGCGCGGCGAGCGCCGCTTCGATCAAGGAAGATTTCGGCGGCTCGATGTATCAGTCTCAGAGCCCGCTGCCGAATGCGCTCGAGAACGCCGCGCCTGGCGTTGCGACGCCTCGCGTTTTCGCGGGACGCGCCGCGTTCGTCGACCCGCAGGCTTATTACAACGCCCTTCCCGACCCGCAGCCGCCGCTGCGCGCCTATGCGCAGCCGCTGGTCGGCCGCGATTGGCGTCCGGGCGACAATTTCTGAACCTGGCGCGCGCCGTTGCTCGTCGCGGCGGCTCGATCGAGAACGAGAGGCGCCCGCGCGCCTCTCGTTCTTTTTGCGCCGCAATCGACTCGCAAATGGCGGCGGCCGTGTCCGCTTCGGCGACGGTCCCGCGCAAGCGCGACGAGCGACCAGCATCGACGCGCCGGGCGAGCGCTGCGACGGCGCCGTCGCGCCTAGACCTGACCCGTCATTCGTCGTACCCAAGGCCGCTGCGTACTCGCGAATGCGAAATCTTCGCGAGCGGATCGCCGGCTTTGTCCCGCGCTGCGCCGAAATCGCGCAGCCTGCGGCCCTGCGAAACAAGCCGCGCCCGCAGCTTCGGCTTACCGCTTGCCGGCGACGGACTCGGCCGCGACGATTTGCGCGGTATCGGCCGCTTTGGCTTGGACGCGGCCTTTCCAATAGCCGCCGCGTCCGCGCCAATGCTGCCAAGCAGAGGCGACAGTGAAGCCGACATAAGTCGCGGCGATCGCCGGCAGCGCCGGCGCGCCGACGACCGGACGCCGGTAGAAGCGCAGAATGGGCGCGAATGCGACGCTCATCAGCGCCCAGGCCAGCGCGCCGGCGATTTCGGCCGCGCCGCGCGCGAAAATCGCCAAGAGCGGCGGCGCGAGATAGACCAGCGCCATGCCGGCCACGGCGCCGCCGAGCCGCCACGGCGAGTAGCGCAATTCGGCGTAGGCCGAGCGCGACACCATGCGGCCGAAATCGGCGAGGGAGGGATAGGCGCGTAAGCTGCGGGCGCTGTCGGTCAGGCCCAGCCAGATCGGTCCGTGCTTTTTCATCGCCGCCGCCAAGGCGCAATCGTCGATCAGCGCGTCGCGGAGACTCTCCAGCCCGCCGGCGGCGGCGAGCGTCTCGCGCCGCGCCAGCATGCAGCCGCCCGCGGCCGCCGCTATTCGCCGCTTCGGATCGTTCGCCCAGGCGAACGGATAGAGCATCTGAAAGAAGAAGACGAAAGCCGGCGTCAGCCAGCGCTCGGCGAAGCTCTCGCAGCGCAGCTTCACCATCAGCGAGGTCAGCCCGGCGCCGCGCGATCGCTGGATCGCGACCAGCCGGCGGAGCGCCTGCGGCGCAAAAGCGATGTCGGCGTCGGCGAACAGAACGAAATCCGGCTGCGGCTCGCGCGCCTCCGCCGCGGCGAGTCCCTGACGCATCGCCCATAGTTTTCCGGTCCATCCGGGCGGCAAGTCGCGGCCGGCGACGATTTCGAGGCGGTCGCCGGCGCCCGCTGCGCGCGCCGCCGCGGCCGCGGCCGCCGCCGTGCTGTCGGCGCTCTGATCGTCGACCACGATGACCGAGAAAGGTCCGCAATAGTCCTGCCGAAAAAGCGAGCCGACGCATTCGCCGATATGCTCGGCTTCGTCGCGCGCCGGAATGACCGCGACGATTCTCGGCTGCGGCGCAGCGGTACGGCTCTCGTCGATTCCGGCCAAGTCGTCGCGTTCGCGGCAAAGCCAGAACCGTCCCCGCCCGACCAGCAGATAGAGCCAAACGGCGAGCGTGACAAAGGCGATGACCGCGCCCGTCATCGTGAGCGCTCGCGATCAGGCGATGGCGGCGTCATGAGGGATCGCCGCGTACCGAGAGCATCGTTTCCAGGCGATCGAGCAGCGGCGCTTGCGCCGGAAGTATTTTCGTCCGGGCGACGGCGAGCGGGAACCAGGCGGCCCGATCGATTTCGGGAAACGAGGCGGTTCTGCCGCTTTTCGGCGGCCACTCGACGACGAATTCATTGCTCCGCAAGCCAGCCGGATCGAAATCGCCTTCGAGGGCGAAGGCGACGACGCGCTTGCCGCCGCGCTGGCGGATTTCGCCGAGCGGACGCATCTCCCCCCTCGCCTCAGCGCCGAGCTCCTCGGCGAATTCTCTTCGCGCCGCCGCTTCCGACTGTTCGCCGCCCTGCTTCACGCCTTTCGGGATCGTCCAGGCGCCCTCGTCCCGATTGCGCCAGAACGGCCCGCCCGGATGGGCGAGCAGAACGCGCAATTCGCCGTTCGTGAGCTTGTAGAGAATGATTCCGGCGCTCGTATCGGGCATTTCGCGGTTGGCGTCCAAATGGCGGACAAGCTTTAATAGCGGCGCGCGAGGCCGTTCGCCAGATGACCGCGCGGCCGCCGGCCAAATTTCGCCGCCTTTCAGCCGCAAACGCCGCGGCGAACGGAACCTCTTCCGGCCTCGCCCGTTTCGCCTGACGCTCCGCCGCCCGTAAAGGCGCTCGCTTATGGCCGAAGACATTCCGGGGGCTCCGGATCGCCGCTCCGCTTTTACGGCGAGGGCGGAGCCGACGTTGAAGAATCCCGAATCGCAAGCTTTCTACGCCGAGGCTGTTCGCGAGCTGACCGCTTCGGGCATTCCCTTCCTGCTCGCCGGCACGTTCGCGCTCAGCGCCTATACCGGCGTGACGCGGGAGACGAAGGACCTCGACATATTTTGCAAGCCTGGCGACTACCCGCGCATCCTCGCTCATTTCAAAGCGCTGGGCTGCGCCGTTCTCGTCGAGGACGACCGCTGGATCGGCAAAGTGTTCAGGGGCAAAGATTTTTTCGACGTGATCTTCGGCTCCTCGAACGGCGCCGTGCCGATCGGCGACGCATGGTTCGAACACGCGCGAAACGTGGAGGTGTTCGGCACGCGGGTCAGGATCGTCGGGCCGACCGAGCTCGTTCTCTCGAAGTCCTTCATCCAGCAGCGCCACCGCTACGACGGCGCCGACATTGCGCATGTCTTTCTGAAAGCGCGCGATCAGATCGATTGGGCGCGGCTGCTTGGCTATCTCGAGACGCATTGGGAAGTGCTGCTCGTCCACATTCTGAACTTTCGCTGGATTTATCCGACGGAGCGCGACGCCATTCCCGCCTGGCTTCTCGACGAACTCGTCGATCGTCTCGCCAAGCAGCGGCAATTGCCGCCGCCGCAGATGAAGGTCTGTCGCGGGCGCATGTTCTCGAGCGTCGATTATGAAATCGACGTCAAGGAGTGGGGCTTCGCCGATGTCGGCGGCGAAGGCGAATGGCGCAGCGAGTGACCTGATGACCGAAACGGAAGAACGGTTGCGCGTGGCGGCGATCGGCGATCTCCACGTCAAGGAGGACGGCGCCGTCTCCTATAAGAGCCTGTTCGGCGAAGTGTCGCGCGAAGCGGACGTGCTGGTCATCGCGGGCGATCTCACCGACCTCGGCAAGCAGCGCGAAGCCGAATTGCTGGCCGAGGATCTGAGGGCCTGCACGATCCCGGTCGTCGCCGTGCTCGGCAACCACGATTATGAATCGAATGCGGTTGACGATATTCGCGGCGTCTTGCGCGGGGCCGGCGTGCGCCTGCTCGACGGCCAGGCGACGGAGATCGACGGCGTCGGCTTTGTCGGCGTCAAGGGCTTCGTCGGCGGTTTCGGCAAGACGATGCTGGGCTCGTTCGGCGAGCCGGCGATCAAAGCGATGGTGGCCGAGAGCGTCAGCGAGTCCATGCGCCTCGAAAACGCCATGCGGCAAGTCCGCGCCGGGCGCGCCGTGGTCGTTCTCCACTACGCGCCGATCGTCGAAACGATTGCGGGCGAGCCGCCGGAGATTTTCCCTTTCCTCGGCTCCTCGCGCCTCGCCGAGACGATCGACCGCTTCCAGGTCAGCGCGGTCGTTCACGGACATGCTCATCGCGGCGTTTACCAAGGCCGCACGCCGGGCGGCGCGCCGGTCTATAACGTCGCGCGGCAGGTCCAGAAGCCGGACGGGCGCGCTTACGCGCTGCTCCGCATTTGACCTCGGCTTTTCGGCGCCGGACAATGGCGGGGAAACGTCAAGACCCCTTTCGGGACCACTGATCAGGCGAGGATAACGACCATGGCCAATGAGAAAATGGCGGCGCAGATCGCGAACAAGGCCGGCTTCATTGCGGCGCTCGACCAGAGCGGCGGATCGACTCCCGGCGCGCTTCGCCTCTATGGGATACCGGAGACCGCCTATAGCGGCGAGGCCGAGATGTTCAAGCTGATGCATGAAATGCGTCTGCGCATCATCACCGCGCCGGCCTTCAATGGCGACAAGGTCATTGCGGCGATCCTGTTCGAGCGCACGATGGACGGCGAGGCCCTCGGCAAGCCTGTGCCGACCTATCTCTGGGAGGATCGTCGCGTCGTCCCCTTCGTCAAGGTCGACAAGGGACTCGAGGCGGAGAAGGACGGCGTCAGCCTGATGAAGCCGATGCCGGGACTGGACGCGCTGCTGTCGCGCGCGGCCAAGCTCGGCGTCTATGGCACGAAGATGCGCTCGGTGATCAACCTGCCGTCGCCGACGGGCATCGCCGCGATCGTCGCGCAGCAATTCGAAGTCGCGGCCAAGATCGCCGAATACGGACTCATGCCGATCGTCGAGCCGGAAGTCTCGATCAAGAGCCCGGACAAGAAAGGCGCCGAGGCGATCCTGCTCGAGGAGCTCGCCAAACATATCGAGGCTCTGCCGAACGGCCGGCAGGTGATGCTGAAACTGACGATCCCGGACGTTCCCGACCTCTATGCGGGACTGGTGCGCCACAAGAACGTCGCCAGAGTGGTCGCGCTTTCCGGCGGCTATACGCGGGCGGAAGCCTGCAAACGCCTCGCCGCCAATCACGGCGTGATCGCGAGCTTCTCGCGCGCTTTGGTCGAGGAGCTTCGCGCGACGATGAGCGATGCGGAATTCCAAGCCGCGCTGGCGCGGTCGATCGACGAAATCTACGACGCTTCAGTCAATAAAGTTCAAGCCTCGATGACGGCCTGAGCTTCGGCGAAGCCTGAGGGGCTGACCGACCGATGGTCGTCGACGCCGACATCGCCTTCCTGTTCGACGTCGACAACACGCTGCTCGACAATGATCGTTTCCAGCACGACTTGAGCGAGCGGCTGACGACGATCTATGGCGAGCAAGCAAACGCGAGCTACTGGGCCCATTTCGAGGCGCTGCGCCGCGAGCTCGGCTATGCCGACTATCTCGGAGCGCTGGAGCAATATCGGCTTGAGAACGCCCACAATCCGGCGATCTTTCGCCTGGCCAATTGGCTCTTGGACTATCCGTTCGCCGATCGGCGCTATCCCGGCGCGCTCCATGTCCTGAAGCACGTTCGGCAATGGGGCCCGGCGGCGATCCTTTCCGACGGCGACGCGGTCTTTCAACCGCGCAAAATCGCGCGCTCAGGCCTGTGGGACGCGGTCGACGGCGAGGTGCTGATCTATGTCCACAAGGAGAAGGAGCTCGCCGACGTCGAACGCTGGCGTCCGGCGCGTCATTACGTGCTGGTCGACGACAAGGTCCGCATTCTGACCGCGGTGAAGAAGGCGTGGGGCGAGAAGGTGACGACGGTCTTTCCGCGGCAGGGCCATTACGCGCTTGATCCGGTGGAATCTTCCGATCTCTCCGCCGTCGACATCGCCGTCGACGCAATCGGCGATTTGTTGAACTTCGATCTTGCGGCGCTTCGATCGGCGCGGAAGGCGGCCGTGACGCAAGCGGCCGAACCGCCGCAAAAAGCCGAATGAAACCAAAGCCCCTCTTGACGGTTCCTGCAAACGCGCCTCCGATGACGCAGATCGCGAGAGGGCGAAAGACAAATGGACGCCAGCCAGAAGCTCTCCACCTACCGAAAGAAGCGCGATTTCGCCAAGACCGCCGAGCCGAGCGGCGGCGAGGCGAAGGCTTCGGACCGGCTCCGCTTCGTCATCCAAAAGCACGACGCGACGCGGCTGCATTATGATTTCCGTCTCGAGCTCGACGGCGTCTTCAAATCTTGGGCGGTGACCAAAGGCCCCTCGCTCGATCCGCACGATCGCCGCCTCGCCGTCGAGGTCGAAGATCATCCGCTTGAATATGGCGACTTCGAAGGGACGATCCCGAAAGGCCAATATGGCGGCGGCACGGTGCAGATTTGGGACCGCGGCTATTGGGCGCCGGAAGGCAAAAGCGCGCAAGACATGCTCGCCAAGGGAGACCTCAAGTTCACCCTGGAAGGAAAGCGGCTCAAGGGAAGCTGGGTTCTGGTGCGCATGAAGCACGACCGAACCAACAGCAAGCGCACCAATTGGCTGCTGATCAAGCATCGCGACGAATACGCCCGCGAGGGCGACGACGAAGCGCTCCTCGCCGACGACCGCTCGGTCGCCTCCGGCCGCACCATGGAGCAAATCGCCGCCGGCAAGGGCCGCGGGCCGACGCCGTTCATCCTCGGCGGCGCCGAGCGGAACGATCCGGCGCGGGTCTGGAACAGCAATCGCCCGCCGAGCGAACAAGAGCCGCCGAAGAAAATTGCGGCCAAGCCGCGCCGCGGCAAAGCGGCGAAAATGCCGGATTTTGTCCCGCCCGAACTGTGCCAGCCGGTCGACCGGCCGCCCAACGCCGAGGGCTGGGCGCATGAGATCAAGTTCGACGGCTACCGCGTTCAGATGCGAGTCGAAGCCGGCGAGGCGACGCTGAAGACGCGCAAGGGCCTCGACTGGACGCATAAATTTCCGGAGATCGCCAAGGCGGCCGCGGAACTGCCCGATTGCCTGATCGACGGCGAGATCGTCGCGCTCGACAAGAACGGGGCGCCCAACTTTCCCGCTCTGCAAGCGGCGCTGTCGGAAGGCGCGACGCAAGATTTGGCGTATTTCGCCTTCGATCTGCTCTTCCTCGAGGGCGAAGACCTCCGCAAATCGCCGCTCTCCGAACGCAAGGAGCAATTGCACGGACTGCTCAGCGAAAAGCCGAGCCCGATCATCCGCTATGTCGAGCATTTCGAGACGAGCGGCGACGCCGTGCTGCGCTCGGCCTGCAAATTGAATCTCGAAGGCGTGGTCTCGAAGCGGCTCGACGCGCCGTACCAATCGGGGCGCGGCGGGGCCTGGACCAAGGCCAAATGCCGCGCCGGCGACGAGGTCGTGATCGGCGGCTGGTCGACGACCGAAGGCCGGTTTCGCTCGCTTCTGGTCGGCGTCTATCGCGACGACCGCCTTGTCTATATCGGCCGCGTCGGCACGGGCTACAGCGAGGCCAAGGTGAAGAAGCTTGTGCCGCGGCTGAAGGCGGTCGCGACCGATCGCTCGCCCTTCGCCGGCGCTAATGCGCCGAAGCGGGAGAAGGGCGTCACCTGGACGAAGCCCGAACTCGTCGCCGAAATCGAATTCGCCGGCTGGACGACCGACGGCATGGTGCGGCAGGCCGCCTTCAAAGGCCTGCGCGAAGACAAGCCCGCGCGCGAAGTTCAAGCCGAAGAGCCGGCCAAGCCGATCGATCCGCCGAAGCCGGTCGCAAAGCCGGCGAGCAAGGGAAAGGCGCGCGCCGACCGGCCGGTCGTCATGGACTTGCTCATTTCCCATCCGGACAAGGCGCTGTGGCCGGACGCCGGCGACGGCGAGCCGGTCACCAAGCTCGACCTCGCCCGCTATTACGAGGCGGTCGGCGAGCAGATGATGCCGCATCTCAAAGGCCGGCCCTGCTCGATCGTCCGCACGCCGGACGGCATTGACGGCCAGAAATTTTTCCAACGTCACGGCGCGCCGGGCACGTCCAATCTCATCGCCCTCGTCCGCCCGTCCGCGGAGCGCAAGCCCTATCTGCAGATCGACCGGATCGAGGCGCTCGCCGCGCTGGCCCAAGCCGCGGCGGTCGAGCTCCATCCATGGAATTGCCTGCCGGGCGAGCCGACGGTTCCGGGCCGGCTGATTTTCGACCTCGATCCCGGGCCGGACGTTCCCTTCTCCGTCGTCGTCGAGGCGGCGCGGGAGATGCGGGAGCGGCTCGACAGTCTCGGCCTGGTCGGCTTTTGCAAGACGACCGGCGGCAAGGGGTTGCATGTCGTCACGCCGCTCGCGGCGAGCCGCAAAGGCGCGCTGACCTGGCCGACGGCGAAGGCCTTCGCGCAGGAAATTTGCTTGCGCATGGCCGGCGATCATCCCGACCGCTATGTCGTCAACATGGCCAAGAAGATGCGCGGCGGCCATATCTACCTCGACTACTTGCGCAACGACCGCACCGCGACCGCGATAGCGCCGCTCTCGCCGCGCGCGCGGCCCGGGGCGACCGTGTCGATGCCGCTCGCCTGGACGCAAGTCAAAGCCGGGCTCGATCCGAAGCGCTATACGATCCGCACGGTTCCGGCGCTGCTGCGCCGGGGGATATGGCCCGGCTATGACGAGGCGGCGCGGCCGCTCGAAGACGCCATTCAGCGCCTCGGCGGCAAGCGCAGAGCAGCCTGAAGCGCCGGAACCTTGCCGGCGACGACAGGTTGACTCTGCCTTAGGAGAAGCAGCCGATGGCGCCGCGGCCGTTTTGGACAGGCTATCTCAAGCTCTCGCTCGTCACCTGTCCGGTGGCGATGATTCCGGCCCATACCGAAAGCGAGAAGGTTCGCTTTCACACGCTCAATCGCAAGACCGGCGATCGCGTCGAAAGCCGCTATGTCGACGCGGAGACCGGCAAGCCCGTCGACGACGACGATCTCGTCAAAGGCTATGAGCGCGGCGAAGGCGATTATGTTCCGATCGAGGATGAGGAGCTCGAAGCTGTCGCGTTGGAGACGACGCGGACGATCGACATCGAAAGCTTCGTGCCGCGCGATTCGGTCGACTGGGTCTGGTACGACCGGCCGCATTACCTGACCCCGAATGGCGAGATCGGCGTCGAGGCCTTCTCGGTCGTGCGCGACGCGATGGCCGCGACCAAAATGGTCGGCCTGTCGCGGCTCGTACTCTATCGCCGCGAGCGGCCGGTGATGCTGCAGCCGCGCGACCGCGGCATCGTCGTATGGACCTTGCGCTATGGCGACGAGGTTCGCGACGAGGCCGCCTATTTCGCAGACATCAAGGCGGAGACGGTCGATCCGAAGCTGATGTCGCTGATCTCGACCCTGATCGAAGAACGCACCAGCCGCTGGAGCGCGTCGATGGCCGCCGACCCGGTCCAGCAGAACCTCAAGAAGATCATCGCGGCGAAAGAGAAAGGCGCGCAGCCGCCGCGGGCCAAGTCGCGCGCGCCGGCGCCGCCGAGCAACGTCGTCAGCATTATGGACGCGTTGAAGAAAAGCCTGCAAAGCGAGAAGGGCCGCTCGAAGAAACATTGAGGCGGCCGCCGTGATGGCGAGCGAACATGCGGCGCTTCCTCGCGCTTCCCGCCGCCATTTGAGGAGGCCGCGCCCTCCGGCGCGGCGGAGGCAAACCGAACTCGACATGGCGCGCGCCATGACCCGGCTCGCGCCGCGGCGGCGCGACGATTGCTTGCCCTGCAATGGGTTTTGGGCGCCGGCGACTCGGCCAAATTTTTCCAAATCCATATTTCCGCGTTTTGTGGGATTTCAATGGGTTACGTTGCAAAAAATTTGGAAAAAAAATTCGCTTTCGCCTCCTCGACACGACCCTTCCGCAGATCGGCCAGGCCAATGACCTTCGCCGCCTTCTTTTTGAAGAACATTATAGTCCAGATCGGCGATCTTGAGAAGAAAAAAGTACGTCAATCGATGGTAAGTTCTTGATCTGAAAGCGAATAACCGCCGTTCGACAATAGTGCGGCCGGAGCGAGCTCAGAAACGACCTCCTTGACCCACGCCTCAAGGCGCCGAACGCCATCTCCCTCCGGTTGGCCACTCCCGGCTACGACAGCGCGGCTAACATTCTCGGCGATGTTCGGATCTTCCCCGCCCTTGTACCAAGCCTTCTGCGGATGGGGACAAAGCGGGCGCTGCATCGCGAGCCCCTTCGACGCGTCGTCGCCGACATAGATCGTGGCGATGACAGGCGGCGGAGCGGCGCCCTCCTCGACCGAGCGGGCGAGCGCCGCGAAAAGGTCATGATCGGATCGGGGGGACGGCGGCTGCGGCGAGCCCCGCCGCTTTCTTCGAAACACGCGCGTTAAATGCGGAACATCCCGCATCGCCGCGCGTTGGCCGGGCAATTTGATAAATCAGGAGGGCCCCTTGAGGTCCAAGAAGGTGCGCGTCGGCATTGTCGGCGTCGGCAATTGCGCCTCCTCGCTCGTGCAGGGGCTCACCTATTACCGCGAAGCCGCCTCGAACGAGCCGCCGCCTGGGCTCATGAGCGTCGCGGTCGGCGGCTATCGCATTGACGACATTGAGATCGCCTCCGCCTTCGACATCGCCAAGTCGAAGGTCGGCAAGGACGTCGCCGAGGCGATCTACGCGCGCCCGAACAACACTTATCGCTTCGCCGAGGTTGCAAAAATAGGCGTTCCGGTGCGGCGGGGCCCGACCCTCGATGGGCTCGGCAAGTATCTTCGCGACGAGATCGAAGAATCCGAGGATCCCGATTGCGACGTCGCCGAGGCGCTGAGACAGTCGCAAACCGATATCGTCGTTTGCTACCTGCCGGTCGGATCGCAAAAAGCGACGGAATTCTATGCCGAGCAGACGCTGAAAGCCGGCTGCGCCTTCGTCAATTGCATTCCGGTCTTCATCGCCTCCAGGCCGGAATGGCGCCAGCGATTCGAGCGCCAGAAGCTGCCTCTGATCGGCGACGACATCAAAAGTCAGGTGGGCGCGACCATCGTCCACCGCGTGCTGACCAATCTGTTCCGCGAGCGCGGCGTCAGGCTCGACCGGACCTACCAGCTCAATTTCGGCGGCAACACCGATTTCCGCAACATGCTCGAGCGCGAGCGGCTCGAATCGAAGAAGATATCGAAGACGCAATCGGTGATGAGCCAGCTCGACGCGCCGCTGGACGCGGAGAACGTCCATGTCGGGCCGAGCGATTTCGTGCCGTGGCTGACCGACCGAAAATTCTGCCACATCCGGATGGAGGGCACGACTTTCGGCGGCTTGCCGCTCAATGCCGAGGTCAAGCTGGAAGTCTGGGATTCGCCCAACTCGGCCGGCGTCGTCATCGACGCGGTGCGCTGCGCCAAGCTGGCGCTCGACCGCGGCCTTGGCGGGGCGCTGATCGGTCCGTCCAGCTACTTCATGAAGTCTCCGCCCGAGCAATTCACCGACGCTGAAGCGCGCGACCGCGTCCTGAAATTCATCTCCGATGGAGACGGCGCCAGGCCTCGTCGACTGTCGTGACGATGTTTTTCCTGATCCGCCACGCCGCTCAAGACGACCTCGCGGTTCGGTTGGCGGGGCGCGCGCCGGGCGCCGGTCTCGGCGAAGCCGGCAAGACGCAAGCCCGCCGCTTGGGAGAACGAATGCGCGGCGAGAGACTCGATCACATCCACTCCAGTCCGCGGCGGCGCGCCGTCGAGACGGCGCGGGCGATCGAAGCGGCGTGCGAGGGCGGTCCGCTCGAGATCGCAGACGCGCTGGACGAAGTCGATTTCGGCGCCTGGTCCGGCCTCGATTTCGTCGACCTCGCCCAGGACCCGCAATGGCGGCGTTGGAACGAGCGCAGGCGTTTTGCGCGGTCGCCCGGCGGCGAGAGCATGCGCGAAGCGCAGGCGCGGATCATGAACCATATCGAACGGGTCAGCGCGGCGCTGCCGGAAGGCGCCGTCGCCCTGGTGAGCCACGCCGAGATGATCCGGGCGGCGCTTCTCTATTGCCTCGGCCTGTCGCTCGACGCGTGGTCCTTGTTGGAAATTTCGCCGGCGTCGATCACCCGGCTGTCGGTGACGGCGCTCGGCGCGACGATTGTCGGCGTTAACGAGACCCTGACGCCGCACGGCGCGGAGGCTCGCGCGTGAAACTCGTCGTCTTCGGTTTGACGGTCACATCGTCCTGGGGCAATGGCCACGCGACGCTGTGGCGCGGCTTGCAACGAGCGCTGGCGCGGCGCGGCTGGCGCGTCGTCTTTTTCGAGCGCGATACGCCGTACTACGCGCAAAACCGCGACTTGTACGAACTTCCGGACGGCGATCTCGTCCTTTATCGGGAATGGAGCGAAGTTCAGGATGTGGCGCGAGGCCACATCGCCGAGGCGGACGTGGCGATGGTCACGTCCTATTGTCCGGACGGCGTGGCGGCCGGCGACCTCGTCCTCGAGGCGCCGCGCGCCTTGCGCGTCTTCTATGATCTCGACACGCCGGTTACGCTGGCGCGCCTGCGCGACGGCGCGGGCGCGCCGCTCGCCTATATCGGCCCGCGCGGCCTCGTCGATTATGATCTGGCGTTGAGCTATACTGGAGGCGCCGCGCTCGAAGATCTCGGCTTGTTGACGGGGGCCCGCAAAGTCGTCCCGCTTTACGGCCATGTCGATCCGGAGCGGCACTATCCGGGCCAGGCCGAGCCGCGCTATCGCGCCCATCTCTCCTATGTCGGCACCTACGCCGCCGACCGCCAGCAGGCGCTGCAGCGCCTGTTCATCGACCCGGCGCGACGCCGGCCCGATCTGCGCTTCGTCCTGGCCGGCGCGCAATATCCGGAAGGCTTTCCCTGGACCAAGAACATCTTCTTCGTCCGGCATTTGCCGCCGGGCGAGCATCCCGCCTTTTACGCCTCGTCGCGCCTGACGCTCAACGTCACACGGCGCGACATGGCGGCGATGGGCTGGTGCCCTTCGGGCCGGCTCTTCGAGGCGGCGGCCTGCGGCGCGGCGATCGTCAGCGATTGGTGGGAGGGCCTCGACAGATTCTTCGAGCCGGAGCGGGAAATCATCGTCGCCGGCGCCTGCGCCGACGTGATCGCCGCGCTCGATCTCTCCGACAGCGAAGTGCAGCGCATCGGCGAGGCGGCGCGCGAGCGCGTTCTGGCGGAGCATACGTCCGATCGTCGCGCCGCGGAACTCGAGAAGATTTTCGCCGAAACGCGGCGCGGCGAAAGCGAATGGGCGGGCGCCCAAGCCGCTTTGGGAGCGTAAGCCATGTGGGGGATCATTCCCGCCGCCGGCCGCGGCAGCCGCATTCAGCCGCTCGCTTTTTCCAAGGAGCTTCTGCCGGTCGGCAGCCGCCGCGACGGCGCGACCGAGCGGCCATGCGCGGTGAGCGAGCATCTCGTCGAGCGGATGATCTTGGCGGGCGTCGACCGGCTCGCTTTCGTGATCGGGCCAGGCAAATACGACATCGTCAGCTATTACGGCGCAGGCTATGACGACGCCGCGGTCGCCTATATCGTCCAGCCCTCGCCGGCCGGCCTGTGCGACGCGGTTTTCCGCGCCGCGCCTCTCATCGACGACACGCCCGTCCTGGTCGGCCTGCCCGATACGATCTGGTTCCCGAAGGAAGGCTTTGCGGCGCTTCCCGACGACAAGTTGTCGTTCTTGCTCTTTCCGGTCGCGCGCCCGGATCTCTTCGACGCGGTTCTGCTCGGCGAGAAAGACAAAGTCCTGGCGATCGAGGTCAAGCGGCCCGGCGATCCCGCCCGCTGGATCTGGGGCGGCTTCAAAATGCCGGCGTCGGTCTTTCACGAACTGCATGCGCTCTGGCGCAGGCGCGGCCGAAGCGACGAATATTTCGGCACGCTGGTCAACGCCTATATCGCCGAAGGCGGCGCGGCGACCGGCGTCCGCGCCGGCCAAGCCTATGTCGATGTCGGCACGCTGCACGGCTACCGCGCCGCCCTCCAGCTCCTCGACGCCGATCGGCAAGACGGCGCTGCGGCGATGTCGGCCGTCGCCATCTCGCCGCCGCTCGGCCGCGCGCCCGTCGCGTCGGCATAGCGGAGCTCGTAACGATGCGCTATTCGGCCGAGGAAATCCGCCAACGCGTGCAATCGCTCGGGCCCTGGTTCCACAATCTCGATCTCGGCGGCGTCGCCACCGCGCCCGATCATTTCCTCGGCGATTATCCGTCGGTGAAATGGAGCAAATTCGCCAACGCGATCGCCAGCGATCTGACCGGCAAGAGCGTGCTCGATATCGGCTGCAACGCCGGCTTCTATTCGATCGAGATGAAGCGCCGCGGCGCGGCGCGCGTTCTCGGCGTCGATAGCGACGAGGATTATCTGGCGCAGGCGCGCTTCGCCGCCGAAATCGCCGACTGCGACATCGAATTCAAGCGCCTCTCGGTCTACGACGTCGGCGCGCTCGGCGAGCGTTTCGACATCGTCCTGTTCATGGGCGTGCTCTATCATCTGCGTCATCCTCTGCTCGCCCTTGATCTCGTCCGCGAGCATGTCGCCGTCGATCTGATGGTGTTTCAATCGATGCAGCGCGGCGACGACCGCGCAGGGCCTGTCGCGGAGGATTACGCGTTTTGGGATAGCTCGCCGTTCGAGCGGCCGGACTTCCCCCGCCTCCATTTCATCGAGCATCGCTATGCCGGCGACCCCAGCAACTGGTGGGCGCCGAACCGCGCTTGCGTCGAAGCGATGCTGAGGAGCTCCGGCTTCGACATCCTGTCGCGACCGGAGGACGAGGTCTATATCTGCCGCATCGCGTCCGAACCTGCGGGCGGCGGCGCCGTGTACCCCACGCTGAGAGGTCGACGATGATCGAAGCGGCGATGATTTGGAACGAGCCGAACAACAAGTCCCATTGGGACCCGGAAGTCGATCCGGATTGGCGGCTCTTCGCCGAGATGGCGATCGCCGCGGCGGACGCGATCGCCGAGGAAAATCCCGCGCTGCCGAAAGTGTTGGGCGGCATTTCGCCGATCGATCCGCTGTTCATCGCCAATATGAAAGGCCGCGGCGTGCTCGATCATGTCGACGCCGTGGCGGCGCACGGTTTTCCTCTCGATTGGAATCTCTGGCAGCTCAAGGAATGGCCGGCCAAGCTCGACGAGATTCGAGCCGTGACCGATCTCCCGATCTGGGTCAGCGAGGTCGGCGTCTCGACCTTCGGCGCCGACGAGGTGCAAGACTGGGGCTTGGCGCGCACCGCCGAGCTGCTGATCGGCAAGTCGCCGCGCATCCATTGGTACAGCCTTTACGATCTGCCGCGCATATGGGAGGCGACGACGCGGCATCGCGAGGCGGAAGGCTCGGCCTATTACCGGCATTTCGCCATGGGCTTGTTGCGCGAGAACGGCGAGCCCAAACCGGCGCTCGAGCGCTTCGCGACGCTGACGCCGGATTTGGGCCTCTGCCAATGGTTCCATTTCGACGATCACCGGCTCGACGAGGCGGTCGCCTGGATGAAACGGCTCGGCGTCACCTATTTGAGGACCGGCCTGTCATGGGCCGACAGTTTCCGGCCCAATGCGCTCGCCTGGTTCGACCGTCAGATGCGCGCGCTCGAAGATTTCGACGTGACCGTGACGTTCTGTTTCACTCCGGCGCATCGCGGGATCGCGCCGCACCATACGAGCGCGCCCCTTCTCAAGGAGGAGTTCGCCGAATTCTGCGCGGCGATGATCAGGCGCTACGCCCCCGCCAAGGCGTCTGCGCGCCGGCGCGTGGCCATCTCGGCGTAGCGAGCGGGCCGCCCGATGAGGGGCGCGTTACAGCCTCGAGGCGAAGGCGGTTCTCAGAACCTGTTCCAGGCGCTTGGCCTTTCAAAGTTGGACGGCCGCCGCGCCATGGCCCTCGTCGCTCATCCCGACGATGAGACGATCGGGCTGGGCGGACATTTGTCGGACCTGCCCGGATTCGTCATCGTCCATGTCACGGATGGCGCGCCGCGCAACATGCGCGACGCCACGGCGCATGGCTTCATCGAGCGCGGCGCTTACGCTCAAGCGCGTCGCGATGAACTGATCGCTGCGGTCGCGGAAGCCGGAATTGACCCGCGCTCGCTGCTGAGCCTCGGCATAGCCGATCAAGAAGCGTCTCTGCACCTCGCCTCGCTCGCGCGCCGCGTCGCCGAGCTGTTCGAGAGCCGCCAGCCGCAGGCGGTCTTCACGCATGCTTACGAAGGCGGCCATCCGGATCACGACGCGGCGGCTTTCGCCGCCAGCGCGGCGCGCCGTCTCATCGAGTCGCGAGGCGGCCGGCCGCCGGCGCTGATCGATATGCCGTTCTATCATTCGGATCACGGCCGGATGGTCGCGCAGGTTTTCACGCCGACGCCGGCGGCGCCGAGCTATGAGGCGGCGCTCGGCCAACCGGCTTTGGCGATAAAGCAAGCGATGATCGCGCGCTATGTCACGCAGCGCGAGCAATTGAGACAGTTCCAGACCTCTATCGAGCGATTCCGGCTTGCGCCGGACTATGACTTTGCGCGCCTTCCGAATGAAGGCGACCTCTATTACGAGCGCTTTCCCTGGGGCCTCGACGGCGCTTCGTGGCTGAAGCTGGCGCCCGCGGCTCTCGCCGAGCTGGGCCTTTCGCCATGACGCTGACCGTGCTCAATGTCGCCTATCCGTTCGCGCCGGTCGGGCCGGACGCGGTGGGCGGCGCCGAACAGATTTTGAGCGCATTGGATCGGGCTCTGGTCGAGAACGGACATCGTTCGATCGTCGTCGCCGGCGAGGGATCGCAGGTTGCAGGGATTCACATCCCCGTCGAAAGCGAGCAAGGGCCGATCGACGATCTTGCCCGGCGGCGCGCCTGGGCGCGGCATCGACGAGCGATCGGGGCGGCGCGCAAGCGCTTCGCGGTCGATCTCGTCCATCTGCATGGAATCGATTTCGCCGCTTATTGCCCGTCGAGCGGCGCGACGCTCGTCACCTTGCATTTGCCTTTGTCTTGGTACGATCCGACGGCGCTGCGCGCCCGTCGCGCCGATCTTTGGATGAACGGCGTCTCGCGGAGCCAAATGCGCGACGCGCCGTCCGGCGCGCGGCTGCTCGGGCCGATCGAAAACGGCGTCGACATCGAGCGTCTCGCCGGCCGCCACGCCAAGCGGCGCTTCGCGCTTTTCCTCGGCCGCCTCTGTCCGGAAAAGGGCGCGCATCTCGCCATCGCGGCGGCGCAGCGCGCGGCGCTGCCCTTGATCATCGCGGGCCAGATCTTCCGATACGCCGAGCACGAGCGCTACTTCGCCGAAGAGATCGCGCCACATCTCGGCCAATCCTGCCGCTTCGTCGGCCCGTTGAGCCTCGCTCGCAAGCGCCGCTTTCTCACAGCCGCGGCATGCGTCGCGATCCCGAGCCTCGCGCCGGAGACAAGCTCGCTCGTCGCCATGGAGGCGATGGCCTGCGGAACGCCGGTCGTCGCCTTCCGCGCCGGCGCCCTGAGCGAGATCGTCGCGCATGGCCGGACCGGTTTCCTCGTCGACAGCGCCGAAGAGATGGCGACCGCGATGCGCGAATCCGCGGCCCTCGATCCGGAAACCTGCCGACGAGAAGCGCGAGCGCGCTTCTCCAGGCACAGAATGACCGCCGCCTATCTCGACCTCTATGCAAGAATCGCTGACCAACGCGCTCTCTCGGCCTGAGCCGCCGTCATCTCGCCTCGTAGCGAGCGCGATCGACGATCTCGACGCGCTCGAGCCCGACTGGTGGGACCTGTGGCGCCGGGCGCCGACGGCGACGCCGTTCCAATCGCCGGCTTGGCTCATTCCCTGGCGGCGCGAATTCGCGCCCGAGCGATCATGCGTCGGCGGGGTGTTCGACGAGCCAAAGCTCGTCGCCCTGTTTCCCTTCTACGCCGAGCAATCCGCCGCCAGCGCTCGGCTCTTGCCGCTCGGCGTCTCGCTCAGCGACTATCTCGATATCCTCGTCGATCCGCGCTGCCCGGAGGCGCTGCGGGCGCTCGCGGCCTTCATCGCCGATCAGGCGTGGACCAGTTGCAGCTTCGAAGAGCTGCCGCCTGGCGCCCTTGCTGCGGCTCTGCCCGCGCCGAGCAATTGCGAGGACCGCGTCGAGCGCCAGAGCGCTTGTCCGGTCATCGCGCTTCGCGGCGGACGCGACCTGGCCGGCTGCGCGCCGGCGCGAAAGCGTCGGCAATTGCGCCGGGCGTGGGCCGCCGCCGAACGGCTCGGCGAGGCGCGCATCGAACGCCGCGAGCAAGACAGCGAGCGCTTTCTCGCGACGCTGTTCGCGCTCCACGAAGCGCGATGGCGCGAGCGCGGCGAGGGCGGCGTTCTCGGCGACGCGAAAGTTCGGCGCTTTCACCAAGCGGCGCTGCCGCGCCTCGCCGCCGCCGATTTGGCCCGCTGTTACACGCTCGCCATCGACGGCCAACCCGTCGCGGCCTATTACGGCCTGTTCGACCGCGGCCGCGCCTACGCCTATCTGGGCGGCTTCGATCCGGCTTTCGAAGACGCAAGTCCCGGCGCGATCCTGATCGGCCGCGCCATTGCCGATGCGATCGACGAAGGCGCGCGCGAGTTCCATTTCCTGCGCGGCCGCGAAGCGTACAAATATTCCTGGGGCGCGAGCGACCGCTGGAATCAACGCCGCCTATGGACGAGACCGGACCATGGGCGATGAGCGCGCCGACGCGAGCCAGGATTTCATCCGCGGCCTTCTCGCGAGTTGCGGGCGAGGCGAAACGCCGCCCGCGATGGCCTTGATGCGGCTCGCGATGGCCGCCGCGGACGAGGCGGCTTTTGCCGCCGCCGTCGCGGCGAGCCGAGACCTGCCCGACGCCGACGACCCAGGCGCCGCCCAGCGCCTCGCCGCGCTCCGCGCGCTCGCCGCAGGCGCGCCGGAGGCGTGGCGCTTGGTCCGTTCGGTGCTCGCCGCCGTCCCGCATGACGCGTCTGCCGACGCGACGGCGGAGGCGCGCTTGGCGGACCTCTCCGCCGCCTTCGATCGCGCCGCGGCTTTATCGCCAGAGGCGAGCGTCGCGCTCTATTCGTTTGGCCGGCCAGAGCTTCTCGACGCTGCGACGGCGGAGGTCGCCAAATATCTCGGAGAGCTGGGCCTTCTCGGCCGCGAGCGCGCGCTGGTCGACATTGGCTGCGGCGTCGGCCGTTTCGAACGCGCGCTTGCCGATAAGGTCGGCAGGATCGTCGGCCTCGACATCTCGCCGACAATGGTCGAGATCGCGCAACGCAATTGCGCCGGCTTGGCCAATGTCGAGATCCGATTGTCCTCAGGCAAAGATTTGGCGGCGATCGCGACCGCCGGCGCCGACGCCGTGCTGGCGATCGACGTCTTCCCGTACATCGTTTCGGCTTCGCCGGCTTTGGCCGATAAGTTTTTTCAGGAGATCGCCCGCGCCCTCAAGCCCGGCGGCGATTTTCTGCTCGCCAACTACTCGTACCGCGCAGACGACATCGCCGATCGCGCCGACGTCGCGCGCCTCGCCGCATCGTGCGGCTTTCGCGTGTTAAGGTCGGATGAGCGACCGTTCGTCGGCTGGGATGGCCGCGTCTTTCATCTTGGCAAGGAGGGTTGAGGCGCCGTTGACGCCGGCCTTGCCCTTGCCGGACCCGCGCGTTTTCGGCAAGGCGACGGCGGCCGCCTCGGCGGCGAAATAGGCGATCGTCTTCTTCAATCCCCGCTCCAGCGAGACGCGGGGCGTCCAGCCGAGCAGCTGTGTCGCCAGCGCAATGTTCGGCCGGCGGCGCTGGGGATCGTCGACCGGCAAGGGTCGGCTGACGATTTGCGACTCCGAGGCCGCCAAGCGCAGCACGCGCGAGACCAGTTCGCGCACGGTGATCTCGGCCGGATTGCCGAGATTGACGGCGCCGGCATAGTCGCCGTCATAGGCCATCAGGCGCAGCAAGCCGTCGATGAGGTCGTCGACATAGCAGAACGAGCGCGTCTGTTCGCCGGAGCCGTAAATCGTGATGTCGTCGCCGGCCAGGGCTTGCGTGACGACGTTGGAGACGACGCGGCCGTCGTCGGCGCGCATTCGCGGGCCATAGGTGTTGAAAATGCGCGCGACCCTGATGTCGCCGCGCCCCAATCGGCCATAGTCGAAGACAAGCGCCTCGGCGGCGCGCTTGCCTTCGTCATAGCAAGCGCGCGGGCCGGTCGGGTTGACATAGCCCCAATAGCTTTCCGGCTGCGGATGAACTTGCGGATCGCCATAGACCTCGCTGGTCGAGGCGAGCAGAAAACGCGCGCCTGTCCTCTCGCTCAAGGCGAGCAAATTGCGCGTCCCGATCACGTTGGTGAGCATCGTGTGCTCGGGATCGGCCTGGTAATGCGGCGGCGAGGCGGCGCAGGCGAGATTGAACACCCAGTCCACCCGCCGCACGCTGCGCGGCAGCAGCGGCGACAGAGGATTGATCACATCCGCTTCAACCAGGGCGAGGCGCGGCTCGCGGCGAAGCTGGCGCATATTGGCGAGGCGGCCGGTGCGGAAATTATCGATGCAGATGACGTCGGCGCCATCCGAAAGCAGGGCTTCGCAAAGGTGAGATCCGAGAAAGCCGGCGCCGCCGGCCACGACACAAGTTTTTCTTGTTTTTCCCACGCCGTTCGCCTCTCTTCTGGAGCGGCCGACTCAGGAAGCGTGAGCCGGCGATCGAGGGTTCAACCGGCCGAGAACCGTCGAAAAACATGAATGTTCCGGGCTTTCTCCGGCGGCGGACCAGCGGCGCCGGATTCGGAACGAATTGTGACCTCGACGTGTTCTAAACCGGAAAAGCGCCGCCTCAATCAGTACGAGAGGACGGCTCAAAAACGATCTCAGCGCGGGGCCATGACGTTCATTCCCAACAATCTCGACGCTTTCGCTGCGATGATCTGGACCTGGGCGGCGACGTTTCTGCCGCGGCTGGCGGTGGCGATCGCGGTCCTCGTCATCGGCGTGTTCCTCGCCCAGTGGGCGGCGCGCGCCGTGGCGGCGACGTTCAGGGAGACGCACGGCGTCGACGAAACAGCGCGCCCGGTTCTCGCCGCCGCCGCGCGCTACGCCGTGCTGGTCCTCGCCATCATCGCGGCCCTGAGCCAACTCGGCGTTCAGACCGCATCGCTTCTTGCCGCGCTCGGCGCAGCAGGCCTTGCGATCGGCCTCGCTTTGCAAGGCACGCTGTCGAACGTCGCCGCCGGCGTCATGCTGCTCTGGCTCAGGCCGTTTCGCGTCGGCGACTATATCGACGCGGTCGCCGCCAACGCCATCGCCGGCACCGTCAAGGAAATCGGTCTTTTCGCCTGCCAACTCGAGACGTTCGACGGCCTCTATGTTTTCGTTCCGAATTCGACAATCTGGAGCGCGGCCCTGCGCAACCATTCGCGCAATCCCGGCCGATTGATCTGCTTCACCGTGGCTCTGCCGGCCGGGGCCGATTTCGAACGCGGCCGCGAAGCGCTTTTCGCCATGCTTCGCGCGGCCGCCCGCGAACGGCCGCCGCCGGAAGTCTTCGTCGACAATGTCAATGCTGGCGCGCCGCTCTTGACCTGCCGCTTCTGGGTCGACCAGAGCCGCGCCGGGGAAATCCAACGCCGCATTCTCGACGATGCGAGGCTCAGCCTGATGCAGGCTTCGCCTGACCTCAAGCCGACGCAGATCACGCGCACCGTCCCGCCCGAATCCGATCCGTCGAGGCTTCTCTAAGCGCTCGGTCGGAAGCGACGTTCAGGCCGGCGCCTCCTCGCTCCCGCGATCGAGCGAAGCGGAGGGAGGCTGCAACCCGGCAATGAGCGACTGCAAATTTGCGACCATCAGCTCGATATTTTCGCGGCTTGCTTCGATTTCGAACACTTCGTCGGCGTCGTCGACGATGTGAATGACGAAGACGTCGCCGCTCGGCGCGGCGGCGAAGCCGACAAGCGAGCGCTTGACGCCGCCGCCGGCGGATTTCCCGTTCATCTTGCTTTCCCCCTCGTGTTCGGGCGAACGGCGCGCCGCTATCGTCCTCGGCGCGCCGGTCGACATCGCGATCGGGGGCTCCTCTCGGGCGACGGGTCGACAACTGGCCTGCTCGCGCCGAAGTTCCCGGGACTGCCCACAGGCAGCCGCGCCGGCGGCGCGACGCGCTCGCCGCAAGCGCGGAAACGGACGCGAAACCGAAACCGCCAAGGCTCAGAGGATGGGCCGCCGTTCAACAAAGGCGTACCGATAAATTTCCGCCGCTACGGGGAACTCGGCCGGGCGGGACACGTTCTCAGACGGCCGGGGGGACAACAGGAGCGGCGGTGTCTGAACGCGTTCTCATCACCGGCGGCGCCGGATTCATCGGCCGGCGCGTCACAGAAAATCTTTTGAGACGCGGATATCGCGTTCGCATTCTCGACAGTTTCGTCGAACAAGTGCACGGCCCTCGCCGGACCCTGCCGGACGCTCTCGCCGACGTCGAGGCGATCCCCGGCGACGTCCGCGACGAGGACGCGTTGCGAAAGGCGCTCGCCGGAATCGATAGCGTCTTGCATCTCGCCGCCGAGGTCGGCGTCGGACAGAGCATGTACGCGATCGAGCGCTACGTTTCGGCGAACGACCTCGGCACGGCCGCGCTGCTCGAGCGCCTCGCCCATAAGCCGGTCCGCCGCGTCGTCGTCGCCTCCTCGATGAGCGTCTATGGCGAAGGCCTCTATATCGACAGGGACGGCAATCCCGTCGAGGACGCCGAACGCAGCAACGCCGTCAGCCTTTCCTGGGACCCGGTCGACGCCTCCGGCGCGCCGATGATCCCGGCTGCGACCCCGGAATGGAAACGCCCCAACCTCGCCTCCGTCTATGCGCTGACCAAATTCGTGCAAGAGCAGATGACGCTGACCGTGACGGCGGCGTACGGCATGGAAGGCGTCGCTCTCCGATTGTTCAACGTCTATGGGCCGGGCCAAGCCCTTTCGAATCCCTATACCGGGGTTCTCGCGATCTTCGCGTCGCGTCTCGCCAACGGCAAGCCGCCGCTCGTTTTCGAAGATGGCCGCCAGCGCCGCGATTTCGTCCATGTCGACGACGTCGCCGAAGCTTTCGCGCTGGCGCTCGAACATCCCAAGGCGGCCGGCAAGATCTACAATATCGGCAGCGGGCAGGATCGCAGCGTTCTGCAAGTCGCCGAAATGCTCGCCGCGGCGATGAACAAGGCCGAGATCGCGCCGGAAGTCAGCGGCAAGGGAAGAAAGGGCGACGTACGCCATTGCTTCGCCGATACGAGCAAGGCGGAAAAGGAGCTCGGCTTCGTCGCCCGGCAGGACTTCACGCAAGGCCTGGCGGCGCTCGCCGAATGGGCGGCCGGCCAGCAAGCGCATGACCGCATCGCCGAAGCCAGAAGCGAGCTTGAAAAGCGAGGGCTTGTCGCATGAACGCGCCCGCGATCGTCGGCTTGCGTCCGATCCTCATCACCGGCGGCGCCGGTTTCCTGGGCAGCAATCTCGCCGACCGTCTGGCGCGCGAGGGCCGGCACGTCGTCCTTTTCGATTCGCTGCGCCGGCCTGGCGCCGAACGCAACGCGCGCTGGCTGCGCGAGCGGCACCCGGAGCGGATCTCGCTGCAGCGCTCGGACATCCGCGACGAGGCGGCGGCGCGCGCCGCCGTCAACGACGCCAGCGCCGTCTTCCATTTCGCGGCGCAGGTCGCGGTCACGACCAGCCTCAGCGATCCGGCCGAGGATTTCGCCATCAATGTCGGCGGCGCCTTCGGCCTCCTGGAGGCGATCCGCAGGCAAGGCGGCGCCACGCCCTTCATTTTCGCTTCGACCAACAAGGTCTATGGCGATCTCGCCGACATCGCGCTCGTCGAAGAGAAGGACTGCTACTTGCCGCAGGACGCCGCGATCCGCGCCAGCGGCGTTTCCGAAAAGCGTCCGCTCGATTTTCACACGCCCTATGGCTGCTCGAAAGGCGCGGCCGATCAATACGCGCTCGATTACGCCCGCAGCTTCGGTCTGCCCGTCGTCGTGATGCGCATGAGCTGCGTTTACGGACCGCGGCAGATCGGCTGCGAAGATCAAGGCTGGATCGCGCATTTCCTCATCCGCGCGTTGCGCGGCGAGCCGATCACCATTTTTGGCGACGGCAAGCAGGTGCGCGACGTTCTGTACGTCGACGACGCCGTCAACGCCTATATCGCCGCCTTGCGCAACATCCAGCGGGTGAGAGGCCGCGCTTTCAATCTCGGCGGCGGCCCGGCCAATGCGGTCAGCCTCAGAACATTGATCGCCTTCATCGAAGGCCGGCTCGGCCGCCCCGTCGACATCCATTATGACCAATGGCGGCTCGGCGATCAGCGCTACTATGTGTCGAACGCCCAAGCCGTCGAGCGCGAGCTCGGCCTGCGTCAGCCGCTGCCATGGCGCGAAGGCGTCGGCCGGCTGATCGATTGGCTGCGCAGCGACTACTTGCCCTCGTCCGCCTCCGCTCGACATTGGGAGGCGGCGGAGTGAGGGTTGCGCTGGTCAATCCGCCTTGGCGTTTCGACCGCAGCATCTATTTCGGCTGCCGTGAGCCGCATCTGCCGCTCGAACTCGGCGCCTGCCGCGCCCTGCTCGCCGCCGCAGGCCACGAAGCGCAGATATTCGACGGACATCTTTGCGGCAGGGCGACGAGCGAACTTGCCGACGAGGTCGCGGCGTTCCGCCCCGCAATGACCGTCGTCACCACGGCGCCCAGCTATCTTTTCTGGCGTTGCGCGCCGCCCGAGCTCAAAGTGCCGCGCGAATTCCTGATTGCGCTTGGCGGCCGCGGCGGCCGCCGCATCGTTGTCGGGCCGCATGGATCGGCGACGCCCGAGACGACGTTGCGCAAGCTCGACGCCGACATTGTCGTGCGCGGCGAATGCGAAGAGGTCGTCGCCTTCTTGGCCGGGGCCGCCGATTTGGCGAAAGTCCCGTCGATCGCCTTCTGGGACGGCGCCGACATTCGCGTCACGGGCGGCCCGGCCGCGGCCGCTTTCGTCGACCTTCAAGCGCTCGATTGGCCGGACGAATGGATCGCTCGCCACCATCACCATCACCACCGCTTCGAGGCCGCGCCGGATGGGCCAGGCGCCGAAGTCGAAGCCTCGCGCGGCTGTCCCTATTCCTGCTCTTTCTGCGCGAAGATCGACTATCGCGACAAATATCGCCGTCGCGCGCTGCCGCCTTTGCTCGACGAGATCGACCGGCTGATCGGGCAAGGCGCCGCCTACCTCTATTTTATCGACGAAATCTTCCTGCCGCAAAAGCCGCTGCTCGAAGCTTTGGTCGAGCGCAAGATCAAATTCGGCGTACAAACCCGCATCGATTTATGGAAACCGGACATGCTGGACCTGCTCGGCGCGGCAGGCTGCGTCTCGATCGAAGCGGGCGTCGAGAGCCTGACGATCGAGGGACGCGCGTTTCTCGACAAGAACTGCCGTCTCTCGACCGATGAACTCGCCGAGCGCCTCATCTATGCGCGCCGGCGCGTGCCTTTCGTCCAGGCCAATCTCATCAAAATGGCCGATGACGATCCGGCGCTGATCAGGGCGTGGCGCGAGCGCTTGGCTTCGCATGACGTATGGGCCAATGATCCGGTGCCGCTCTATCCTTATCCCAGCTCGCCCGATTATCGCCGCCTATGGGGCGCGCCCGACGAGAAAGCGTGGGAGCGCGCCCATGATTACTACCTTCGTCAATTCGCGAGCTTCAGCGATATTCAGGACGAACGGCCGCTTCCATTGCCGGAACTGGAGACGTCGTGTCGCGCTTGTTGAACGCGTCGATCCGCCGCCTGTTGATGACCGCTGACGCGGTCGGCGGCGTGTGGATCTACGCGCTCGACCTCGCTCGCGCCCTGGCGCGCCACGGCGTCGCCGCGACGCTGGCCGTGCTCGGCCCGCCGCCTTCCGACGCGCAGCGGCGCGAAGCCGAGAATATCAAGAACCTCAAGCTGGTTCTGACAGACGCGCCGCTCGAATGGCTATGCGACGACGAAGCGAGAGTGCGCGGCGCGGCGGGTCTTCTCGCGGAGCTCGCGCGCGACGTCGGCGCGGACCTGGTCCAATTGAACGGCGCGCCTTTCGCGGCCGACGCCGACTATCCGGCGCCGGTCGTCGCGGTTCAGCATTCGTGCCTGGCGACCTGGTGGGCCGCGGTCAACGACGGCCCCGCGCCGCCGGAATGGCGCTGGCGCGCCGATCTGACCCGGCGTCATCTCGACGCGGCGGATCGCGTGGTCGCCCCGACCGCCGCTTTCGCCGACCTTGTCGCGTCGGTCTATGGCCTCGGCAAGCGGATCGACGTCGTCCATAACGGCCGCTCGCGCAGCTCGGTCGCGCCGACCGGGCGGACATTGGACGCACTCTTCACGGCCGGCAGGCTATGGGACGAAGGCAAGAATGTCGCGACGCTGGACCGCGTCGCCGCTCTGGTCGACGCGCCGTTCTTCGCCGCCGGCCCATGCGCCGGCCCGAACGGGACCCGGATCGCCAGTCGCAACCTGCAGCTTCTCGCCGAACTCGCGAGCGACGACGTTCGCGTATGGCTGGCCAAGAGACCCATTTTCGTATCGAGCGCGCTGTACGAGCCTTTTGGCCTGACGGCGCTCGAGGCCGCGCAAGCCGGCTGCGCCCTCGTCCTTTCCGATATTCCGACTTTTCGGGAATTGTGGGATGGCGCCGCGCTGTTCGCCCCGGCGCGCGACGAGAACGCTTTCGCCTCCGCCGCGACGACCCTTCTCGAAGATCGGCTTCTGCGCCGGCGCCTGGAGCGCGCGGCGCATGAGCGCGCGCGCCGCTACAAACTCGAAGCGATGGGCCAGCGCATGGTCGCCCTCTATGACGAACTCGTCGGCAAGGGCGCTCCCGCGCCAAGCCATTCGGAGCACGCGGCGTGAAGGTCGCTTATTTCACGCATTCCCTTGCGTCCTGCTGGAATCATGGCAACGCGCATTTCCTGCGCGGCGTCCTACGCGAGCTGATTCTTGCGGGCCATGAGGTCGCCGCCTTCGAACCGCGCGGCGCCTGGAGCTTGACGCATTTGCTCGAAGATCACGGCGAAGCAGGGCTTGCGCCCTATCGGGCCGCCTATCCCGAACTCTCTTCGATCGAATACGATCGCGATTTCGACCCCGAAGCCGCGCTCGACGGCTACGATCTCGTGATCGTCCACGAATGGAGCGAGCCGCAACTCGTCGCCGCTCTTGGCGGCTTGCGGCGGCGAGGCGCGAAATTCACCCTGCTTTTTCACGACACTCATCACCGCGCGGTCAGCGATCCTGACGCGATCCGCGCCTTCGATCTCGACTTCTATGACGGCGTGCTGGCCTTCGGCGAAGCGCTCGCCGCGGTGTACCGGCTTTGGGGCTGGGGCGACCGCGTCTTCGTCTGGCACGAAGCCGCCGACACTCGCCTGTTCAAGCCGCCGGAGGCCGAAGGGCCGCGCCATGGCCTGGTCTGGATCGGCAATTGGGGCGACGACGAGCGCTCCGCGGAACTGGAGAAGTTCCTGCTCGCGCCGGCGCAGCGCGCCGCGCTGCCGCTCGACATCTATGGCGTCCGCTATCCGGCGCACGCCCTGGCCGCGCTGCGCCGCTATGGCGCACGGCGCCATGGCTGGCTCGCCAATGCGCTGGTCCCCGCCGTCTTCGCGAAAAGCCTCGCGACAGTACATGTGCCCCGGCGCTTCTACGCCGAAAAGCTGCCCGGCATTCCGACCATTCGGGTCTTCGAGGCCTTGGCTTGCGGCGTTCCGCTCCTCTCGGCGCCCTGGTCCGATGCGGAAGGCCTGTTCCGGCCGGGGGAAGATTATCTGGTCGCGCGCAACGGCGACGAAATGACGGCTCACATGCGCGCCGTCTCCGAAGATGGCGATCTGCGCGCCAGCCTCGTCAAGAACGGGCTCGCCGCCATTCGCGCCCGCCATAGCTGCGCCCATCGCGCCGCCGAGCTTGTGCGGATCGCCGCCCATATCAAGCAAGCCGCGGCTTTGGAGACCGCTTGATGGACATCGCCTTTTATGGATCGAGCCTGCTGTCCTCTTATTGGAACGGCGCGGCGACCTATTATCGCGGCTTGCTCTTCGATCTCGCCCGGCGCGGCCACAAGATCACGTTCTACGAGCCTGACGCGTTCGATCGTCAGCAGCATCGCGACATGGAGCCGCCGGCCTGGGCGGCGGTGGAAGTCTACCCGGCCGAAGACTCGGCGATGCGGCGCGTCGTCGCCGAGGCCGCAAACGCGGACGTCGTGGTCAAGGCGAGCGGCGTCGGAATTTTCGACGACGAGTTGCTCGACGGCGTGCTGGCGGCGTCGCGACCAGACGCGATCCGCATCTTCTGGGACGTCGACGCGCCGGCGACCCTCGCCGAAATGCGCAAAGACCCGGACCATCCGATGCGCCGCGCCCTCCCCGCTCTCGACGCGGTCCTGACCTATGGCGGCGGCCCGCCGGTCGTCGAGGCGTACCAAGGCTTCGGCGCGGCGTTCTGCACGCCGATTTACAATGCGCTCGATCCGTCGACCCATCATCCGGTCGCCGCCGATCCGCGCTTCGCCTGCGACCTCGCCTTTCTCGGCAATCGCCTGCCGGATCGCGAATCTCGAGTCGAAGAGTTTTTGCTGAGGCCGGCGACGATGCTGCCGCAGCGAAGCTTTCTCCTCGCCGGCAACGGCTGGGAGACAAAGCCGACGCCGGACAACGTCCGCACGCTCGGCCACGTCTATACGCGCGATCACAACGCGTTCAACGCGACGCCGCGCGCCGTTCTCAATATCGCTCGCGACAGCATGGCCGAGACCGGCTACTCGCCGGCGACTCGGGTCTTCGAGGCGGCCGGCGCCGCCGCCTGCATCATCACCGACGCCTGGCGCGGCGTCGAACATTTCTTGCGGCCCGACGCTGAAATCCTCGTCGCCCGCGACGGCCGCGACGTCGCCGCGCATCTCGCCCATCTCACCGCGGAAACCGTGCGCCGAATCGGCGAAGCCGCGCGCCGGCGGATCTTGGCGGAGCATACGTACGAAAAGCGCGGCGCCGAAGTCGACGCCATCTTGCGGAGGATAGCGCAGTCGAAAGCGGAAAGGAGCGCGGCGTGACCCGCAGGCTCCGCCTCGTCGTCATTGGCCTCGCCCTTTCCTCGTCCTGGGGCAACGGCCATGCGACGACTTATCGCGCCCTGCTCCGCGCCTTCGCCAAACGCGGTCACGAGATTACATTTCTCGAACAGGATCAGCCGTGGTACGCCGACCACCGCGACCTTGCCCGGCCCGATTTCTGCCGCCTCGTCCTCTATCGCGACGCGCTGCATTTGAAGGCTTTCCGCGACCTGATCGCCGAGGCGGACGCCGTGGTGGTCGGCTCGTACGTCGCCAACGGCGCCGCAATCGGGCGATGGGTTCAGAGCTTGCGCCGCGGCGTCACCGCGTTCTACGACATCGACACGCCGGTGACGCTGGCCAAGCTCGAGCGCGGCGACTGCGACTATCTCGCGCCCGACCTGATCCCCTTCTACGATCCCTACCTGTCGTTCAGCGGCGGTCCAGCGCTCGAGACTCTCGAACGGCGCTTCGGCGCGCCGGCCGCGAGGCCGCTCTATTGCGCCGTGGACGAGGGCTTTTATCGGCCGCTCGCTTTGAAGCCGCGCTTCGATCTCGGCTATCTCGGCACTTACAGCGCCGATCGACAGCAGGCCTTGGAGCGATTGCTGATCGAGCCGGCGCGGCGCGCGCCGCATCTCAGCTTCGTGGTCGCCGGTCCGCAATTTCCTGACGATATCGCATGGCCCGACAACGTGACCCGCTTTCAGCATGTCGGGCCTGCCGACCATCCGGCGTTCTATGCGAGCTGCCGCTTCTCCTTGAACGTGACGCGGGCGGACATGGCGCGATTGGGTTTCAGCCCCAGCGTCCGTCTGTTCGAAGCGGCCGCCTGCGCGAGCCCGATCATCTCCGACCGCTGGCCCGGCCTCGACAGCCTGTTTCGACCGGATCGGGAGATTTTGCTCGCCGCCAGCGCCGACGACGCGCTCGCCATCCTGCTGCACATGAGCGAGGCCGATCGACGCGCGCTGGGGAAAGCGGCGCGGCGCCGCTTGCTCGGCGCCCATCGCGCGAGCCATCGCGCCGAAGAATTGGAACGGCATTTGCTCGAGGCGCTGAGCCGAAAGCGGCCCGGCGCGCCCGATCGCCCGTCCCTCCCCGCCCCGCTTGCGTTGAAACCCGACGCTGCGGCCCGCGCCGCGCGCGAAGCGACGGCGCTCAGACGCCACGAACGAGCATGATGCGTCGAGAGATCATGAAGTTACGAAAAGCGAACGAACAATTTCTTGGTCACGCGGTCCGCCTCGATCATTACCTACGTCCCAACCGGGAGAGAGAGCGCCGCTCCCGGCCTCGATCGGTCAGCGAGTCCTCGAAGGAGCTGAGAAGCGTAATTCCAAATTTTTTTCGCTCTAACGCATTGAAACCGCCAAAAACGGCAAAATAAAACCGGAAAAGCTTGGCGGCCCGGATCGCGCCTCGCGGGATCGACGAGCTTTTTTCGAACGCCGGCGGCGCGATCCTTCTTTCCGCCCCCGCAACGATTTTTGAAATCTTTTGCCGTTGCGAGCCTGCCCTGACGCGCGGATCGCCGCCGGTACGGTCATCGTCCGCCGGCGAATTCCTGACGAGCGTCGCGCCGGAAGCGCCGCGCGCGGAACGTCGTCGGTTCTGTTCTGTTCTTGCCGCAGGGCCGCAACGCGCGGCCGCTCGGCGCAAAACTCGAGGCGCGGCGCATGGCTTGGTTAGATGTTCTGCTCGGCGCTCGCCTCGCCAATCGCGATTATGGCCGGCGCAAAATCGGCGCCTTCGAAGGCCTGCCGGCAATGGGCCTGGACGGCCTCGGCTCTTCGGCCTATGGGCCGGAAGCCGCGCTGACCATCCTCATTCCGCTCGGCGCAGCCGGCTCGGCCTATATCGAAGGCGTCATGGCGCCGATCGTCGCGCTGCTGATGATCCTGTTCGTCTCCTATTGGCAAACCATTCGCGCTTATCCGAACAATGGCGGCGCTTATATCGTCACCAAGGAAAATCTCGGAACGAATGTCAGCCTGCTCGCCGCAGCCGCCTTGATGATCGACTACGTTCTCAACGTCGCGGTCGGCATTTCGGCCGGCGTCGGCGCGCTGGTCTCGGCCGCGCCGGCGCTGCATCCTTACATCTTGCCGATCTGCCTCGGCGTTCTCGTCCTTGTCACGATCGCCAATCTGCGCGGCACGCTCGATGCGGGGCGGCTCTTCGCGGCGCCGACCTATCTCTTCGTCGTCAGCTTCGTCGCGATTATCGCGATCGGCGTCGCCAAGGCGCTGTTGTCGGGCGGGCATCCGGCGCCGGTCGCGCCGCCGCCGGCGCCGCCGCCGGCGACGGAAAGCCTGAGCCTTTGGCTGCTGCTGCGCGCCTTCGCCAGCGGCTGCACGGCCATGACCGGCGTCGAGGCGGTAAGCAACGGCATGAGCGCCTTTCGCGAGCCGCCGGTCAAGTACGGACATCGAACCCTGGCGGCGATCGTCGGCATTCTCGCCATCCTCCTCGCCGGAATCGCCTACTTGGCCAATTCCTATCGCATTATGGCGATGGACCAGACGCAGCCGGGCTATCGCAGCGTTTTGTCGCAACTGGTCGGCGCGGTCATCGGCGAGAACGCGTTCTTCTACGTCGCGATCGGCTCGCTGCTCTGCGTCCTCGTCCTTTCCGCGAACACCAGTTTCGTCGATTTTCCCCGGCTTTGCCGGATGGTCGCCGAGGACGGCTTCTTGCCCAAGTCCTTCGCCATAGCCGGCCGGCGGCTCGTCTTTTCGGTCGGCATTCTTTATCTCGCCGCGACCGCCGGGACGCTGCTGTTCGCCTTCGGCGGCATTACCGACCGGCTGATCCCGCTTTTCGCCATCGGCGCCTTCCTGACCTTCACCCTCTCTCAGGGGGGAATGGCGGTCCATTGGCGTCGCGCCCTGCGCCGAAGCAAATCCCGGCGCGAAGCCGGCGCCCACCACCTTCATTTCTGGATCAACGCCGTCGGCGCGAGCGCGACCGGCCTCGCCTTGGCCGTCATCATCGTCGCGAAATTTCTCGAAGGGGCCTGGATCACGATTTTGGTCATCCCCGCGGTCATCGCGCTGCTGGTCAGCATCCATCGCTACTACCGCTGGGTGGCGCGAGAGGTTTGCGATCCTGGACCGCTCGAGATCGACGCGGGTTCTTCGCCGATCATTCTGATCCCCATCGAAGATTGGGACAAATTGACCGCCAAGGCCCTGCGCCTGGCGCTCACCCTTTCGCCGGACGTCGTCGGCGTCCATCTCACGCATCTCTCCGGCCCCGAGGCGCGGGAACGCGAGGAATCTCTGCGGGCGCGCTGGCGAGGCAGCGTCGAGCAGCCTGCCGCGGCGGCCGGAATCGCCGCGCCTCGATTGATGATCCTGCAAGCGCAATATCGCGATATTCACGAGCCCGTCCTGAAGCTCGCCGGCGAGCTGGGACAGAAATTCCCCGGCCGCAGCGTCGCCGTTCTCATTCCCGAAGTGGTGAAGCGGCATTGGTATCAATATCTGCTGCATGTCGGCTATGCCGACCATCTGCGTCGCCAGCTCTTGCGCAAAGGCGACTCGCGGCTGGCTGTCATAGACGTTCCGTGGCGGCTTTGACCCCGCCGCGAGCGATGGCCCTGAACGCGCCGGAACAGGCTGGCGCCTCTGTCGTTAAGCGCTAGAGCTGGCGGAGCCTCCATTTCGCTGAGCGCCGTCGCGCATCGGCCGACTCGACGGGGGCGACCGGCGCCAGCTCGAACGATCACGCACATCCCGGAGGAGGAGATTGCGATGCATGTCAGCGAGACCATGACGCGAGACGTTCAATTGGCGAGGCCGGAGCAGACGATCCAGGACGCGGCCCGCGCAATGGCCGGAATCGACGCCGGCGCTTTGCCCGTCGCCGACGGCGACCGGCTCATCGGCATGATCACCGATCGCGATATCGCCATCCGCGCCATCGCGGCCGGCAAAGGCCCGCAAACCAAGGTGAAAGAGGTGATGACCTCGGACGTCAAATATTGCGTCGAAGACCAGGATGTCGAAGAGGTCGCCCGTAACATGGGCGACATCCAGGTCCGCCGCCTGCCGGTCGTCAATCGCGACAAGCGCCTGGTCGGCATCCTCTCGTTGGGCGACATCGCCTTTACGGCCGACGGCAAGGCGAGCGAGGCGCTGAGCGGCATTTCGCGGCCCGGCGGCGCCCATACCCAGACCGGCTGACGGCCCGCGCGGCGCGCGATGCTCGATTTCCAGCGCGCTCGCGAGGATATGGTCGAAACCCAGATCGCGCGCCGCGGCGTGCGCGATCCTCTCGTCCTCGCCGCGATGCGCGAAGTCCCGCGCGAGACGTTCGTCGCGCCCGGCCTGCGCGACTTCGCTTATGACGACGCGCCGCTGCCGATCGGCGAGGGGCAGATGATCTCGCAGCCCTATATTGTCGCCCTGATGATCGAGACGGCCGCGGTGAAGCGCGGCGATAAAGTTCTCGAGGTCGGCGCCGGATCGGGTTACGCCGCGGCGGCGCTGAGTCGAATCGCGGCGAAGGTCTACGCGATCGAGCGACGGGCGAACCTCGCCGAGGCCGCGCGGCGACGGCTGCGCGAGCTCGGTTACGAAAATGTCGACCTGCGCGTCGGCGACGGCGCGCAGGGCCTCGCCGAGGCCGCGCCGTTCGATGTCGTTTTGGTCTCCGCCGGCGGACTCGCCGCGCCGCCGAAGCTGCGGGAGCAGCTTGCGATCGGCGGGCGTTTGGTCATTCCCGTCGGCGCGCAACCAGGCGAGCAAAGGCTTCTCAAGATCACCCGCCAGGCCGAAGATCGCTTCACGACCGAGGATTTCGGCCCGGTGAGCTTTGTGCCGCTCGTCGTCGGACGGGAGGAAAGGCGCGACGCGCCCGCCGGCGAGACGACGAGCGCGCTGATCGCCGACGCCGCCGACCTTTTGCCGGCCATCGACAGTTCCGAGCTCGGTCCGCTCTTCGACCGTTTTGCGGCTCGGCGGATCGTGCTGCTTGGAGAATCTAGCCATGGCACGTCGGAATTCTATCGAGCGCGCGCGGCGATCACGCGCCGTCTCGTCGCCGCACACGGATTCCGCATCGTCGCGGTCGAGGCGGATTGGCCCGACGCCGCGGTTATCGATCGCTTCGTTCGCGGCAAGCCCCTTCCAGCTTCCGCCTCGCCGCCCTTCACCCGCTTTCCGACTTGGATGTGGCGCAACACTGACGTCGCGGCGTTCTTGAGCTGGCTGCGGACGTACAATAGCGGCGTCGCGGCCGACCGGCAGGCGGGCTTTTACGGGCTCGATCTCTACAATCTGAGCGCCTCGATCGCGGCGGTCCTCGCTTATCTCGACGAGCGGGATCAAGCGGCGGCCGCGATCGCCCGCGAACGCTATGGTTGCCTGAACCCTTGGCGAGGCGAGCCGGCGGATTATGGCCGCGCCGTGCTGACCAAAGACTATCGGCGCTGCGAAGAGGAGGTCGTCGCGCAGTGCCGCGAGTTGTTGCAACGCCGGCTGGCTTATTCCGGCGGCGACGTCGAGAGCTTCTTCGACGCCGCGCAAAACGCGCGCCTGATCGCCGCCGCCGAGCGCTATTACCGAGCCATGTATTACGGCGGACCGCAATCCTGGAATTTGCGCGACAGGCATATGTGCGAAACGTTGGCCCATCTTCTCGACGCGCACGGCGCAGAAGCGAAGGCGGTCGTCTGGGCGCATAATTCTCATATCGGCGACGCGCGTCACACCGATTTGGGCGAGGTCCATGGCGAGCTCAGTCTCGGTCAGCTCTGCCGTGAGCGCTGGGGCGACGATGTCGCCCTGATCGGCTTCGGCACGCATAGCGGCGAGGTGGCCGCCGCGTCCCATTGGGACGGCGAGATGAAGATCGAAACCATCCGTCCCTCGCATCGCGATAGTTACGAGCGTCTTTGTCACGAAGCGGGGCTGCCGCAATTCCTGCTCGACCTTAGGCGCGACGAACGCGTTCGCGAGCGCCTCCTCTCTCCGCGGCTCGAGCGTATGATCGGCGTGATCTACCGGCCGCAAACGGAGCTTGCGAGCCATTACGTTCGCGCCTCGTTGCCACAGCAATTCGACGCTTATCTCTGGTTCGACCAGACTTCGCCCGTCACGCCGCTCGGCGGGCCAGCGGCCGAGTCGCGTGCGCCGGAGACCTATCCGTTCGGGCTCTGAACGGCTCTCCCCGGCCGCCATTCGGGAACGCGGCGACGCGAAGCCCGTTGAGATTGATCAGGGAGCTTTCGCCGCGTGGAGCTTGGCATGACCCATCTCGAACCTGCCGCCGACCAGGGCGCGCCGCGCGTCCGCCGTCTCGATCGCCGCGTCGCCATCGTCACCGGCTCGGATTCCGGCATCGGCAAGGCGATCGCCGAGGCTTTCGCGCTCGAGGGCGCGGATGTCGCGATCACGTTTCACAGCGATCGGCGCGGCGCCGAGGCGACGGCGCGCGAGATCGAAAGGGCCGGCCGCCGCTGCGCGATGCGGCAACTCGATGTCGATGACGAGCGCAGCGTCGCCGCGCTGTTCGACGCCGTCGTCCACGAGCTCGGTCCGCCCGACATTCTCGTCAACAGCGCCGGAATCGGTTCGAATGAGGCGCCGATCGCGGAGATCGAAACGCATGATTTCGATCGCGTGATCAAGACCGATCTCTATGGTCCGTTCTTTTGTTGCCGAGAATTCATGCGCCGCCGCCAGGCCTCAGGCGGCGCCGGCAAAATCATCAACGTCACGTCCGTCCACGAGGCGATCCCAAGTCCGCGCAACGCCGCTTATGGCGCAGCGAAAGGCGGCCTCTTGACCTTCACAAGAAGCTTGGCGCTCGAAGCTGCTTCCTTGCGGATCAATGTCAATGCGATCGCTCCCGGCCTCATCCGCACGCCGATGACCGATCGACGCACCGACGATCCGGCGCGGCGCGCCGAGGAATTGCCCAATATCCCTTGGCGTCGTCCCGGCGAACCGTGGGAAGTCGCGCGGCTCGCCCTCTATCTGGCGTCCGACGATTCCGATTACGTCACCGGTCAGAGCTTCACCATCGACGGCGGGCTGGAGATGAACTGGGGGCAAGGCGCATGAGGCGCGATTGAAGAGGGCGAGAAGGAGACAACCATGCCGCAACGACAATCAAGGCCGCAAAAGGAGACCGTGCGCCGCGTCATGCACGAGTTCAAGCACGGCGAACTCCGCATCCGGGGCCGTGGCCCCAAGGTGAAAAATCCGAAGCAGGCGATCGCCATCGCGCTGCGCGAGGCGGGCGCCTCCAATCGTCAAAGCCCGAAAGAGAAGAGCCGAGTCTTGAGAAAAACCAAGGCCAAGGAAAGGCGCGGCGAGACAGCGCAAGCGGCGGCGGAGGGGACGAAAGCGAGGCGAGCCGGCAAGACCCGTTCGGAACTCTACCGGCAGGCGCAGAGGCGCGGAATTCCGGGCCGTTCCCGGATGAGCAAGAGCCAATTGGAGCGCGCGCTTCGCAGATGAGGCGCGCGCCCGCCGCGAATGTCTGCTTCAGCGATGCCGCGCGGCGGAATGATCGCCGTGGGCGCGCTTCTCCGCCGTGTCGCGGCCGACGATCTTGCTGAACAGCGAATCCTCTTCGTAGACAAGGGCGAGCTGTCGCTTCTCGAATTCCTTGAAGAACTCGTCCCAGGAAATCTCCGTGAGCGCCTCGTGCTCCGATTGAGGATTCTTCGGAAACATGATCCGGATGATGCCGACGTCGCCGTCCTTGTGCGTGCGGCCGACCGCCGCCGGCTTGCCGCCTTTGGCTTCGGCCCATTTCCGAATTTTGTCGTGATCGGTCGTTGTTTCGGACATGATGGGTTTCCCTGCGAGCGAAGCCGCTCGATGAACCGAGACGCCTCCCAGCGTTTCTCTCTACGCGCCAGGCATCCCCAAGTTCCCCGGGGCTTCTGCGATCGCTAAGGGCCCATCTGCATGGTCCCCGACATCGGCGCCATATTGTGGTTCATATTGCTCATGATCCAGAGGGAGCCGCCGATCACCAGAAAGACGATCAGAACCCCGAAGGCCAAAGCCATAACGTTGTTTGTATTGTCGGGCCCGGTCGTGATGTGAATGAAAAAGACAAGGTGGACGCCCATTTGCGCGATCGCGAGCACGATCAAGGCGACCGGGATGCTAGGCGGCCAAACGAGGTTGGCTGCTGGCAGCAGGAACGAGACGACGGTCAGCAAGGCGGCGAGGACGAGGCCGACCAGGTAGCCGATAACGCCCTGGGCGACGCCGCTTCCGTCCAAATGCTCGTCGCCCGGCGCAGTATCGAACTCTTCGATCGATGGGTCGTGCGCTTGAGCGTCGCTCATACATAGACTCCCATCAGGTAGACGACGGTGAACAATCCAACCCAGATGATGTCGAGCGCGTGCCAGAACAAGGCGAAGCAGAGAAGCCGCCGCATGATGTCAGCGCGAAAGCCTTTGGCGAAAACTTGCGCCACCATGGTCAAGAGCCAGAGAATTCCGGCCGAGACATGCAGCCCATGGCAGCCGACCAGCGTGAAGAAGGCGGACAGGAACGCGCTTCGCGTCGGCCCGTCGCCATCGGAAACGAATCGCGCGAACTCGCTGATTTCGAGCGCGAGGAACCCGAGTCCCAAGACGCAAGTCGCCGCCATTGCGATATAGTACCAGCGCGCGCTGCGCGCGGCCGCGGCGATGCTGGCGAGACCGCAAGCAAAACTGGAGAGAAGAAGAAAGGCCGTCTCCGCGGCCGCGCCGCGGAGATCGAAAAGCTCTCTGCCTGACGGTCCGCCGGCGGTCCGCTCGACCAGCACCGCATAGGTGGCGAACAGCGCCGAGAACATCACGATGTCGCTCAGGAGGAATATCCAGAAGCCGTAGCCGACGATAATCCGCTTCGAGGCGGGTCCGCCGCCGCCATGGCCCACGGCCAGGCCATGGCCGTGGCCCAGCGCGTAAGGGTCGTTGTGCGCGAGGGCGACGGTCTCGGTCATTGATCTCGCCTTAGTCTCGCCAAGGCCGCCTCTCGCGCCTGCCGGTTGGCGCGGTCGATCCGCGCGACCGTCTCGGCCGGGATGACGTATTCGTCGCGGTCGCGCCAGGCGAAGGCGACAAAAGTCGCATAAGCGCCGACGGCGCCGGCGATGACAAGCCACCAGATATGCCAAATCAACGAGAAGCCCATCAAAGTCGCAAAGAAGGCGCAGACGAACCCGGTCGGACTGTTGCGCGGCATCTCGACCGCCTCGTATTCCGGCTCCTCGCTCAGCTTCAGACGGTCGCGCGCGCGCTGCTTGACGCCCCAATAAGGCTCCTCCCCGGACACGTTCGGCAGGACGGCAAAATTGAAAGCGGGCGGCGGCGAGGGCGTCGCCCATTCCAGCGATCTTCCGTCCCACGGGTCCCCGGTTTCGTCCCGCAATTCGTCGCGGCGACGGATGCTGACCGCGAGCTGGACGATTTGGAGGCCGATGCCGATCGCCGTCAGCACGCCGCCGGCGGCCGCGATCAGAATCCAGGGCCGCCAAGCCGCCACATCGTAATGCTGCAAGCGACGCGTCATGCCCTCCAGGCCGACAATGTATAAAGGTACGAACGTGACATAAAATCCGGCGACCCAAAATATCGCCGCCAAGCGTCCCCAGCCCTCGTGCAGCCGGAAGCCGAAGGCTTTCGGGAACCAATAGGTATAGCCGGCGAAAGCTCCGAATATCACCGCGGCGATAATAACGTTGTGAAAATGCGCAACGAGGAAAAGGCTGTTGTGAAGAACGAAATCCGCCGGCGGAACCGCAAGCAACACGCCCGTCAGGCCGCCTATGGCGAAGGTGATCATGAACGCGACCGACCAGATCATCGGCGTCGCGTAGCGAATCCGGCCGCCATACATCGTAAACAGCCAGCTATAGATCTTGACGCCGGTCGGCACGGCGATGACCGAGCTCATGATGCCGAAAATCGCATTCACGTCGCCGCCGGCCCCCATGGTGAAGAAATGATGCAGCCACACCATGAACGATATCAGGCAGATCGCCATCGTCGCCATGACCATCGAGCGATAGCCGAATAACGGTTTGCCCGAGAACGTCGAGACGACCTCGGAAAAGATGCCGAACGCCGGCAGGACGAGGATGTAGACCTCGGGATGACCCCAGGCCCAAATCAGGTTCATGAACATCATCATGTTGCCGCCGGCTTCATTGGTGAAGAAATGGAAGCCGAGATAGCGGTCGAGCAAGAGCATCGCGAGGGTCGCGGTCAGAATCGGAAAAGCGGCGATGATGAGCAGATTCGACGCCAGCACCGTCCAGCAGAACATCGGCATGCGCATATAGGTCATGCCCGGGGCGCGCACTTTGAGAATCGTCGTGACAAGATTGATGCCGGCGACCAGGGTGCCGACGCCGGATATTTCAAGCGACCAGAGATAGTAATCGACGCCGACGCCGGGCGAATACGTCGTTTCAGAGAGCGGCGGAAACGGCAGCCAACCCGTCCGCGCGAATTCGCCGACGATAAGCGAGAGGTTGACCAGCAAGGCGCCAGTCGCGGTCAACCAGAAGCCGACGGAATTGAGGGTAGGAAAGGCGACGTCGCGTACGCCGAGCTGCAACGGCACGACGAAATTCGCCAGCCCGATCACGAACGGCATCCCGACAAAGAAAATCATGATCGCGCCATGCGCGGAGAACACCTGATCGTAATGTTCCGGCGGCAGATAACCAGGCGCGCGGAAGGCGAAAGTCTGTTGTGACCGCATCATCACCGCATCGATGGCCCCGCGGAGCAGCATGACCATCGCCAACAGCGTGTACATGACGCCGATCCGCTTGTGATCGACGCTGGTGATCCATTCTCGCCAGAGATAAGGGAGCCATCCTTTGACCAGGACGACGACGAGCACCGCGATCACGGTCGCGATGACGATGAGCGCGGCGAATAGCGGTATCGGCTGATCGAAAGGGATCGCCTGCCAGCTCAATTTACCGAGCACGTCGCCCTCCTCAATGCGCGCTGACGCTCGGGTTCGGCCCGCCGCTCTGAGGGCCGGGACCCGGCGGTATCTTCTGCGTTGCAATCTCCTGAAACAGGTTTTCGTCCGCCAATCGGAAGAGTTTCGGCGGAACGTTCGCGCTTTGCTTGGCGAGGTCCCTGTAAGCTTGCGCGTCGAGAACGTCGCCGGCGGCGCCAGCCTGCTGCGCCCACCCCGAAAATTCGGCCGGCGAGACCGCATGCACGTCGAAGTTCATGTCGGAGAATCCGTCGCCGCTGAAATGGGCGGCCAGTCCGAAAAAAACGCCCGGCTGGTCAGCCTCGAGGTTGAGATGCGTGGTCATGCCGTTCATCGTGTAGATCATCGTGCCGAGTTGCGGCACGAAGAACACCGTCATCACGCTGCCGGACGTCAGGGAAAATTGCAGAGGAACGCCGACCGGAGCGATCAGCTGGTTCACGGCTGCGACCTTCTGATCGGGATAGATAAACAGCCATTTCCAATCCAGCGAGACGACCTGGATAGGCAGCGGCTTGTTCGGCGAGGCGAGCGGCCGCGCCGGATCCAGTTCGTGCGAGCCGATCCAGATGACGCCGCCCAACAGGAGAATGGTCAGAACGGGAATCGACCAGACGACGAGCTCCACGCGTCCGGAATAGACGAAACGAGGCAGATATTGCGCTCGCGGGTTCGAAGCGCGGAACCACCAGGCGAATGCGACGATAGCGACGATCGTCGGGATGACGATGGCCAGCATGATGGCCACCGAATCGAGCAAGATCGTCGCATTGGCCTCGCTGATCGGGCCTTTCGAATCGAAAACGGCCACGTCGCAGCCAGAGAGGGTCAGCGCAAGCGCGCCGATTGCCGCGACGCGCTCAAGGACGCGCCAGCGAGGACCTTGCTTCAATTTGGCCAAGCGAAGCCACCGCGGATGCCCGGCAAAAGCCATCGAGCTCCTCTCACAGAGCGTCCGCGCAAATGCTGCGCCGCACGGACGAACAGCTTCTAAAACCCTATTATATCCAGACTATAATAGTAACTCCTGCCGGCCTACGCGGCTTTTCAGCGCGCCGAGTCTGGCTCGGCCATTTTGCGATATTGCTCGGCGGCGAACTCGGTCTCGGTGGGCCCCGGCGTCAGACACGCGACGGCGACGCTCGTTTCTTTCAGCTCGTTGCGCAAAGCGAAAGAGAAGGAGTCGAGGAACGCCTTCGCGCCGTTATAGATCGTGCGCGCTTTTGCGACAGTCGATCGATGCGGCAGGAGCGCCGCCTGCTCAAGAAGCAGACGGCGAGACGTTCAACCGGTGCTGCCCATATCGTCTTCCTCGCCGGTCGCCTGAAGCGCGCCCGCGCCAGGCGTGGCGTCGGGATTGGACAGGCGCGGCGCGGCGTGAGGGCCCGCGGCCGGCGTCTGGTCCGGGCGCGGCGTCTCCTCGGCTTTCTCGGCCGGCGGCGCGCCGCGGTCGCGCGGAGCCTTGGCCCGGTCGCGGCGAATGCGGGCGTCATCGGCGCTCATCTTGTCGCTAAGCCGCTTTCTGGTTGACTTTGGAGGTGGCGAGCTGAGTGAGGAGCTTGTCGGTCTTGATCTCTTCCTGCAGCGTCTCGTCGAGCAGCTTGACGGCGTCCTTCATGCCGAGCTGATTGGCCCAGGTCTTCAGCGTGCCGTAGCGGGCGATCTCGTAATGCTCGACCGCTTGGGCCGAAGCGGCGAGACCCGCGTCCAGAGCCTCCGCGCCTCTGAATTCCTCCATCACCTCCTTGGCCTCTTCGATAATGCCGATGATCGCGTCGCAAGTTTTGCCGCGAGCGGGCTTATCGACGATCTCGAACACCTGTTGGAGGCGCTCGACATGGCCCTCCGTCTCGTCCTTGTGCTGCTCGAACGCCTTCTTGAGCTCAGGCGAGCTCGCTTCCCTCGCCATTTTTGGCAAGGCGCGAAGAATCTGCTTCTCCGCGTAGAAAATGTCCTTCAGCGTTTCAACGAAAAGCTCCTCGAGATTCTTCCCATTCCCACTGGCCATTTCAGCCTCCTTTGCATAGAGCCGCCTCCCTCGCACGAAAGCAGCGGCGACAGAACGAGGGCGATCCGCCGTTGTTCCCCTGGGACTTGTCTACGCGGGCGCCGGCCGGCGAGGGTCCTCGGCAACAATCCGCGCCGCCGAGAATTGTGACCGCTTGCCCGGCTTTTCGCGCCGGCCAACGCGCGGCCGGCGCTCAGACGCTTTACAGGAGGCCTTCATGGCGACCGACAGCAACGCTCTTCGCAAGATTTTCGTCACCGGGCTGCGAAACGCCCATGCGATGGAGGCTCAAGCCAACGAATTGCTCGAGCGCCAGATCGAGCGGCTCGATGACTATCCCGAGCTGAAGACCCGACTCAAATCGCACCTCGAAGAAACTCACCGCCAGCAGGAGCGGCTCGACCGGATTCTCGGCGGCCTGGGCGAGTCGGCCTCGACGATCAAGGACACGGCCATGTCGCTGTTCGGCAATCTCGCCGCGGCGGGGCATATGCCGGCTCCTTCGCCAGCTTCGCCTTCGAGAATTACGAAACAGCCGCCTATAAATCTCTGATCTCGATTGCTGAATCCGCGGGCGCCAACGATGCGGTCGGGCCGCTGAAACAATCCTGCGCGGAAGAGGAGGCGATGGCGTCTTGGCTGGACAGCCACCTGGACTCGGTAACCCGGGCCTACCTCAGCAAATCGATGCAATCGGAATCGGCGCGCGCCTGAACTTTCGCAATCCGGGAGACGCGGAGGCTCCTGGATTGCGTCCTCGCGAAGAAGGCCTGATCTCGCGCTGCTTGGCGGGAGAGCGGAACGCGCGTGTTTGAACTGGCGTTTAGCCGCTGCTTGCCGCCGAGCCGGCTCCGGAGAAAGACATTGAGCGCCGCAATCGCCTCTCTCTCGACCTATGACGAAAATAGCGGCGATCTGCTTTGCGTGATCGAAACGCCGAAAGGAAGCCGGAACAAATACAGCTTCAACGAGAAGCTGCGCGTCTTCGAATTGAAGAAGACGCTGCCGCGCGGCATGCTGTTTCCCTACGATTTCGGCTTCATTCCCGCGACGGCGGCCGACGACGGCGACCCGCTCGACGCGCTGATCCTGCTGGACGAACCGGCCCCGATGGGCTGCGTCGTTCGCGTTCGCGCGATCGGCGCGATCGAGGCCCGGCAACGCGAAGGCAAGGGCGAATGGATGCGCAACGACCGCCTGATCGCCGTCGCGGTTCACGCCAAACTTCATGCCGACGTAGAAAGCCTGAAGGACATCAAGCCAAGGCTCATCGATGAAATCGAGGCTTTCTTCCGCGACTACAATGAGCAAGAAGGCAAGGATTTCGAAGCCTTGAAGCGGAGCGGCCCGAAAGCGGCCGCGCGGCTGATCGAAGAGGCGCAGCAGCGCCGGAAATCCGGCGGTCCGCAGAAGGATTAGCGGCGGCCGGAAAAGCCGATCAGCCGATCGCCGCGAGGCGGCGGCGATCGGGAACCTTCTGGCGCAGCAGGCATTTACCGCGGTCACCGGGCGAGGCAGGCCTATGGCGAGCGAAAGACGGGTCGTCGAATACAAGGGCGCGTCGGGCGGCTGGGGCTCGGTGCGCGGAATGAGTTCGACCTTGCTCAACGAGCGCGACGGACCGGCGGCGCTCGGCGAGTTGATGCGGCAGAACAAGCCCCGCGGTTTCATGTGCGTCTCTTGCGCGTGGGCCAAGCCGGCGGACTATCACGCATTCGAATTTTGCGAGAACGGCGCCAAAGCGACGCTGTGGGAGCTGACCAGCCGCCGCTGCACGCCGGAATTCTTCGCCAATCATACCGTGACCGAGCTACGCGGCTGGTCCGACCACGATTTGGAGCAGACGGGCCGGCTGACCCAGCCGATGCGCTATGACGCAGCGAAAGACAAGTACGCGCCATGCTCATGGGACGATGCTTTCGCCGCGATCGGCGCGGAGCTCAAAGCGCTCGATCCGAAATCGGCCGTCTTCTATACGTCCGGCCGCGCCGGTCTCGAAGCCGCCTATCTCTATGCGCTGTTTGCGCGGCTTTATGGGCACAATAATCTGCCGGATTGCTCGAACATGTGTCACGAGACGACTTCGGTCGGCTTGAAGAAAGTGATCGGCGTCGGCGTCGGGACGTGCGTCTACGAAGATCTGGTCCAGGCGGACGCGATGTTCTTCTTCGGCCAGAACCCGGGTTCGAACAGCCCGCGCCTGCTCCATCCGCTGCAAGACGCGGCGCGGCGCGGCGTCGAGATCGTCACGTTCAATCCGATCCGGGAAAAGGGCCTCGAAGTCTTTATCAATCCGCAAAATCCCGCCGAGATGCTGACCGGCAAGGAGACGCGGATCAGCACCCAATATCATCAGGTCAAGCCAGGCGGCGACATCGCCGCGATCATGGGCCTGTGCAAATATGTCATCGCCGCCGACGACGCGGCCAAGGCGAAAGGCAAGCGCGTGCTCGACGCCGACTTCATCGAGCGGCACACGCATGGATTTGACGAATTCGCCGCCAAGGCGCGCGCGACGACCTGGGACGAGATCGAGACGGCTTCCGGCCTCCGACGCGCCGAGCTCGAAGCGGCCGGCGAGGTCTATGCGAGGTCGAGCCGCGTCATCTGCTTCTACGGAATGGGCTTGACGCAGCAGGCGCATGGTTTCGAAAACGTCGCCATGCTGGTCAATCTCTTGATGCTGCGCGGCAATATCGGCCGCGACGGCGCCGGAATCGCGCCGGTGCGCGGCCACTCCAACGTACAAGGCCAGCGCACCGTCGGCATTACCGAAAAGCCCGAGCTTGTCCCTCTCGACAAATACGCCGCGCAATTCGGCTTCGAGCCGCCGCGCGAGATGGGCATGAACACGGTCGAAACATGCGAAGCGATCCTCGCCGGCAAGGTCAACGCCTTTATCGGGCTCGGCGGCAATTTCCTGCGCGCCGTCCCCGAGCGCGAAGCGATGGAGAAGGCGTGGCCGCGCCTGCGCCTCACCGTGCAGATCGCGACCAAGCTCAATCACAGCCATCTCGTCAACGGCGCGGTCGCCTATCTCCTGCCCTGTCTCGGCCGCAGCGAGGAGGACATTCAGGCCTCCGGCCCGCAAGCGGTCAGCACGGAGGACAGTTTCAGTACGATCCACGGCTCGATCGGCCGCCACAAGCCGGCGAGCCCCGATCTCAAATCCGAAGTCGCGATCGTCGCCGGCCTCGCCAAGGCGACCCTCCCGCCGAATCCCAAGGTGAAATGGGACGAATGGGTCGGCGACTATTCGCTCATCCGCGATCAGATTGCGGAGACTTACGCCGACGAGTTTCACGACTTCAACGCGCGGATGTTCCAGCCGGGCGGCTTTTACCGGGGCAATAAGGCGCGTGAACGCATCTTCAAGACCGAGAGCGGCAAGGCGGAATTCACGACGCCTGAAATGCTGAGCGCCGCCGGGTTCGATGACGCGCCCGGCCGGTATCGATTGATCACGATGCGCAGCAACGACCAGTTCAACACGACGATTTACGGCTTCAGCGACCGGCTGCGCGGCGTCGAAGGGACGCGGCAAGTCCTGCTGATGAATCCCGACGAAATCGAGCGCGCCGGTTTGCGCGAAGGCCAGATGGTCTCGCTGGTCAGCGACGCCGGCGACGGCGTTCATCGTCAAGCGGGTCCGTTGAAAGTCACGCCGTTCAAATTGCCCGACGGCTGCCTCGGCGCCTATTATCCCGAAATGAACCCTTTGGTGCCGCTGTCGCATCACGACCGCCAATCGAAAACCCCGGCCGGCAAAGCCGTTCCCGTCAGGATCATCGCTTAGGCGAAGCCGAAAGTTGATCTATCTCGTCGCGGAAGCGTCCCCGAAGGCGTGGCCTCGGGGCGATGATGCGCGGAGCTTGGAGCGATGGACGGACGGGACCAACCTACCGAGACCGAACTGAAGCTGAATTTTCCGCCCGAGGCCGAGGCCGTCTTGGCGGGCCATCCAGCCTTGCGCTCCGCCAGCGCCGGCCCGCCGGAGAAGCGGCGCATCGTCACGACCTATTTCGATACCACGAGCGAAGCGCTGAAGGCGCGCGGCCTGTCGCTGCGCGTGCGTCGCGCCGATTCAGAGCGCGTTCAGACCGTCAAGGTCGATGGGGATGGCGGCCTTGCCGCGTCGCGCGGCGAATGGGAATGGCCGATCCAGGACGAGCGGCCGGATTTGACTTTGCTTGAAAAAACGCCCGCCGCCGAGCGGCTGCCGCCTCTCGCCGCCAACGACCTGCAACCGGTCCTCGTCACGGACGTGGTCAGGACCCAGCGCAGGCTGCGCTTGGAGAACAACGCCATTGTCGAAGCCGCTTTCGATCGCGGCTCGATCATCGCCGGCGACGCTCGAGCGCCGATCTGCGAGTTGGAGCTCGAATTGCGCGAGGGAGAGGCCGGGCCTCTCTATCGACTGGCGCTCCAACTCCACCAGGCGACGCCGCTGACGCTCGGGGTCGAGAGCAAAGCGGCGCGAGGCTATCGCCTGCGCAGCGGCGCAGCGCCGCATGCAAAGACCGCTCGGCCGCCGAAACTCGACCCGAAGATCGGCGCCGCCGCCGCCTTTCGCGATATTGTCGTGTCCGAACTCGGCGACCTGATCGCCAATCAGCCCGCGGCCCATGCCGGCGACGCCGAAGGCGTTCACCAGATGCGGGTCGGGATCCGCCGGTTGCGCTCGGCCTTGATGCTGTTTGCGCCTTATCTCGAGCCAAAGGCCGCGAAGCGGTTTCAAGCGGAATTGCAGCGAACCGGCCGACGCTTCGGCGAAGCGCGCGATTGGGACGTGTTTTGCCTCGAAGCTTTGCCCGCAGCCCTCGATCGCGCCGAGAATATCGGCTGGATCGATCTGTTGCGGCCGCCGGCGCAAATGCGCCGCGACGCGGCGCATGCCGAATTCGTTCGCGCGCTCGACGATCCGGCCTTTACGGCGCTCGTGCTCGGGCTCGCGGCCTGGGCGGAGGACGGATGCGCGCATGATCGGCTTGCCGGCGACAAGGCGCTGCGCCGGCCGCTCGCCCGGATCGCGCCCAAGCTGCTCGACCGCCTTTATCGCAAGGTCGAGCGTCGCGGCGGCGATGTCGAAAAGCTGGGCGATCAAGAGCTTCACGCGCTGCGCAAATCGCTGAAGAAGCTCCGTTACGGCGTCGAATATCTCGCTTCGCTCTATCCGCAGAAGGCGGTGAAGGCCTATGTCAAGCGGTGCAAGGCGTTGCAAAAGAGCTTGGGCGCGATCAACGACGCAGCGACCGCGATCCGCCTGGCGGAGGGATTGAGCGAGGGCGGCCGCGCCGATCTCGCCGGCGCCGTCGGCGCGCTCGCGCGCAGCGTCGACCGGCCCAAGCGCAAAGCGATGAAGAGCCTATCCAAGAAATGGCGCGCCTTCGATGACGAGCCGCGCTTCTGGAGATAACGACTCGCTTCGCGAACCTCACCTGTAATGGTCGCGCTGCGGGACGAGCCTGCCCGAATTGGCCTTGAGGCCGCGGACCAACTCCTCGAGATAGGGCAGCAGTTCGAAAAGAAGGATGGCCGTCAGGACTGAGGCGATGTAGGCGACAGGCAGCGATTGCGGCTTCGGCGCAAGCCCGAACCGCGCCGACTCCGCGCCGAAGCCGAACAAGGCGACGAATTGGCCCCAATGCAGCGAGATGACGCACAAGATCGCGGTTAGAGGGATCATCTCCAGAAAACTATGCACATGCTGCTCGATGGGCGTCACGACGCGGGTCGAGGTCGCATAGCTCACGTCCCAGAGCGCCGTCGCTTCATGGATGAAGAAGGCGGCGATCATGACGGCGATGACCAGCGCGTTAACCTCGAAGAACAGCGCCAAGATCAGCGGCGCGCCCGCTTCCGCGAACATCAGCAGATGGATGAGCGATTCCTTGGGCCCGGCCGTCGTCTCGATCTTGGCGGCGCGATGGCAGAGCCAATCGGCGAAGCCGGCGAGAAGCCAGATCGGCAGGACGAAATACATCAGGATCAGGACGGTCGGATCGGACAGCATTTGATCCCGCTCCTTCAGCGCGACCGCGCTCACGCCGTCGCCGGCGCGCCGTGGGCGCCAGGCGGCGGCCCAATCCCAGGTCGCGCCGCCGATGGCGCGGATATATTGCTGGGCGTAGGCTTTCGCGTCCGGCCCTTTGGAGTCATGGTCTCTTGGATTCGGCATGCGCCCGGCTGACGCGCGAAGAACGCCGACGGAAACGTAGCAACGAAAAACCAGTTCCCTCTCCGGCGCGCGATTTGCCGCAAGGGACCGCGCCGCTCGGGCGGCGATCGCGCAAATTTCGCCGATCACAAGATCGAGAGGCGGGCTTGACGGGGCCGACGCGCGATCGCCAGCGTCGATGGCGCTTTGCGATCGCACGGACAGACGCTCAGCGATGGATTCTGACGAGGACAAACACGGGCAAAGTCCGAGCCGGGCGAGCATCGCCGCGATCATCTTCGTGGTCTTGATCGTCGCCGGCTGCGTCTGGCTGTTCGAAAAGCTCAGCGCCGCCAATGACGAATTGAACTGCGTCGCCTCCGGCCGGCGCAATTGCGATCAGCTTAACCAGTAGTCGCGCCCGTCAGGCGCTTTTCGGCCTTTTGGGAGAACGGACGGGACGCGCCGACGCATTCAGCGCCGCGGCGGCGCGAATGAGCGCCTTGAACGCCTTTTCGTTGATCTTGTCCCCCTCATGGAAATCGATGGCGCGCCGCGCGGCGCCGTCGAGGCTCGAATTGAAGAGGCCGGCCGGGTCGTCCAAAGCGGCGCCCTTGATGAAGGTCAGCTTCACCGCGTTCTTATAGGTCTCGCCGGTGCAGAGGATGCCGGCATGCTCCCAGACCGGAACGCCGAACGGGTTCGACGGCTTTCGCCATTTCACCTCTTCGACCACGTCCGGGCAGGCCTCCTTGATCAGGCGCCGAACCAGCGCCAGCGTCTCGCCTCGCCAATCGCCCAGCGCTTGGATGCGGGCGTCGATCAGCCGGGAGGGAGATGCGTCCTCGCTTGCGCTCGTCGCGGCGGTCTTCATCTGTCTGGTCGGCATTGTCGCTTTCTTCACAACGTCTCGGCTTTGCCGCCCATCGTAAGGGAAGACTCGGCGCAGAGGAATTCCCTCGGATTGCCGTCGCGCGCTTGTCGACGCCGCCCCCGCCCTGCCCTTTCAAAGAGCCGCCGCGCGCAGCCGGGTTCAAGCGAGCGTGCAGCAACCCGGAGCCGCGCGCCTAGCGCGCCGAGCCAGGCTTAAGAATTTTTCGCCCGCATGTCACACCGGCGGCGCCTGCCTCGTCTTGACGTCGGAACCTGGAGCAAGGAGCCCAACCATGACCGCCAAACTCGATCCCTTCGCCGCCGCCCCGCAGCAGATGAAGGCCTGGCTGACGACATCGATGGCCGTCGCCGGCAGCCTCGATCCGACTCTCGTGCATCTCGTCGAGATTCGCGCCTCCCAGATCAATGGTTGCGCCAATTGCATCAACATGCATGCGGCGGACGCGCGCGAGAAAGGCGAGACCGAGCAGCGCATCTATCTGCTCTCGGCCTGGCGCGAGGCCCCGTGCTACACCGACCGCGAGCGCGCCGCGCTCGGCTGGACCGAGGCGCTGACGCGGCTCTCGGAAAGGCCGGAGCTGGAGCGCGCCTACGAAGCGCTGAAGGCGCATTTTAGCGAGGAGGAGCAGGTCAAGATCACGCTGATGATCAACGTCATCAATGGCTGGAACCGCATCGCGGTCGGGTTCGGCCTGTTCGCCGATCCGGCGGCGGCGAAGGCCACGGCCGCCAAGGCGGTCGCCGCGTGACGACGGACGTCGGCCGCGCGGACGCGGCGGCGACATTCGACCCGCTGCGTCCCAAGCTCATGCGCGTCGCCTACCGCATGCTCGGCTCCGTGGCCGATGCCGAGGACATGTTGCAGGAGGCCTTCATCCGCTGGCTGCGGACCGACCGCGGCGCTGTGCGCGAGCCGGAGGCCTTCCTGCGCCGCACGGTCACGCGCCTCTGTCTCGACCAGCTCAAGTCGGCGCAGCGCCAGCGCGAGACCTATATCGGTCCGTGGCTGCCCGAGCCGATTGTCGAAGAGGAGGCCGACGAGGACGTCACGCTGCCGCTGATGCTCGCGCTCGAACGCCTCTCGCCGCTCGAGCGCGCCGCCTTCCTGCTGCACGACGTGTTCGGGCTCGGCTTCGAGGAGGTCGCCGCGACGATCGGCCGCGAGGAGGCCGCCTGCCGCAAGCTCGCGGCGCGCGCCCGCGACCATGTCCGCGAGGCGCGGCCGCGCTTCAAAGTCGAGAAGCAGCGCGGCCTCGAGATCGCGCAAGCCTTCTTCGCCGCCTCGCGCGACGGCGACATGAAGGCGCTCGGCGCCATGCTCGCGGCCGACGTCTCGAGCCACGCCGATGGCGGCGGCAAGCGCCCGGCGGCCATGCAGCCGATCCTCGGCTTCGACGCGGTGATGAAGGTTTTTGCGACTCTGGCGGGGCTGTTCCGCGAGCACCGCTCGCAACTCGTCCGCGTCGGCTTCATCAACGGCCTGCCGGGATTCGTCACGCTGGAGGCCGACGGCGAGCTGCAGGCGACGGCGCTGGATATCGAGGACGGGAAGGTGACGGCGATCTATGTCGTGCGGAATCCGGATAAGCTCAGGCATCTGCATTAGGGGGGACTTGGCTGGGTCGAGCGACCGCGCCTTCGATGCCGCCCTATTCTCTCTTAAAGCTGCCTTTTCAATTTACTTACAGCTTATGTTAAAATGTCAGGACTGACGCCGGATAAATACGCCCGTAGGCTGGCTACAAACATTTAGGATTTCTTGCTACCTTCTCGCGTTCCAGCGATCGAACCGCACATGGCTGAAATCGAGCACGTCTCGCCCGACAAACTCCACTTGGACCTTCGTAACCCACGAATGCCAGACCAGGAGTTCGCGAACGAGAATGAGGTATTAGAATACCTCATTCAGAACTATGATATTGAAGAGTTGGTGCTTTCGATTTTGGGGGCAGGATGGCTCGACTTCGAGTCCTTCATCGTATTGAAAAAGGGGATGGTTGTTCTCGAGGGCAATCGTCGTCTTGCCGCTTTGCGGCTAATCAGAGACGAAAAGCTAAGACAAGCAGTTGGGTATACGCTCCCAGCAGTAACAGCGGGCGGCCCCGGGCCTACCGGAGAAGATCCAAGAAGTAAAGACTTAAAAATTCCAGTTCGATATGTTGATAGCCGTGAAGAAGCCTATGTTTTTCTCGGATTCAAGCATATTAACGGGCCGTACAAATGGAAGTCTCTGGCGAAAGCCAAGTTTGCATCGGAATGGTTAGACACCGCAAAGGCGGATGTCGAAACGATCAGCCGGATGCTCGGAGACAGCCATAACACGGTTCTCCGTTTGATTAATGGCTGGCGAGTTTTGAAGAGGGCTGAGGACGCAGGGTTTGATCCAAAGTCGATCTCCGGGTACGAACTGCCTATCTCGCACATCTATACGGCCCTTCCCCGACCGTCGGTCCGAGAGTTTCTCGGCATTCAGAGCCGGCCTGCGGAAGTAATTTCTGAAAATGACATCTCCAACGACAACTTGCCGAAGCTGCTTCAGCTTATGACCTGGATTTATGGTCAAGGCTCGAAGAAAGCCGTGGTCCGACGTCAAAATCCTGATCTGAACGTCTTAGTAAGGGTTCTCGCAAGCAAAGCTGCTCTTGATGAATTGATAGCGACCGGCGACTTAGACCGGGCAGCAACACGTCTCACTCCGCCCGCCGAACGTTTCGACGTTGCCGTGCGAGAAGCCGCAAAGGCGACGGAAGATGCGCTTCTTCTCGTTGACGGCTTTGACGGTTCTCGATTACTCATCGATATCGTAACCGGAATCGGTCGCACAGCGCTTAGCATGCGCAACCAAATGGAAGAGAAAATAAAAAGCGGCAATTCTGATCCTTTAGCGACGTTCGCGGACAATGCGCCTGGTAAGCCCAAACGTTGACGCCAGCACGAGCGTTCTCGCGGACTGGTTGGAGCTTCAGTCGCTACTGGCGGGTACCCGTGGAGCAACACGCTCCGCTATCGAGTCCATCTATCGACTCACCGTCGAGGAACGAAATGTGCGACAAGAAGCGGACGAGGAAACGAACGAAAGAATTGACGGCGAAATATCAGAAACGGGCCGCGACGAATTGATTCTAGCAATCCTGGAAGAGATTGAGTGGCGACAAGCAAAGCTCGGCCCAGCATACCCGTTTGGCCTACATAGGAAACAGACGGCAACTGGGGTCAATTGGGTACTCCATGGACCCAGTGGCATTGACAGCAAGGAACACGCTCCCTACCTCACCTGCCTTATAATCGTGGCGCTTAGAAGAGGTTTATTGGATCACGAAGACGCCTCGCTCGTGACTGATCATCGGATAGGAAAGTTATTTCAAATCTGTGCTTGCTTGGCGGTAGGTGGTTACTTGGATGGGGAGGTGGTCTCTTTTGGCTGGCCACGCGCCACGGGCAATCAGTTTTTTCCGGCTCTCCGAACGGCATGGGACCGCGTCGGCCTTTACAAAATTGTAGAAGAGTATCCGGCCGGCGTACCTACGACGCTGAAGGACGGGGGAATCGACATCATAGCTTGGAAGGACTTCGCGGACGGCCGGCCAGCTCGACTGATCGTATTTTGTCAGGTGGCTTCCGGAGACAATTGGGTCGACAAGTCCGTCGACGAACCGAGCCGTCTGTTAATTGGAAGTTTTTTTGTCGGCTACCGGCCTCGCGCAGTTATGTCCGCGACGGTGATCCCATTCGTCGCACACGAGGACGCTTCTAATGTGGGGGTAGGGATAAAAGACTTTGTACTTGGGAGGATGGCCTATTATGAGCAAGCGCATGGAATAATTCTGGATCGGATTCGAGTTGCTGGTGCCGCACATAAAGCTTTGACCCGCGCTGTTGTCGATCGCCCCAAAATCGATGGAGCGGAGAGAGTCGCAGAACTGATTGAGTGGATCGCGGCAGTTTTGCGCACTACTTCTACGCCGCAGGTGTCGGCATGAGGCATCCCCTTCATGCGTTATGCCCATACTTTGCGATGTTTCCTGAAGGTTTTGTCCTGGACCAACTGTTGGCTTTTACCTCGCCGGGTGAGCTCGTACTCGATCCTTTCGCGGGACGGGGAACTACACTATTCGAAAGCTTGTTGAATGGTCGACGTGCTATCGGTACTGATATCAACAAAGTTGCAGCCTGTGTCACAGGGGCAAAAATTGACGTACCACAGAAGGAGAAGCTCTTCGAGCGCCTAGATGAGTTGGAGCGCGCTTTTTGGAGGATTCGGACGGTCAAGCCTTTCGCCACGAAATTCTTTTCGGCTTGCTACAGCCAGCCCACTTATCAGGAAATTGAATTCTTGCGGACTCATCTAAATTGGCGCGTCAGCAAAGTGGATCGTTTCATAGCCGCGCTTGTCCTTGGCTCGCTGCACGGGGAATCCCATAAATCCAAACTTTGCTTGAGCAACCGGATGCCACGCACAATAAGTACAAAGCCAGAGTATTCTGTTCGGTGGTGGAATGAACGCGGATATATTGCCCCGAAGCGGGAAACTTTTAACATCTTACGGGCAGTTGCGGAAATGCGATACGGGATTTCCCCGCCTCAAATGAAGGGCAAAATTCGCCTTGCCGATGCTCGCAGAGCCGGATCTCTTTATCGTGAGCATACCGGAGAGGTTAAGTTGGTAGTCACCTCTCCACCGTACATCGATACGACTGACTACGCCGAGGATCAATGGCTGAGACTTTGGTTCCTTGGCGGGCCGCCGTACCCCAAGGCACGTGTAAACCGAGATGACAGATACTCTAACGTGATGTCATATTGGAGCTTCCTTTCCGAGGTTTGGGCCGGTTGTGCGCGTCTCTTTTCTCCCGGTACCACCATTGTTGTGAGAATCGGCGGCAAGTTAGATAGTCGAACATTGTTGGAGGGGGTTAGAGGTAGCCTTCAGCATGGACTTAAACAACAAGGGTTATCCGTAAAAACGGAGTATCACAATTCTAGCCTAATCAAGAATAGACAAACTAATTCCTTTCGTCCTGGGACCAATGGCGAACGCCGCGAGTTCGACTTCGTGTTTAAGCTTCAGTAGATGGAAGTCCGAGGAATCGAAAGCGAGCGAGTTCGATAGCTTCTCTCGAACCGGAAACTATCCGCTTAGTTTGCCCCGCCCAGCCCCTTCAACTCCGCCGCAGCCACCCCTCGCTCCGGCGCGCCGTTCGGGCACGCCCTCTCCGCCGCCGCGAACGCCTCGGCCGCTTCCCCCTTCGCCTCCTTCAGCAGCGCCAGCTCGCCGGCAAACACATGGGCCTGGCAGATCTGCCATTGCTTGACGACGGGAAAGCTGTCGGGGGCGGCGCTGGCTTCGTCGAGCATGGCGCGCGGGCTCGGCTCGCCGAGAAAGGCGTGGACGGCGCTGGCCGGCCAGACGGATTTGGAGAAGTTCGCGGCGGCATCGGCGAGGCGGCCGGGACTGTGGGCGCGGCGGTCGGCGATTTCGCGCCAGAGCGCGATATCGGCGTTGGCCGGCGCGAGCTCGCTTGCTTCGGCGAAGTCGGCGCGCGCCTGATCGAGGGCGCCGCGCATCAATTCGACGAGGGCGCGATGGGCGAGCGCGGAATGGTCCTTCGGGTCGATGCGCAGCGCGTCGTCGAAATCGGCGACGGCGCGATCGAACTCGCCGCGCGCGAAATACGTCCCGCCGCGGCTTTCGGCCGCGTGGAGCGAAACATTGCGCTCGGCGGCGTCGCGAGAGGCGGCGGAGAGGCGCAGCGCCTCGCTGAAATCGGCGATCGCGCCGTCGTCGTCGCCATTCATCCGCCGCGCGCCGCCGCGGCCGAGATAGGCGCGCGCGAGGCGCGCGTCGAGCCGGAGCGCAGCGCTGTAATCGGCCTCGGCGCGCCGATAATCGTTGTTGCGGCCGTAAAGTCTCGCTCGGCCGATATAGGCGGGCGCGAAATTCGGGTCGAGCCGGATCGCCGCGTCGAAATCCTCGAATCCGCTGCGGCCAGGGTCGAAGAAGGCGCCGAGGCCGCGCGCGTAATAGGCGAAGGCGAAGGTCGGATCGAGCCGCACCGCCTCGTCGAGATCCGCGGCGGAAGCGGCGCGATCCGCCGTACCATCGTCGGGCTTGGCGGAAATCGCTTTCGCCCGGTAGGCGCTCGCCCGGTTGATCAGGGCGATGCTTTTTTCGCGCGGCGTCGCGGCGCCCTCGATGACGCGGCTGCACGCTTGGATCAAGCCGCGGGGATCGGCGATGACGAATGTGTCGGGATCGTCGAGACCGCCGCAATCGGCGCCCGTCCCGTCCGCAGCGACGGCCGGGCTCGCCCAGGCCAGCGCCAGGAGAATCGCCGCGATCAGATGTGCGAACACCATGCGCTCGTCGCTCATCTTCGTCCCTTCACATGCGTTGGCCAGGCAATTGGCTGGCCTGTTTCACCCAGGCGACGAACTGCGCTTCGTCGAACTGATCGTGCTCGCGGATGTCGAGATAGCGCGTATCCTTGCTCTTGGACTCGCCGGGCGGGACAGGCCGGAGCGACGCGCCGCGGAAGAAGGCCACCTTGACGTAATTCGTGAAGCAATGGATGCCGAGAAACCAGTCCCGGCCCTCGATTCCATAAAGCGGCGAGTTCCATTTGACCGCCTTGCGCACGCCCGGAACGGCGGCGACGATGAGCGCGTCGAGGCGGCGCCCGACCTCGCGTTTCCAGCCCGGCATGGCCGCGATATAGGCCTCGACGGAGGCTTCGCCGTATCCTTTGGCGATCCGAGGGTTGCCGCCCGCGAGAAGACGCGGCTCGGCGTCGGCCCTTCTGGAGGCGGCGGTCTTCGCGACCTTCGTTGACTTGTCGGGCGTCTTCTTGGCCATCACGTTCACTTCACTCGCCCGGCGAGCGCTCTGGAGCAGGTCGGAGCGCCGAGCCGGAACCAAGGATAAGCGGCGCCAATTCTCTTCGGCAAATCGAAAGTCTCCGCCCGAGAGGACGCGCCGATGAACGCCTTTTCTCCCAAAGCCGGATTTCTCGCCCTCGGCTTGACCTTGGCGGCCGCCGCCGGGGCGACGCTCGCTCCTTGCCCCGCAAGCGCGGCGCTGCTCGCCCGCGTTCCCGCCGCGCGCGAAATGGCGGTCTGCGGCGATACGCTGTTCGTCGGAACCAAGGGCGCCTCGGTCTACGCGGTGCCGCTCGGCGGCGGCGAGGCGCGCGTCGCGGCCTCCGGCTTTTCGGCGCCGAACGGGGTCGCCTGCGCGGGCGGGCGTTTGTTCGTCGCGTCGCGCGACAGGATCACGGCATTTGACATCGGGCCGGGCGGCGCTCTGAGCGGAAGGCGCGACATTGCCGGCGGGCTGGCGAATTCGGGCGTCCACAGCCTGCGCACTATCGGCATCGGCCCCGACGGCCGCCTCTATGTCTCGCTCGGCTCGCCCTGCAACATCTGCCTGCCGCGCGGGCTGGCGGGGACGATCGTCAGCATGGACCAGAACGGCGGCGATCTTCGCCGCGTCGCCTGGGGCGTGCGCAATTCGGTCGGCTTCGATTGGCGCGGCGGAACCATGTTCTTCACCGACAACGGCGCCGACCTGATGGGCGACAATATCCCGCCCGACGAATTGAACGAGCTCCAGCCGGGCGGATTCTACGGCTTCCCCTATTTTGGCGGCCGCATCCGGCTCAAAGGTTTCGAGAATGCGGAGCCGCCCACACAGCAGATTCCGCCGGTCTTCGAATTCCAGGCCCATGTCGCAACCCTCGGAATCCATTTCTTCCGCAGCCTCGGCGGCGACGCCCTGGTCGCCGAGCACGGCAGCTGGAATAGGTCGGTTCCGGTCGGGCGCGAGGTCGTGCGCGTCCATTTCGAGGGCGGCCGTCCGGTCTCGGTCGCGCCGTTCCTCAGAGGCGTCGGCAGGCCCGTGGACGTCAAGGAGGCGCCGGACGGCGCCGTGCTTGTATCCGACGATGCGGGCGGCGCGGTCTATATTTTCAGGCGGTGACGGGCGCCGCCGCGATGGAGCGCCGACGTACCGTAGCGCTGAACGCGCCCTCTCCGGCATGCCGTCGCCGTGCTCGGCGTCAAGCCCAAGCCGCTTCGAAGATCAGCCGCGCGACCGAAAGCCTACCAAACGAACGGAATGAGCCGCCAGCGGACCCGCCTCGCGTATTCCTCGTAGCCATCCAGTCCTTCGCGCAGCGCCTTCTCCTCGACGCCGATGCGAATGGCGAAGCCGAGCGCGACGAGCGGGACCGTCGCCAGGCCCCACCAGGAGCCGAGGACGAGCGAGGTCGCGGCGACATAAAAGAGAGCGCCGAAATAGAGCGGATGACGCACGATCGCGTAAGGCCCGGTCGTGACGACCCTCTGGCCGCGCTCTTTCTGGATCTTGACGACCGGCGCGGCGAAGCTGTTGGCGCGCATCGTCCAGACCATGAAGGCCAACGCCGCGAGGAGGAGAGCGCACCCCGCCCATTGCCCGACAGGCGGCATGATCGACCAGCGCCAGCGCGCGGCATCCGCCGCCATGAAGGCCATGCCGCCGAAAAGGAGGAGCAGGATGGGGACGAGGATCAGCTTGTCGGCAAGCGGCTGGTCCTTCTGGATCGGCGGCTTCAGCCGCTCCCGCAAAAGGCCCGGGTCGGCGCGCGCCAGAATGGCGCCCATGACGATCGAGACGGCGATCATGATGGCGAGATAGAGCCAACCGCCGAAATAGTTGATCGTCCCCGCTGCGCTGAAAATGACCGCGCCCATGAAGCCGAACCAGACGATCGTCTGGAGAATGAGATTGAGAAAGAGGCCCATTCGCTTTTCCCGATCGAAGCGCCTTCCGGGCGCGACGCGCCGCCTTCGCATTTCGCGACATATGAGCGTGGCGAGGATATGAGCTTTGATTGGAGCAAGACAATGGGCATGGGCGCGGGCAAGCTGTCCGACGCGCTTTGCCCGTCTGGCCTCAAGCGGCGCGTCGATCGGCGCGCCTTTTTTCGAGATAGGGCAGCACGAAAAGGTACAGGCCGGTCGCAAGCATCAGAAATAGCGGCGGCAGCGGCGCATAGACCACCCATGCCGGAGGCCCGCCAAGCGCCATCGCGACAAAGTTGGCGGCGACGGCGAGCGTGAAAATGATCGACAACCAGCGATGAGTCCGCCGAATCCACATGTTCCAATTCAATTTACGATCTCCGTTGAAAGGATTCGTTTGAAAGACGGCGCCGTCACTCCGCTTGCGCCAAGACCTGCGCCAGCTGCTCGAAGAACCGCCGCCATCCCGCAATGGCGCCGCGATAAGCCTGGCTCTGATCCGGCCGGAAGCCCGCCTGCTCCATGCGCAGGCGCGTTCCCGCGCTGGTCGGGGTCAGAGTCCAGGTGACGACGCTCTCGAGACCCATAGCGTCCCAGGTGTAAGACAGCGTCTTGTTCGGCTCGACGATGCGGACCTGGCAGTCGACGACGATGTTCACATCCGGTCGAGGGCTCCTGCGCAGATTGAACCTATGGCCTATGACGGGCCTGAAGTCGTTGCTCATGAGCCACTCCTCGATCAGGTGCGGCTGGGTGAGCGCGCGCCAGATCTTCTCCGGCGGAAACGGGAACTCGCGTTCGACGACGACGATGCGCGTTTCGTTCGACGATCCGGCCATTGATCCATCGCTTTCGTCCGCCGCCGGGCAGCTGCCGCGTCGGCGCCGTCCCTACCGGCGCGCGAGCTGGGTGATTTGAACGAGGTTGCCGCAGCCGTCGTTCAGCTTGGCGATGGTCGCGCCGGCGACCTCGGTCGGCGGCAGCACGAACTCGACGGCGCGCGCTCTGATGCGCTCGTAATCGCCGCTGACGTCGTCGGTGAAGAACATGATCGCCGGGCGCCCCTGCTGGAATATCGCTCGTTGATACGCCTGAGCCGCCGGATCGTCGTTGAGCGCGAGCTGCAGTTCCGCTCCTTCCGGCTCTTCCGGCGACGCCACCGTCAGCCAGCGAAACGGCCCCTGGCGGAAATCGGCCTTCTTCGTCAAGCCCAGCGCTTCGGTATAGAAGCGCAGCGCTTTTTCCTGATCGTCCACATAGACGCTTGTCAATTTGATCTTCATTAAGCGCTCCGCTTCACTGGTCCATTCTCTTGAGCAAATCTTCGAGGCGATCGAACCGGTTTTGCCAGAAGCCGGCCATCTGACTCGTCCAGTCGATCAGCGGCGCCAAGGCGCCGAGCTGCGCGCTGTAATGCGTCTGGCGACCTTCATGGCGGTCGCGCACCAGCCCGGCCCGCTTCAGGACGACGAGATGCTTCGTGACGGCCGGTTGCGACACCCCGGCGCGAGCCGTCAGCGCCCCGACCGTCTGCTCTCCGTCGCGGCACAATCGCTCGAAAATGGCCCGCCGCGTCGGGTCGGCGAGAGTTCTGAACAGCACATCGTGAGCCTTCGCCATTCGCGACAAATAACTCGCCGGTTATCGGTTGACATATAACCGTGGAGATATGCGTGAGTCAAGCAGGGCTCGTCGCTTCTGGAGGCGCGCGCCCTTACCTCGCGGTGACGGTCGTCCTCAGCTTGAGCGGCGAATCGATCTTGCGTATCGTCTCGAAAGTGCTGCCCGTTCCGCGCACGGTGACATTGCCGTAATTGAAGATTCGCCCGAGCAAGCTCTGGTCGACATCGACGCTCTCGACCTTTTGCATGTTCATCTCGACCGTATGCCGGCGGATGAACCCCTTCTTGAGAATGATGCGGCGGTCGGTCACCGCGATTTCCGTCGTCATGCGCCGGAACCAAGCGCGGATGAAGCTCGCCAAGGCCAGCGCGGCGAGGATCACGACGATCGCGAGCAAGAAAGCCTCGAGGCCGGTCCCGATGAGGTTCGTCGCGACGAACAGCAGGACGAGCGCTGCGATCGCCAGCCCGATCGCTTGGCCGAAGACGGTCCAGGAGACGCTCGTGCGATAGACGACCTGCTCGCCAGGTTCGAGAATGCTGTCGACATAGCTCATGAGCGCTCCCCGCCGCGGATGAACCGGAAGCATAGCTCATTCGCGGCGTCGCGCCACCCCTGCAGTCTTCGAGAAGATCGCCCGCCGTCCTTTCGCGAAGGCGCTTCGCAGCTTCATGCGCCGAGGCTTCAGCCCAGCGCGGCCTGGTACGCCTCAGGCTTGAATCCGAGCAGCAGCGCGCCGCCAGCTTCGAGCAGCGGCCGCTTGATCAGGGTCGGATTTTCGAGCATCAGGCCGACAGCCTTCGCTTCGGTCAGCCCTTCTTTGGCGGCGTCGGGCAATGCGCGGAAGGTCGTACTCGACTTGTTGAGAAGCTTCTCCCAGCCGAGCGCTTTGACCCAGCCTTTGAGTCGCGCCCGATCGACGCCGTCGACGCGATAATCGTGAAAGCGATAGGCGACGCCGCGGCCGTCCAGCCATTTGCGCGCCTTGGTCGTCGTCTCGCAAGTCTTGATGCCGTAGATGACGACCTCTTTACCCCCGGCCACGTTCAAGCCTCCTCGAGACTGGGATCGTCGAGATAAGGTCGGCCAAAACGGCGCAAAAGTCGACCAGCCTCGCCAACCGACCGGCGCTTACCCCCGCTTCGGGATATCCAGCCCCCGCTGCACCGCCGGCCGGGCCAGGCAGCGGTCGAGCCAGCGCGGCGTGCGCTCCAATTCGTCGAACGCGACGAGGTCGCGCGCGCCGTAAAAGCCGATGAGATTGCGCACCCAGCCGAGCATCGAGACGTCGGCGATGGTGAACTCGTCGCCCATGATCCAAGGCGCGCCGTCGAGCCGCGTCTCGACGACGCGAAGCAGGCGCTTCGATTCGGCGCGGTATCGCTCGAGCGGCCTCTTGTCCTCGATCTCCTTGCCGCCGAATTTGTAGAAATAGCCGAGCTGGCCGAACATCGGGCCGATGAACGCCATCTGGAAGAAGACCCACTGGATCGTTTCGTAGCGCCGCGCCGGATCCTTCGGCAGGAGTTGGCCGGTCTTTTCGGCGAGATAGAGGAGGATCGCGCCGGATTCGAACAGGCCGATCGGCTTGCCGCCGGGGCCGTTCGGATCAATGATCGCCGGGATTTTGCCGTTCGGATTGAGCGATAAGAATTCCGGCGTCCAGCTCTCGTTCCTGCCGATATCGACGAGATGCGCTTCGTAAGGCAGCCCGATCTCCTCCAGCATGATCGAAACCTTCACCCCGTTCGGCGTCGGCAGCGAATAGAGCTGCAGCCGATCGGGATGCCGCGCCGGCCAGCGCTTGGTGATCGGAAAGGCGGAGAGATCGGGCATTCACGGCTCCGGAGGCGGGGGAATGGGATGCAACATAGTGCGATTTCCGCAAGGCGCAATCCCGGCCCGCGCCGATTCCGTCCAAGCTTGGGCGGGAGCGCCGCCCACGGCGTACGCCGGACCAATTTTCCGACCTCATGGCCGCGGCGCCGGGACGGGAGCGGGGAATTGCGCGAGAATGGCGGCGACTTCGTCGTCCGAAAGTTGGCGGAAGTCGCGATAGAAGGCGCCGATCGCGCCGAACCTTTCGTACTCCTCCAGGCAGACGATCTCGTCGGCCTCGGCGCGGAGCTCGCGCAACGCAGCGCTGGCCGCCACCGGCGCAGCCAGGACAAGTCTCGCCGGATTTTGCCGGCGCGCCGCGCGCAGCGCCGCTCGCGTCGTCGCCCCGGTGGCGACGCCGTCGTCGACGACGATGACGGTCCTGCCGCCCCAATCGATCGGCGCGCGACCGGCGAGATATTTTTGGCGGCGACGATGGATTTCGGCAAGTTCGCGATCGCGTATGGCGGCGAACTCGCCCTCGGTGACGCCGGCGACGCCGATGACCTCCTCGTTCCGTACGGTCAGCGGCGCGGCGCCGTCGACCACTGCGCCCATCGCCAGTTCAGGCTGGTACGGAACGCCGATCTTCCGCACCAGGATCAGATCGAGCGGCGCTTCGAGCGCGCGCGCGATTTCCGCGGCGACCGGCGCGCCGCCTCGGACCAAGGCGAGGACGACCGGATGTTCGTCCTTGTAGCCGGCCAGAGCTTTGGCGAGGCCGCGCCCGGCCTCCGCGCGATCCCGGAACGGCATATCCGCCCTCCCTAAGCCTCATGCGCCCGACGATCGATATCGCGCCGAACATAGCTCGCAAACCATTCCGCCGCGTAGCGACCGACCGCCTCGAGCGCGCCGGGCTCGGAGAAAAGATGGCTGGCGCCGGGCACGACGCGCAAAGCTTTTGTGCATTTCAGAGCGGCTAAGGCCTGCTCGTTCAAATCCAAGACGATCCCATCGTCGCCGCCGACGATCAGCAGCGTCGGCGCGCGCACAAGCGGCGCGGCCTCGCCGGCAAGATCGGGCCGGCCGCCACGCGAGACGACGGCGGCGATGCGATCGCCGAGCCGAGCGGCGGCTTTCAGCGCCGCCGCGGCGCCGGTGCTGGCGCCAAACAGGCCGAGCGGCAATTTCGCCAATTCCGGATCGCGGCCGATCCATTCGATCGCCCAGTTGAGGCGCTCGGCCAACAGGTCGATGTTGAACACGTTGCTCCGGTCGCGCTCCTCTTCGGCTTTCAGCAGGTCGAAGAGAAGCGTGGCGAAACCGGCGCGATTGAGCCCGTCCGCCACTGCGCGATTGCGCGGGCTCAGGCGACTCGAGCCGCCGCCATGCGCGAAAACGACGAGGCCCTTCGGCTCCGCCGGCGCGGCGAGGTCGCCTGGCAGGTCGAGCGGGGCGATGCGAATCTCGCGGCTGACTATCTTCGGTTCGCGCAGCATGAGCGCAGGCTTATCCCAACGGACAAGGCCTGATATCCCGCCTCCGTCGCGACGCTTCGAAGGGCCGCAAGCGTGGCGAGATCGGCCGAGACGCAGTCTCGTCCGCCTTCAAACAGGCCGCGAGGCCGTCTGTTCCTGGGGCCCGCTCAGCGCCGTTTCCGCGATTCGCGGCGGCGATTTTCGCCAATTCGCCTCGTTGCGGCGCCCAAATCGCCGATCAATCTTTGGGAACGTTCTCCTCCAGTTCGGCCAGCCAGATATCGGCGCGCGCGTCGGACGGGGCGCGCCAATCGCCGCGCGGCGATAGCGAGCCGCCGGCCGTGATTTTCGGTCCGTTGGGCAAGGTCGAGCGCTTGAACTGGTTGGCGAAGAAGCGGCGGAGGAAAAGCGCCAGCCAATGTTTGATCTCGGCCAGCGAATAGGCGCGCTGGTCCTCACTCGGGATGTCGACCGGCCATGAGCCGCGCTCGGCGTCGCCCCAGGCGTTGAGCGCGAGGAAAGCGATCTTCGAGGGCCGAAAGCCGTAGCGCGTCAGATAGAACAGATTGAAATCCTGCAGCGCGTACGGGCCGACGACCTGCTGCGTCGACTGGATCGGCCGGTCGGCCGAGGGCGGCGTCAATTCGGGCGAGATTTCGGTGGCGAGAACAGCGCGCAGCACGGCGGACGTCGCTTGATCGACGTCGCCCGATCCAGCGACGAAACGGATCAGATGCTGTATCAGCGTCTTCGGCACCGAGGCGTTGACGTTGTAATGCGACATGTGATCGCCGACGCCATAAGTGCACCAGCCGAGGGCGAGTTCGGAAAGATCGCCGGTGCCGACGACAATGCCGCCGCGCTGATTGGCGAGACGGAACAGATAGTCGGTGCGCAAGCCCGCTTGTACGTTTTCGAACGTGACGTCGTAGACCGGCTCGCCTTTGGCGAAGGGGTGACGCATATCCGTGAGCATCTGCTGCGCCGCCGGCCGGATGTCGATCTCTTCGCCGGTCGCGCCGAGCGCGCGGATCAGCGCCCAGGCGTTGGCCTTGGTCTTTTCGGACGTGGCGAAACCCGGCAAGGTGTAGGCGAGCACGTTCTTGCGCTCGCGGCCGAGCAAATCCATCGCCCGCGCCGCGACGATCAGCGCCTGGGTCGAATCCAAGCCGCCGGAGACGCCGATGATTGCGCGCTCGGCGCCGGTCGCGGCGAGGCGTTGGGCGAGGCCTTGCACCTGAATATTGTACGCTTCGTAGCAATCCGCGCGCAGCTTGGTCGGATCCGCCGGCACGAAGGGAAATCGTTCGATCGCGCGTTGCAACGCGACCGGCTCGTTCGGCGCGTCGAGTTGGAGCGTGGCGGTTCTAAAAGGCGGCGCCCTGCCGAGCTCGGCGCGCGCGCAATCGCCGAAACTGTTCATCCGCATCCGCTCCTGGCGCAGACGGCCGAGATCGATATCGGCGACGGCCATGGCGGGAGCGCGCGGAAAGCGCTCGGTTTCCGCGAGCAGATCGCCGAGTTCGAACACGGCGGCGTGCCCGTCCCAGGCTAGGTCGGTCGTCGACTCGCCGGGACCCGCGGCGGAATAGGCGTAAGCGGCGATTGCCCGAGAAGACTGGCTGGCGCAGAGCAGCCGTCTCGTATCGGCCTTGCCGATCGTGATGTTGCTCGCCGAGAGATTGAGAAGCACTTCGGCGCCGGCCAGCGCCGCGGCGGTCGAGGGCGGCGAAGGAACCCAGATGTCTTCGCAAATTTCGACGTGAAAAACGAACGGCGCCGAACCCGTCGAGCGAAACAGAAGATCGACGCCGAACGGCGCTCTTCGTCCGGCGATCGTCGCCTCGCGCCCGACCACGCCGGCGCCGGCGGTGAAGTGGCGGCGTTCATAAAATTCGCGATAGTTCGGCAGATAGGCCTTCGGCACGATGCCGAGAATTGCGCCGCGATGGACGATCACCGCCGCGTTGAACAATCGGCCCTCGATTCTCAGCGGCGCGCCAAGGACAAGCGCCGGGAACAGGCCGCGCGAGGCTTCGAGGATCCGATCGATCGCCTTCTCGACGGAATCGAGCAGCGCGTCTTGAAACAAGAGATCGTCGATCGCGTAAGACGAGAGGCCGAGCTCCGGAAACAGCATCAGCGCGGCCTTGTCTCGATCGCCGATTTCGGCGAGCCGCAACGTCGCCTCCGCGGCGAATTCCGGATCGGCGACGCGCGCCTCCGGCACGCAGGCCGCGATGCGGATGAAATCGTGTCGATACAGCGAAGAAAACGCCGTCAAAACTGCAAACCTTTCGCTCGATACAGCCGTTTCGCCGCGCGCGAAGACGGCTGGCGACGATAAAGCTTGCCGCCCGATTCTCAAAACCCGAGGAGCCGAAGATTGATCCTCGCCGCCCTTAAGGGTTAAGAGGCGATCAGTTCAGAGAGGTTCTATGTCCTCCTCGGTTCCCGACCTGGTCGGTCTGATCGACGTCCTTTTGGCCGGATGGGTGACGTGCCACGTCCTGCTGCATAAGCGGGACGTACGCGCCGCGATCGGCTGGATCGGCATCGCGTGGCTGGCGCCGTTCCTTGGCGCGCTGCTTTATCTCGGGTTCGGCATCAGCCGCGTCAAGCGGCGCGCCCGCCGCCTGATGGGCGTCGACCGACCAGTCGACTCCTTTTTCGACCGCGACGTCTCTTCGGACGATCCCGTCGAACGGCTGAAGATCGCGGTCGGCAGGATCACCGGCGAGGAGATCAGCCTCGGCAAGGCGGTCGCGATCTTGGACAGCGGCGACGAAGCTTATCCGCATATGATCGCAGCGATCGATGGCGCGAAAGCCGAAATTGCCCTTTCGACCTATATATTCCGCACCGACGAAGTTGGCGGCCAATTCATCGAGGCGCTGACCCGCGCGCGCCGAAGAGGCGTCCGGACGCGCGTTCTGATCGATGGAATCGGCGGCGGATTCCTGTTCTCGCGCGCCTATCGCCGGCTGCGCAAGAACGGCGTCCCCGCCGCGCGTTTTCTCCATTCGGCGCTGCCTTGGCAAATGCCGCTTTTGGATTTGCGGCTGCACAAGAAGACCCTCATAGTCGATCGTGCGGCGGCCTATATCGGCGGCTTGAATATCGGCGCCGAGAACCTGAGCGGGACGCCGAAGCGAACCACGGTCCGCGACCTCCATTTCCGCATCGAAGGCCCGGTCGTTCGGCAAATCGCCGAGGATTTCGACGAGGATTGGGCCTTCGCCGCCGGCGAGAAGCCAGCCGCGGCCGCGCCGATTCCGGCTACGCCGATGAGCGGCGACGCGGCGCGCGTGATTGTCGCCGGCCCCGACCAGGAGGAAGACCGGCTCGCGCTTGTGCTTTCTTCGGCGATCAACTCCGCCCAGCGTTCGATCCGGATCGCGACGCCCTATTTCCTACCCGACGAGCCCTTGGTCACGGCGCTTCAATTGGCCGCCTTGCGCGGGGTCAGCGTTCAGATCGTCCTGCCGGCTGTCAACAATCATCCCGTCGTCGCTGCGGCGACGCGGGCCCATATCGAGCCTTTACTACAGGCCGGCTGTCGGATATGGCGAGGACCGCCGCCTTTCGACCATAGCAAGCTGCTGACGATCGACGGCGAATGGAGCCTGATCGGCAGCCCGAACTGGGATATCCGCAGCCTGCGCCTCAATTTCGAGATCGCGTTGGAATGCTACAGCGCCGATCTGGCGCGCCGTTTGAGCGAGATTTTGGATCGAAAGCGGATCGAGCCGGTGACTTTGCAAGAAATCCAGGGCCGCCCCGTTCTTATCAAGCTGCGGGACGCTGCAGCGCGCCTCTTAGCTCCCTATTTATAAAAAGGGTCGATAATCCGCCCGTCATGAAAATCGCATCGTACAACATTCACAAATGCCGGGGCGCCGACGGCCGGGTGCGGCCGGACCGCATCGTTTCGGTCATCGGCGAAATGTCCGCCGATCTTATCGCCCTGCAGGAGGTCGACGGCCGCTTCGGACGGCGCGGCGGCCTGCTTGATCCAGCCGCGATCCGGCGCGAGACGGGCATGCATCTTCTGGTCCAGTCGGACGCGCCCGACCGGCATGGCTGGCATGGCAATGCGCTGTTGGTTCGCGGCGAGCCGAAATCCTATCGCCGCGCGCGGCTGAAATTGCCGGGATTCGAACCGCGCGGCGCGATCGTCGCCGAACTCGACCTCGGCGAGGGCGAATTTCGCGTCATCGCCGCTCATTTCGGCCTGCTCCGCCGCTCACGGATGGACCAGGCCCTGGCGCTGCTCGCCGCCTTCCGCGATTTGCCGCCGATGAACACGATCCTGCTGGGCGATCTCAACGAATGGCGCCGCCGAAGGCGCTCGGCGCTCGAAATTCTCGAACCGACCTTCGGCCCGGCGCCGACGGTCTTGAGCTTTCCCTCGCGCCGGCCGGTCTTGCCGCTCGACTGCATTTTCGGCTGGCCGACCGGCTTGATCGGCCAAATCGCCGCCCATGACACGCCATTGGCGCGCCGGGCGTCGGATCATTTGCCGCTGACGGCGCGGGCCCATCTCGGCGCCGAGACGCCTCTTCTGCAGGAAGCGGCTTAGCCTTCCCCGAGACTTAGGAAACAATCGGCCGCCGCGGCCGCCAGCCTGGCTGCGCGGATTTGATCATCATGATCTCGGTCAGGCTCTGACGGGTGAAGAGCCCGACCAGCCGGCCGGACGGATCGACGACGCAGAGCGCGGCATCGCGGCTCGGGGCGAGCCGGTCGACGGCGGCTTCAAGCCCAGCCGTCGGATTCACGGTCACGGCCGGCTTGAGCGCAAGGTCGGACACCGCCATTTCATTGTCGTTCCGGCCGAGGGCGGCGATGATGTCGTCGCGGACCAGGACCCCGAGCGGCCGCCCGGCGCCGTCGACGACCGGGAATTCGTCCTGGCCTGTCGCGAGCAGGATCTGAACCGCATCCGCGACCCTGGCGCCGGCGGGTATGGCGGTGAAGCGCGTCTCCATGGCGTCCTGCACGGCCAAGCCGCGCACCGCGTCTTTCAGCCCCGCCATTTGCGCTTCGCCCGCCGCCGCGACATAGACGAAGATCGCGATGAAAATCAGCAGAGGATTGCCGAATAAGCCGAGAAAACCCAGGGCGAAAGCGAACGCTTGCCCGATCGAGGCGGCGATCTGCGTCGCCCTGGCCGCGCCGAACCGCATGGCGAGCAGCGCCCGCAACACGCGTCCCCCGTCCATCGGGAAAGCGGGGATCAAATTGAAAATGACCAATGCGAGATTGGCGGCGGCGAGCCGGGCGATCAGCGAAATATGCGGATCGTCGAGTCGCGCCGCCGCGTCCGGATCGATCCGGCCGATTATGGCGAACAGGACAATGGCGATGACGACGTTGACCATAGGTCCGGCGATCGCCACCGCCAGCTCCTGGCTCGGCTTTTCGGGAATGCGCTCGAGGCTGGCGACGCCGCCGATCGGCAGAAGCGTGACCTCGGGCGTGTGGACGCCGTAGCGCCTCGCCGCCACGATATGTCCGAACTCGTGCAGAGTGACGCAGACAAACAAGAGAAAGACAAAGAGGATGCTGCGCCATGCGGCCGCAGCGCCCTCTTGAAAAAGCGCGCTGAACCAAATCCAAGCCAGGAACAGCAAGAACGTCGCGTGAACCTTCACCGCCGTTCCGCCGAAGCGGCCGATCGTGACCGACCATCTCATTGTCAGCTCCTCGACGACGCGGAACGAAGGCGACGCGAAGCCTATCTTAATTGCCTCCCCGCCAAACGCCGAGTCGCCGCCGCATCGACCCCACGAGAGAGCGGCGCGGACGAGTCGTCATCATCGATGCGCCGCGCGGACGCTCTCGATTCATGTCGATCGGCCGAGCATTTGTTTCTGGCCGAACGTTGGCGTCGCGGCGGGGGAAAGCTTGGCGTGGCGCCCCGGCGCCGAACCGGTTACTCTGAACACGCGTCGAACCTTCGCGTTATTTGCGGTTAGCGCCGCGGGCAGGTGAATGATGGATTCGCGCTTCTCCCGTTATTGGACGTGGTCGGAAGCTCTGGACATGCTGGCGCGCGCCGAGCGCATGCATCGGCAGTTCATTCGGCCGACCGGCTCGCGCGTCGCGTGGGAGCCGCCGGTCGACGTACTGGAGACCGACCGCGCCGTCTTGGTGCTCGTCGCGTTGCCGGGAGTCGACCTTGACCAGGCTCAGATCACGCTCGACGGCGGCGAATTGGTCTTTTCCGGGGTACGCGAGTTTCCGGCCGAGATGCGGACCGCAATCATCCATCGCCTCGAATTGCCGCAAGGCCGTTTTGAACGCCGCGTTCGCCTGCCGCCGGGGCGATACAGCGCCATTCATCGCTCGGATGGGAAGGGCTGCCTTCTGGTGACATTGAAGAAGTCGGGAGCCGAGGATGACTGACGCCGATCTCTTGAACTCGGCCGACGCGGGCGGCGCGGCGGCGGCTGCGTCGCCGGCCTTGCCGGCCGACGGCCTGATCATCGTACCGGTCCGCGGCCTGGTTCTTTTCCCGGGCATGGTGCTGCCGATCGCGCTCGGCCGGCCGCGTTCGATCCTGGCGGCGCAGCGGGCGGTGCGCGAGCAGAAGCCGGTCGGCGTGCTGATGCAGCGCAACGCCGAAGCCGAAGACCCGATCCCGATCGACATGCACCGGATGGGCACCGTCGCCAATATCGTCCGCTACGTGACCACGCCGGATGGCGCGCATCATCTCGTCTGCCAAGGCGAGCAGCGCTTTCGCGTTCTCGATTATGTCAACGGTTGGCCATTCTTTGTGGCGCGCGCCGAGAGAATTCCGGAGCCTGCGGGCGCTTCCGCCGAGATCGAAGCGCGCTTCGTCCATCTCCGCAACCAGGCCCTTGAAGCCGTCCAGCTCATCCCGCAAGCGCCGGCCGAGCTGACCGCGGCCATTCGCAGCGTCGAGACGCCGACCGCCCTGGCCGACATGGTCGCAACCTTCATGGACGCGACTGCCGACGAAAAGCAGGAAATTCTCGAGATCGTGGACATCATCCCGCGCTTGGATCGCGTCTCGCGCCTCCTCGCGCATCGGATCGAGGTCCTTCGTCTGTCGCAAGAGATCGGCCGCGAGACCAAGGCGTCGCTCGACGCGCGCAACCGAGAGTTTCTGCTGCGCGAGCAATTGGCGGCGATTCAGAAGCAGCTCGGCGAGACCGACGACGGCAAGGGCGCCGAGATCGCCGAACTCGACAAGGCGATCGCCAACGCCGGCATGCCGAAAGAGGTCGAGGACCAGGCGCGCAAGGAGCTGAAGCGCCTGCAGCGCATGCCGGAAGCGGCCGGCGAATACGGCATGATCCATACCTATCTCGATTGGCTGATCGAATTGCCTTGGAGCTTGCCGGAAGAGGCGCCGATCGACATCGCCGCGGCGCGACGCATCCTCGACGAGGATCATTTCGGGCTCGAAAAGATCAAGCGCCGCATCATCGAATATTTGGCCGTGCGCAAACTCGCGCCCGGCGGCAAGGCGCCCATCTTGTGCTTCGTCGGGCCGCCGGGCGTGGGCAAGACGTCGCTCGGCCAATCGATCGCCCGCGCGATGGGCCGAAAATTCGTACGGGTGAGCCTCGGCGGCGTACATGACGAAGCCGAAATCCGCGGCCACCGGCGCACCTATATCGGCGCCCTGCCGGGAAACATCATTCAGGCGATCCGCAAGGCCGGCGCGCGCAATTGCGTCATGATGCTCGACGAGATCGACAAGCTCGGCGCGAGCATTCAAGGCGATCCGGGCGCGGCGCTGCTCGAAGTGCTGGATCCCGAACAGAACAGCACGTTCCGCGACAATTACCTCGCCGTGCCGTTCGATCTCAGCCGCGTCGTATTCATCACGACCGCCAATGTGCTCGATACGATCCCCGGCCCGCTGCGCGACCGGATGGAAGTCATCGCGCTCGCCGGCTATACGGCCAGCGAGAAGTTCGAGATCGCGCGGCGCTATCTCGTCTCGCGGCAATTGGAGGCCAACGGCCTCAAACCCGATCAGGTCGGCGTCGCCGACGAAGCGCTCAAGGCGATCATTCAACAATACACGCGCGAGGCCGGCGTCAGAAACCTTGAACGCGAGATCGGCCGCGTGCTGCGCCAAGCCGCGATGCGGATCGCCGACGGCGAGCGCGGGGCGATCGCGATCGGCGCTGCGGATCTTGCTCCCATTCTCGGGCCGCCGCCTTTCGAGAACGAAGTGGCGATGCGCACCAGCGTGCCGGGCGTCGCGACCGGCCTCGCCTGGACCCCGGTCGGCGGCGACATTCTGTTCATCGAGGCGACCGCGACCCCGGGCGCCGGGCGCTTGATCCTGACCGGTCAGCTCGGCGAAGTGATGCGCGAAAGCGCGCAAGCCGCGCTGAGCATCGTCAAGAACCGGGCGGTTTCGTTGGGAATCGATCCCAATCGTTTCGAGAAGACGGACATCCACATCCATGTGCCGGCCGGCGCCACGCCGAAGGACGGGCCGAGCGCCGGCGTCGCCATGTTCATGGCGCTGGTCTCGCTGCTCACCGACCGCACCGTGCGCGGCGACACCGCGATGACCGGCGAGATCAGCCTGCGCGGCCTCGTCCTCCCGGTCGGCGGGATCAAGGAAAAAGTCGTGGCCGCGCATCGCGCGGGAATCACCCGCGTCATGCTGCCGGCGCGCAACCGCAAGGATTTCGACGACATCCCTGACGAAGCGCGCCAGCAGCTCGAATTCGTCTGGCTCGAGCGAGTCGACGACGCCGTCGCCGCGGCGCTCGAAGCGCCCGCGGACATGGCGGCGCGCAAGGTCGGGTGACCGTACCCGTCATCGCGAGCGAGGCGAAGCGATCCGCTCTAAGGGCTCGGGCTTATGAATGGATCGCGTCGTCGCCATAGCCCTGCCTCGGCGGGTCGCGTCTATGGACGACGGGCGCGATGCGCATCTCTGGCTCCTCGCATTGAGGCGGAGCGCCCTTTTTTGGCTTGGCCTCAGCCTTTCCCCGCCGGAATCGGCTCGCCCAGCGATAGCATCAGGCGATTGGCCCAACTGAAGAAGGCCGCGCTGTAGACGACGTCGACGATGGCGAGATCGTCAAGCCCGTTTCGACGCAGCTCCTCCACTTCGCCCGTACCGAACGAAGCCGGCGTGCGGGCGAGCGCCGCCGCGGCGGCGACGATCGCGCGCCAGCGTTCGTCGAGATCGGCCTTGACGCCCTTGTCGAGCAGGCGCTGCACCTCGCGGCGCCGCTTCGAATAGGTCGAGGCGAAGCGGGCATGGACCGAGGCGCAGAAGATGCAGCCGTTCTCGCGCGACACGGCGGTCGCCGCCAGCTCGCGCTCGGCGCGCGGCAGGCCGGCGACCGGATTGTAGAAAATATCCTTGTCCGTCTTGGTGCGCGCCTCGAGAATTTCCGGATCGCGCGCCAGCAGCATGAAATAAGGCGATTTCGCCCGCGACGCGTCGACCAACCCGGCCCAGTGGCGATCGGTCAACTGATCCTCCGACAAGGGTTCGAGCCAGGGCCTCCAGCCAAGCTCGTCCTGCGTGAAGGCGGCGGGACGATCGCCCTGCGATTTGCGATGACCTTCTCCGTCATGATGCGCCTCGTTAGTCCTTTTCTGTCGACGCCGCCTGCAGGGCGCGCAAGCCCACCGCCGCTCGAATCTGGAACGCAAGAAACGAGACGAGCTGCGACAATGTGACGATCTCGTTCGTCGACCAGCCGGCGTCCAGGAGCGACTGCAGCGCCGCCGGGCCCGAATCGCGCGGATGAAAGACAAGCAGATGCGCATGTTCGAACGCCGCGGCGAGACGCGGGCCGAGCGCGGCCCGATTCGCTTCGGCGATGCGATGCGTCGGCCCAGCCTTGTCCTCCGCGCTCAGTGGTCCTCGCGGATAGGCGCCATAGGGGCCCTGGCCTACGCCGCGCGCGATCTCCGCCTCGATCGCTTTGATCAGGGCGTCGCGCCCGCTTTTCGCGGCAAGGCCGCTCCGATAGAAGGCGAGCGCAGCGGCGTCACGATGCAGACCCGCGACGAATGTCGCGACCGCGTAGCGCTCCGCGACCGTCACGCCGCCTGGATGCTTCGGCGCGAAGAGCGTCTGAAAGCTCTTCTGCGCGTTCTCTCGCGCCTCTTGCCGCTGCGCGCGGACCTCGTCGAGACGCGAGCCTTTCTCGACGCCGGCCAAGACATCGATCACGTCAGGCTCAGTTTCGCTCATGAGCAGTCCCTTCCTTCGCTGTCATTCCCGCGCGCGCGGAAATCCAGGAGCCGCTGCGCCCAAAAGAGGAGCCGGGCTCGATTGCCTTCCGCGCGGAAACGTCAAACCGCGCTCAAAATAGCCGAGCGCCGGGGCGACTTTCTCGGCGATCAACTCGATCGAGCGCAGGATAAACGGATGCGGAGGGTCGATCGAGTGGACCTGGAAAACGATCTCCGTGGCGCGCTCCAGAACGCTGTCGGCCCGGAGGGAGGCGACGACGTCGTCCGGCGATCCGACATGGACGTCGAAAGCGGCGATGAGGTCCTCAAGCGATCGTCCCGGAAGGACCTGCCCCATGGCGACGAAATGGTCGACGACCCGGCGCAGCCCAATATCGGCGAGACGCAAAGCCTCCTCGCGGTCGTCGGCGACGAACAGCGTGCGCGATGCGAGGATGCGCGGGCCGCGGCCTTGCGGCAGGGCTTCGAGATAGGCGTCGATGATCGGATGCTGCAGATCGGCGAGCGAGGCGCTCGGCGCATCTTTCGGGCGCGGCTGGGTGCGCGACAGCATCAGGCCGTCGCCGGCCTTGCCGGCGCGAATTCCGCCGCCGACCGAGAAGGTCGCTTGCCAAATTCGACCGAGGAGATGCGGCGCGGCCGGGTAGAGCCTGTTGCCGCCGCCAAGCGGCGCGCCGGCCAGCGCGTCGCGCACCGTTTTCAGGTGCTTGTCGAAGATCGCCGCGCGATCCGCGCTGTCATGGCCGAAGGCGGCGAAGGCGCTCGCCGTGCCGCCTGAGCCGAGCCCCAATTCCAGGCGGCCGCCCGAAATAAGATCGAATACCGCCGCGTCCTCGGCGACCCGCACCGGCTCTTCGAGCGGCAAGGTTACGATGCCGGTGCCGAGACGAATGGTCGAGGTCCGCGCCGCCGCTTGCGCGAGAAAGACGAAGGGCGCCGGCAGACCGCCCTCGTTCTCGTCGAAATGATGCTGCGCGATCCAGGCGGAATCGAAGCCGCGGCTTTCGGCGTGAACGATTTGCTCCGTCGCCAGGCGATAGCGCTCGACGGCGCTGGTTCGGTCGAGCAATCTCGTAAAGAAGCCCAGCTTCTTGGGTTCAACGGGTGCGGTCATAAGATATCCCCAGCTCCGTCATTGCGAGGAGCGCAGCGCCGAAGCAATCCACTCGCAAGCCTCAGTCCTTCGAGTGGATTGCTTCGCTTCGCTCGCAATGACGGCGCGTTGATGACCATAGTCGCGCCCTCCTTCACGCCGCCGCCGCGCCGCCGAGATAGGCTTCGCGAATGCGCGGATCGCCGCGCAGCAGCGCCGCGGCGCCCTGCAAGACGATCCGTCCCGTCTGCAGCACGTAACCCTCATGGGCGATCTGCAGCGCGAGATTGGCGTTCTGCTCGACCATGAAGACGGTGACGCCCTGGCGATTGATCTCCGCGATCAATTCGAGCACCCGATCGACGAAGAGCGGCGACAGGCCCATAGTCGGCTCATCCATCAAGATGAGCCGCGGCCGCCCCATCAGCGCGCGCGCCATAGCCAGCATTTGCTGCTCGCCGCCGGAAAGCACGCCGGCGCGCTGGTTGATCCGCTCGGCGACGCGCGGAAACAACGTCAGCATCCGCTCCAGGTCTTCGCCGACCGCTTTGCGGTCGGCGCGGCCATAGGCGCCCATCAGCAGATTTTCGCGCACGCTCATCAGCGGGAAGATGCGCCGCGCCTCCGGCACCGAACCGATTCCGGCGCGGATCACGCGATGAGTCGGCCAACCGTCGATCCGGGCGCCGTCGAACTCCACTGTTCCCGAGCGCGGCGCGAGGAGCCCGAGAATGATTTTCATCGTCGTCGACTTGCCGCTGGCGTTGCCGCCCAGAAGCGAGACGATGCGGCCGCGGCCGACTTGCAGCGACAGGTCGAAGTGAACCTGCACCGGGCCATAGAACGTGTTGACGCGGTCGAGGCGGAGCAGCGCTTCGCTCATGACGCGACCACCTCGACGGAGGATGCAGCGCGGCCGATTTCGCGATGGCCAAGATAGGCTTCGATCACGGCCGGATCGTTTCGTACTTTCTCAGGCGGCCCTTCGGCGATCTTGACGCCGTCATCGAGCACATAAACCCTGTCCGAGAGCTGCATGACCAGGTCGAGCTTGTGCTCGATCAGCAGGATGGTCACGCCGCGACCCTTCAGCGTCGCAATCAGCGCCTGCATTTCGGCCGTCTCGGTCGGATTCATGCCGGCGGTCGGCTCGTCGAGCAGCAGCAGCCTCGGCCTGAGCGCCAGCGCGCGGGCGATCTCGACCCGCCGCCGGTTGGCGTAGGAAAGACTATAGGCGGGATGATCGAGCCGCGGCGTCAGGCGCTCGCCGAACAGATTGAGAATCTCGCGCGCTTCGGCCTTCAGCGCTTGCTCCTCTTTCTTGACCGCGGGCGGGCGAACCAGGGCGAGAACGAGTTCGGCGAGCGGCCCGATGACGGGCAGGCGCGGCTTCACCGCGCGCAGCCGCGTATGCGCGCCGAGCAGCACGTTGTCCTCGACGCTGAGATTGGCGAAGACGCGGCCGTGCTGGAACGTGCGGGCGAGGCCGAGCGCCGCGATCGCTTCCGGCGTCAGGCCCTGGATCGAGCGCCCGGCGAAACGGACCTCGCCGCCGTCCAACCGTTCGAGGCCGCTGATCATGTTGAACGTCGTCGTCTTGCCGGCGCCGTTCGGCCCGATCAGGCTGACAAACTCGCCCTCGCCGACCGTAAGGTCGAGCGCCTTGACCGCGACGACGCCGCCGAACCGGCGCGTGAGCCCGCGAATGTCGAGCAGCGGCGCCATCGCCTAGACCGTACCCAGCAGGCCTTGCGGCCGGAAGCGGATCAGCAGCAGCAGAACGACGCCGTAGATCAGAATGCGATATTCAGCAGCGACTCGAAACAGCTCGGGCAGTCCGACCAGCGCGACCGCGCCGACAATCGCGCCAAGCACATTCCCCATGCCGCCGAGAATGACCATGGTCAGAGCGAGCAGCGAGAGCTGCGAATCGAACGTCTGGTTGTTCAGGTACGAATAGAGGTGGGCGGCGATCGCGCCGCTGACGCCGGCGCCGAAGCCGCCGAAGGCGAAGGCCAGCCCCTTATAGCGGTCGAGCTTGATCCCATAGGAGCGCGCGGCGATCTCGTCCTCGCGCACGGCGCGCAACGTTCTGCCGAAATGCGAATTCAGGAACCGCGCCTGCAGCGCCGCCAAAGAGACGACAATGGCGAGGCACAGCCAGTAAATCGCGCGATTGGAGAAAATGTCCTGACCGAGAAACGACAGCGGCGGGATGCCGGTGAGCCCCATCGCCCCGCCTGTCAATCCCTCCCAATTGAGGATGACCAGGCTGACGATCTCGCCGATCGCCAAGGTCGCGATGGCGATGTAATGGCCGCGCAGGCGGAAGGCGGGAAAGACGAGCAGCGCGCCGAGCCCGGCCGTGATCAAGCCGGCCGCCGGAATGGACAGGATCGGCGGCGCGCCGAGATCGAGCGCGAGCAGCGCCGAGGCGTAGCCGCCGATCGCCAGCAGCCCGGCATGACCGAAGGAAATCTGCCCCGCCGTGCCGGCGATCAGCGTCAGGCTCAGAGCGAGCATCGCCGCGAGCCAGGCGTTGGTGAGAGTCTGCAACAGGTATGGCGCGCTCGTCGCCAGCGGCAGCGCGAAAGCCGCGAGCGCGAGCGCGGCGACGGCCCAGCGCGGCAGGCGAATGGGCCGGCTCGGCGCGATGAAGGAGCCGACCAGGGGCTCGCTCTGGATCGTCGCGCGGCCGCCGAACAGGCCATTGGGCAGCCAGAGGAGAAAAGCGATCAGCAGCACGAAGGCGAAGAGATTGCGGTACGTGGTGCCGAGCAGCGCGATGCCGTAGCTCTCGGTCAGGCCGAGCAGCAGGCTGCCGACGATCGCGCCCGGCACATTGCCGACGCCGCCGATCACTTGCGCGACCACCCCTTTCAGGGTCGCCTGAAAGCTCATCGCCGGATCGATGTGGTTGTAATACATGCCGACCAGCAGGCCGCTGAGGCCGCCCAACGCGGAGGCGATGGCGAAGACGGCGCTGTTGACCGCGTCGACATTGACGCCCATCTGCTGCGCCGCCTCGCGATCCTGGGCGGTGGCGCGCACGGCGAAGCCGAGCTTGGTGAAACGCAGGAAGACATAGAGCAAGGCCGCGCTGGCGAGGCCGACCGCGGCGATCAGAATGTCCATCGCGCCGATCGAGCCGTCGCCGACGGCGAGCCGCCAGTCGGGCAGATCGCTCGGCACGGCGCGCGGATCGGGCGAGAAGACGAGCTGGACGAGTTGATCGAGGACGAAACTGAGGCCGATCGTCGCGAGCAGCGGCGCAATCCGCGCCTTTCCCTGCAGCGGCCGCAAGCCGACGCGCTCGATGACGACGCCTAGGCCGGCGCAGGCGACGAAGACGATCAGCATCGTCACGGGCAACGGCGTATGCAGAAACGTAACCGCCGCCCAGCCGATATAGGCGCCGAAAGTATAGACCGAGCCATGGGCGAAATTGATCAGGTTGGCGACGCCGAAAATCAGCGCCAGCCCGACCGCGAGCAGCGCATAGATATTGCCGACGACCAGGCCGTTGACGGTGTAATCGATGAACGAGCTCAAGGATGCTTAAATCCCCGACGATCAATGAAACGCGCTTGTCATTCCCGCGCAAGCTGGGATCCGGGCTGAGCTGACCTTCAAGCGCAACGGCTCTGGATTCCCGCTTTCGCGGGAATGACATTGTCGATTGGCCGGAGCGTCAGCCCGCCGAAGGCTTCTTCCCGTCCCACAGTGTGAACTGGCCATTCTTGACCACAAGATAAACCGCCCGCGCGCCGGCGACGCGCCGCGTCTGCGGATCGAACGTCGCCTTGCCGTAGATCACGCTCGGCACGTCCTTGATCTTCGCCAGCCCGTCGCGGATCGCCGTGCGGTCGATCCCATATTGGTTCATCACATCCGCCAGGAGAATGATCGTGTCATAGGCGACAGCGTTGAAATCGTCAGGCTCCTCGTTGTACTTGGCGCGGAATTTTGCGACGAAGTTCTGCACTTCCGGCCGGGAATCGCCTGGGAAGAAATTCGATTCCGTGTAGACCCCGTTGCCCGCTTCGCCGGCGAGCTCGATGAATTTCGGCGAATAAATCGAGCCCGAGGCGACGATCGGCGTGGTCAGCCCGACCGAACGGATCTGGCGCGTGATCAGCGCGCCGTCCGCATAGTACGAGATGAGCACGATCGCGTCCGGCTTGGCGTCGCGGACCCGCACCAGAGTCGAGCGGAAATCCTTCTCGTCGGGCTGATAGCCTTCCGAGGCGACGACGTCCATGCCATAGCCCTTGGCGGCTTCGCCGAAAATTTTCTCGCTCGCCCGGCCCCAATCGGTGTTGAGATAGAGTACGGCGAGATGCTTGAAGCCGAGATCGGCGGCGTATTTGGCGAGCCGCGGCTGCTCGTCGGCCTGGCTGACCGAATTGCTCCAGATATAGTCGCCGCCCTTGGTGAAGTTCGGATGAGAATTGGTGAAGCCGAATTGAACCAGCCCGGCGCGCTGATAGATTGACGAAGCCGCCATCGAGGCGGTGCTCGAGAAATCGCCGACTTCGACGACGATTTTCGGATCGCTGACGAATTTCTGCGCTATGGCGACGGTCTGGCGCGGATCGGCCTGGCTGTCCTCGAACACATATTGCAGCGGCCGGCCTTTGACGCCGCCCTTCGCATTGACCTCTTCGAGGGCGAGGTCGAAGCCCTTCTTCCATTGCGCGCCATATTGCGCGTTCGGCCCAGTCAGCGGCCCGCTGACGCCGATCGTCACCGGCTCGCCGCTCGCCGCCTGGGCGAGGGCCGCGGCCGCGCCGAACGCGCTCAGGGCCGCGGCGAGGGCGGCGCGCTTCGCCAAGCTTCCGAAGGCGGAAAGAGAAAAGATCGACATGCTCAGGCCTATGTTTTTCGAAACGGGAGATTAGCCGCGCCGTCGCTGGTCCGCGTTACAACGCGCAGAGCCCCATGCGAGGAGAGCCGATCGCGGCTGAATGACCGCTTTTTGAAGCTAGAACCGGCGTCCAACAGGTGTCAAGATAAACTATAAAGTCAGTAGACTGATCCGCCCATCCGGTCAGCGAAGACGCCGTCCTCTGGTCGAAAGACTACCGCATGGCGCGGCGCTCGGAGAAGGTCTGCGCGTCGCCGATCCGGTTCGGCCTCGCCGCCGCTCGCGCCCGTATCGCGAACCGAGCAGGCGAATCGAACAGGACCCGTTAGAAGCGCGTCCAGAGCGGCGCCACGGGCCTTGGCGAGGTCTCGCCGAATTATTCCGCTGCGACGGCCGGACTGATTGCGGCGGACGCGGCGTCGGCGTGACGGCCAAAAACCAGCGCGGCGAAAAGCGCCATATCCGCCAGAGCTAAAAACGCGCCGACCCCCGCGATCGGATCGCCGGCATGCTGGCCGGCCGTAATCAGGCCCACGCCGGTCGTCAGGATCGCCGTCGCGGCAATCCACAAGGCGACCTGCGCCAGCGCCAGGCGCGACGCTTCGAGAGCCGGATGCAGCCGATAGAACAGCCCGAAGAGGAACAGCGACACCCAGCCCAGAAGGTTCAGATGGGCGTGCGCCGGCATCGCGGCATGGTCCTCCGAGATGGCCATGACGATGCCCCAGGTCATGCCAAGCATCGCGAAAATAACCGCGGCCCTGAAACTCAAACCAGAGGCCTTCATCGTTCTTCCTCCCAATAGCCTATGCGACCGACTCGCTCCGGCATGTGCGTAGGCGTTCGAATTTGCCTCATGTCGCCTGGTCATCAGGCGGGCGCGAGCTGAGCGGCGCCATATTATTATGCATTTCGGGCGCAAGAAAATGTTCTTCATGGCGACGAGCTTCTTCCAGACGGGATTGCGGCTCGAGACAGCCGATCGCGATCCCGCCCCTACACCGCCAACCCATTCTCCGCCGCCAGATCCGCCAGCCGCGCCTGCGGTCTGGCGCCGAGATGCTGGATCACCTCGGCGGCGGCGAGCGCGCCGAGCTTGGCGGACTTCACGCGATCGGCGCCGCGCGCCATCCCGGCGAGAAAGCCGGCGGCGAAGAGATCGCCGGCGCCGGTCGTATCGATGAGGCGATCGATCGGAAAGGCCGGCGCTTCGTAGGTCGCCTCGCCCTCGACGACGATCGAGCCATGCTCGGACCGCGTCACCACGCCGAGCACGCCTTCGGCGCGCAAGGCTTCGAGCCCGGTCTTGAAATCCGCAGTTTGGTACAAGGAGCGTATTTCCTCGGTATTGGCGAAGATCGTATCGACCAGGCCGGAGCGCATGAGATCGAGGAACTCGGCGCGGAAGCGGTCGACGCAGAAGGAGTCCGATAGGGTCAGCGCGACGCGCGCGCCGGCGGCATGGGCGAGGCGCGCGGCCTTCTGGAACGTCTCCTTGGCCGCCTGCCGATCCCACATGTAACCTTCGAGATAGACGATGCGCGCTTCGCGCACCAAATTCTCGTCGAGGTCGCTCGGCGACAGGAATTGGCTCGCGCCGAGATAGGTGTTCATCGTTCGCTCGCCGTCCGGCGTGATGAAGCTGAGGCAGCGCCCGGTCGCCGGCCCGTTCGCCGCGGGCGTCACGTCGAACTTGACGCCGCTCGCCCTGATGTCGTGAATGAAGGCGCGGCCGAGCTCGTCATCCTTGACCTTGCCGATATAGGCGCTGCGGACGCCGAGCGAGCGCACGCCGGCGATCGTATTGGCGGCCGAGCCGCCCGAGACGATCGTCGCCGGGCCCATGCGTTTATAGAGCTGCTCGGCGCGTTCTTCGTCGATGAGGATCATCGCGCCTTTCTGCATCGACTCTTTGACGAGAAAATCCTCTTCGATATGCGCAAACAAATCGACCAGCGAATTGCCGAGGCCGAGCACTTCGATATGTTCGTCCGTCATCAAGAAAGGCGCCCTGAGGTTTGAGGAGGTCTGTCGCATTTGGAGCGTAACAGGTCAACGACGATTTGACGCGCTCCTCGCGAATTAAAAGCGACCGTCGCTTCGCGTCAGGAATCTCGACCGTACGCTAGCGTTACGCGTACATGGCTCGTCATCACGGAAGGGATTGCGGATCGTCAGCCGTTCGATCGCGTCGCCGTGGTTCATATCCTCGGTCAGAAGCATCTCGCAACCGGCTTCGAGCGCCGAGGAGACGATCAGAGCGTCGTAGAGTGAAAGCCCGTGATCTCGAGCGATCGTACGAGCGGCGCGATGCGTATCGAGCGTAAGCGGTCGAATAGATGCGAACCATCTCTCGATGACGGCGACCGCAGCCTCGATCCGCGGCCATTCTTGCCGCTGATTCTTGTGCAACACGTTGGCGAATTCGTTGAGAACTTGCACACTGATGACGCCTCCTGCAGCAAGAACGTGCTGCGCGCGCCGCCGTTTCGCCTCGTCGTTGGCGAAAGCATAGATCAGAATGTTGGTGTCGAAGAACGCCGTCACTGCTCATTCGCTTCGTCGCGTTCGAACTTGTAGCCGGGAGGCAAATCGAATCGAAACTGTTTCATCGCCTCGAGAAATTCCGTGCGGCGGTCGCGCTTCTCGACGACGAGTTCATCCTTCGAGGCCGCCACGACGGCGAGTTCGTCGCCCGGCGCAAGGCGAAGCTCCTCGACAAGCTTCTTGGGCAAGCGCACGGCAAGGCTGTTCCCCCATTTGGAGACTTGCATGTTGGCCACAATATCTGATGTTTCCTGGATATCTTGGGCGGATATCATCGCTCTAGCAAGACTCAGGGAAGAACGGCGTCGCTCACCCTGCGCGCTCCGCCCGCCGCAGCCGCACATACAGCGCCCCGGCCCCGCCATGGCTGCGGCCGGCTTCCTCGAAGCCGAGCACGATGGCGCGCAAGTCGGGCGCGCGCAGCCAATGCGGCGTCAGGCGGCGCAGCGCGCCGGTCTCCTCGGCCCAGAGCGGTCGCGGCGCGCCTTTGCCTTCGCCCTTGCCGGTGATGATCAGAACGAGCCGGGCGCCGCGCGCTTGCGCATAGATCAAGAAGCCGCGCAGCGCGCGATGGGCCTGCGCCTCTGTCATGCCGTGCAGGTCGATGACGTCGTCCGGCCCGGCGCCGCCGCGGGCGAGTTGGCGCTTCAGGCGCTTTTCGAGCGGCGCCAAGGCCGGCGCGGACGGCGGCGATCTCGGCTTGGAGACGGGCGGCGCAGCCTGCTGCTCCGCTCTGGGCGCAGCGGCCGGCGCGGCCCGCTTTCGCGCCGAAGGCAAGCTCGCCCCTTTGCGCGGCGCGACGCTCCTTGCGACCGCGCGCCACAGTTCGATCTCTTCGTCGGTGAGGAGCCGCAGGTCCGAACCGCTTCTGTCGCGCGAAACCTCCTTCACGGCGCTGCTCCGACGGGAAGCAGAACCGTAAAGTCGGCGTCGTGGCGAATGTCGCCGGCGCGTTCGCCGGCTGTCTCGCCCGTACCGAAGAATATGTCGGCGCGCGCCGGCCCGACAATCGCCGAGCCTGTATCCTGGGCGACCATCAAGCGCCGGAGGGGCGAGAGCGAAGGCCCGCGCCAGGGCGCGTCGGCCTCGATCCAGAACGGCGCATGGTACGGCCACAGCCGGCGGTCGACGGCGATCGAGCGCAGCGGCGTCAGCGCGACGCCGGCGCCGCCGATCGGGCCTTGATCGGGATCGAAGCTCTCCTCCAGCTTGAAGAAAACGTACGAAGAGTTGCGCTGCATCAGCTTGCGGCCGGCCTCGCCCGGCCGCTGGCCGTGGCGTCGCAGCCAGGCCTTGAGGGTCGCGAGCGACATTTCGCTTTCCTGGATCGCGCCTTCTTCGATCAGGATGCGGCCGATCGACGTATAAGGCTGGCCGTTGCGTCCGTCATATGCGAGGCGGACGACACGGCCGTCCGGCAGCGCGACGCGCGCCGAGCCTTGCACCTGGGCGAGGAACAGTTCGACGTGATCTTCGAGCCAAAGGATCGGCCGCATCGCGCCGCGCGCCGCGGCGGCCTCGATCGCGGCGCGGTCGGGATAAGGCTCGAGCCGCCCGTCCGCGCCGCGGCGCGCGCCGGACAGCGAAGGATCGAGGTCAGGCGGCGTCTCGCCCGGCGCGAAGCTCATGAGGTCGTCGGGCCGGCCGAGAACGGGCGCAGCGTATTGCGGCGAAGGCGACGGCGAGCCGCGCAGCAGCGGCTCGTAATAACCGGTGATGAAGCCAGCGCGACGCTCGCCCTCCGGACGAATTCGAAACGGCCGGAAATGCGTGACGAAGAACGCGCGGGCCGCCTCTCGATCCAGGACCTCTTGCTCCAGCGCGACCCGCGCGATCTCGCGGAGCGCGTGCGGAATCGCCGCGCCTGGCCGCGTCGGCGGAAGGCCGGCGGCGAGCGCCTCGGCTGAGCGCCGCCAGGCGCGGAAAGCGTCGAGATGATCGTCGTCCGCGAAACCGGCGAGATCGTCGAAACCGATGGCCGTCAACCAGGGCGGCGATGCGCTCTCGCGCGCGGCGACGCTCGTCTCGGCCATGGCGCTCGCCCGCTCGAGCTAATGCCCGCTGTCGGTCGCGATCAGCCGCCAATTCGGATTGCGCGAGGAGACGTCGCGGGCGAACGTCCAAAGATCCAAGTGATCGGCGATTGCGTCGGCGGAGCCTTCGACCACTTTCCCGGCTTTGTCGCGGGTGAACGAGATCAGCTTGGCGACGAAGCGCACGGCGACCTGCGCGACGCCGCCGACCAGTCGCGCGTCGTCGATCCTGGCTTGTTCGATGGCGACGATCTTGGTCTCCATCGTCTCGCCCCGAGCGATGCGGTCGTTGATCGCCTTGGAGAAGCTGTCGAGCACGTCGGTCGCGAGCAGGCTGGCGAGCGTGTCGCGATCGCCCTTGGCGAAGGCGACGACGATCGCCTCATAGGCGATTTTCGCCCCGTTGAGGAAATTACCAGGGTCGAAGCTCCGGTCCGCCGCGGCAATGGCCTCGAGGCCCGGGACAGCCTTGGCGCCGGGCTCGAGGAAATCCTTCCAGCGCTGCGGATCGGCGAGCGGCGGCGGCGCGGCCTGCGGCTCATGCGCGGCGCCAGGCAAGCGGATGACCTGGCCTGGCGCGCGCGGCGCGCCGGGCGCCCCGGCGCCCGCCGAGTCGCGATGCAGATTGGGATCGAAAGGCGGCGGCTCGGCCCCCGTCCTCGTGCCGAGGACGGAATAGAGCTTCCAGATCACAAAAATAGCGATGACCGCAAAAACGATCGTCGTGGCGTCCATAGGCGGCATCATCACACTCTAAAGCAGGCGCCGAGCGCGGAAAAGGTCAGCCCACGCCTCTCATCCGCTTGGGCCCGCCCCATGCGAGGAACAGCCAAGCAGCGGCTCTTTCGACAGATAGAGCCTGCCGGCGAGCTTCGCCAGCCTCGAGTGACGGAATTGCGACTTAACTTCCTGTCATTCCAGCGCAAGCGGGAATCCAGGAGCCGCGCCGACGGAGGACGGCTAAGTCTGGATTCGCGCTTTCGGGAATGACAAACGTCGGCCCGGTCGCCTCACCCCGCGGCCAACGTCCTGCGCAGCTTCGATTGATGGCGCTTCTGCTTGGCGCGATTGCCGCAGACCTCCATCTCGCACCAGCGCCGGCTCTTGTTCTTGGTCGTATCGAGGAACAACCAGCCGCAATGGTCGCCCTGGCATTGCTTGATCCGGGAAAGATCGGCCTGGGTCAAAAGCGTGAGCGCCGACAGCGCGATCGGGCCGAGCACCGCCTCGATCGGCGCCTCTTGCGGCGCCCAGCTCCAGACGAAGCCGTCGCCATGCGGCGTCAGCCTGGCCTTGGCGATGCACGCGGCGTGAACATGGGCGAGTTGGTCGACCGCCTCGGCCGGCGCCCGGCGGCGGGCGGACACCTCGACGCCGATCGCATAGATGATCTCGCGCAAAGCGAGCGCCCGCTTCAGCAAGCGGGCGGCGAGCGCCTCGTCGGCTTTCAGCGCGGCCAAAATCCAGTCGCCATCGGCTGGGGCTAAAGCTTTGGCGTGCCGCGCCCAGGCGACGACGTGCTCGGCCGAGCGCAGGTGCTCGAGATGGCTGTGGTGGCCACGTCCTGACGACGTGTTGGTGAAATCGAGCGCCAGATCGCAGCCGATCAACGGCAAGCGATCGGCGCGCGACGGCGGCATGTCCAAGGAAGGCTGCATCTAACCGGCAATCCGACAATTGCCGGAAGCTACCGCCGAAGAATTTCCCGCGCAAGCGCCTGTCGGCCAGGTCGAAATTGTGGAAGATTTGCGGCCGCCGTGGCCGATTCGATTGGGGCTTTCATGATCAAGACCGCCGCCGCGCTCGCGTTCAGTTTGCTCGCTTGGTCAGCCTGCGCTGAAACGCTGACGCTCGCCTCCCATTATAAAGCGACTGGAACCAATCCCGACGGATCGGCTTATTCGGGCGACGTCAAGATCGACGTGATTTCCGACACGACTTTCTCGATCGTCTGGACGATCGATGGCGTCAAATATAAAGGCTTCGGCATGCGCCGAAACGACGCGCTCGCCGCCACGTACGAGATCGACGGCGAGCCCGGCCTCGTCATCTACCATGTCGACGGCGACGGCCTGAACGGCCTCTGGGCCATCCGCGGCCATAACGGCAACGGAACCGAACGTCTGGCGCCGGCGAACTGAAAAATTTGGCGCGGGCGGGCTCGGAGAGAGGTTATGACGATCCTTCCCCGACTGGCGCCTTTACTCCTCTTCGCCGTTGCGGCCTACGCGATCGAGCCGCAGCCAAGGCTCGCCGGCGATTTGCGCATCCACGACCCTTCCGTGATCGAAGTCGCCGGCCGTTACGCCGCCTTCGGCACGGGCGAGCAAGGGCTCACGCGCGGCGCGATCAAGGTGAAGACCTCGCCCGACGGCCTGACCTGGACCGACGCCGGCTCGATCGGCAAGGGCGTACCCAAATGGGCGAAGGACGCGCTCGGCTATCAGCCGATGAATGTCTGGGCGCCGTCGATCAGCCGACGCGGCGAGACGTTCTCTCTCTACTACGCCCTATCGAGCTTCGGCCTCAACACGAGCGCGATCGGGCTGATGACCAACCGATCGTTCGATCCCTCGAAGCCCGGCGAAGGCTGGGCGGATCAAGGCCTGGTCTTGATGTCGAAGGCGGACGACGATTTCAACGCCATTGATCCCTTCCGCGTCGATCTCGCCGACGGCCGCGCCTTCCTTTCCTTCGGCTCGTTCTGGTCGGGGATCAAGCTCCGCCAGCTCGATCCGCTAACCGGCAAGCTCCTTCGCGAAGATACGCCGACGATCGCTCTAGCCAGCCGTCACGGCGGCGCGATCGAAGCCTCCTCGATCCTCGAGCATGACGGGAAGTACTACCTCTTCGTCAGCTTCGACCAATGCTGCAAGGGCGTCGCCTCGACCTACAATATCCGCGTCGGCCGCGCCGATCAGATCGAGGGCCCCTATCGCGACAAGGACGGCAAGGCCATGCTCGACGGCGGCGGCTCGCTCGTCCTCGATTCGACCGGACGCTTCATCGGTCCCGGCGGCCAGGAGCCGGTGAAGACCTCGAAAGGCGACATGCTCGCCTTTCATTACTATGACGGCGACGAAGCGGGCGTCTCCAAGCTGCAGCTTTCGCCGATCGCCTGGACCGCCGACGGCTGGCCCGAACTCGGGCCGCTGCCGCCATAGGAACAGGGTTTAGCTTCGAGGATAAGCGACCCGCCCCTCTCCGTACCTGTTCCCGTTCCGCTTCGCTCCACGGGGAGAGAAGGCTTTAACGCCGAGGCTATCCCCTACTCCGCCGCCTTCTGCGTCTCGACCCGGAACGGATGCGCCGGGTACACGCCGAGCACGCGCACCTCCTCGGAGAAGAACTGCAACTCCTCCAAGGCGCGCCTCAAGGGCGGGTCGTCAGGATGGCCGTCGACGTCGGCCAGGAATTGCGTCGCGGTGAATTCGCCGTTGATCATGTAGCTTTCGAGCTTGGTCATGTTGACCATGTTGGTGGCGAAGCCGCCCAGCGCCTTGTAGAGCGCAGCCGGCACGTTGCGCACGCGAAAGACAAAAGTCGTGACCACCGGCCCATTGCCGCGCGGCGCATGTCGCGGCGTCTTGGAGAGGATGACGAAGCGGGTCGTGTTGTGCGCTTCGTCCTCGACGTCTTCACCGAGCGTGGCGAGGCCGTAAATGTCGCCGGCGAGTTTGGTCGCGAGCGACGCCTTGCGCTTGTCGCCCCATTCGGCGACTTCCCGCGCGGAGCCCGCTGTGTCGGCCGCGACCACGGCTTTCAGGCGCAGCTTGCGAATGATGTTGCGGCATTGGCCGAGCGCGTGGACATGGCTGTGCACTTCGCGCAAGTCCTCGAGCCGCGCCCCTTTGACGCCGAGAAGCTGGAAGTGAATCGGCAGGAAGGTCTCGCCGACGATGTGCAGGCCCGAGGCGGGCAGTAGATTATGGATGTCCGCGACGCGGCCGGCGAGCGAATTCTCGATCGGAATCATGCCCAGATCCGCTGCGCCGTCGGCGATCGCCGCGAACGCGTCCTCGAAAGTCGGGCACGCCAGCGGCGTCATCTCGGGATAATTCTCGGCGCAGGCGATATGCGAATTCGCCCCCGGCTCGCCCTGATAGGCAATCACGCTCATAGCTTCTCTCGCTCCGGCGCCAACATTTCGCGCGCCCTTTGCAAATCCGCCAGCGTATCGACGCCGAGCGGCGCGGTTTCGACCAGCGCAATGTCGATGCGCATTCCCGCCTCCAGCGCCCTGAGCTGCTCCAGCCGCTCGCGCTTCTCCAAGGGCGACGGCGGCAATGCGACGAAGCGCGCCAAGGCGGCCCGGCGATAGGCGTAAAGGCCGATATGATGGAGAAGCGCCCCTTCCCCCCAGGGCGCCGGCGCCCGGGTGAAATAGAGCGCCCGCAAGCGGCCGGGCGCAACCTCGGTGCCGACCGCCTTGACCACATTGGGGTCGTCGCGCTCTTCGGGCCGCGCGATCGGCGTCGCCAGCGTCGCGATGTCGACCGCTTCGTCCGCCAGCGGCGCCACCGCAGCCCGTACGGCGCGCGCCTCGATTGTCGGCAGATCGCCCTGCAGATTGACGACGATTTGGTGCGCGCCCTGCGCATCGACGGCGCTGACCGCCTCGAAAATCCGATCCGAGCCGGAGGCGTGGTCGGCCCGCGTCAAAATGGCGCGGCCGCCCGCCGCCTCGACCGCGGCGACGATCCTTTCATCGTCCGTCGCGACGAGAACAGGCCCTATATCGGCCTCCGCCGCCCGTCGCCAAACATGAGCGATCATCGGCTCGCCATGGATCAAAGCCAGCGGCTTTTCCGGCAGGCGGGTCGAGGCCATGCGGGCGGGAATGACGACGATCGGACTCGACATGGCGGAGGGCGAAACGTAAAGCCCTTTCAAGCGACTTGGGGCGGGACGAAGGGCCGCGGTTATACGAGTTGCCAAGCCGTCCGCAAAGCGGGTAATCAGGGCGCGACAGTTCAAGGCGGGTCCGCCGCCGTTCGAGATCAAATTCCGGGGCTGAACCGAGCATGGAGACGACGACTTCCAACAAGATCGCCTTAGCGGGGCTCGGCGCGCTTCTGCTGACCATGGCTCTGGGGATTTTCACCAACGCGATCTTCGCGCCGCATCGCCCGCTGAAGGCGGGTTGGGACCTGCCCGCGCCAAAGGAATCCGAAGTCGCAAGCGCCTCCGCCAAGCCCGAAGCCGATCCGCCGCTGCCGCCGCTCCTCGCCAAGGCCGACCCGAAGAAGGGGGAGAATGACACCAAGCCTTGTCAGGCCTGCCACGACTTCTCGAAGGGCGGCAAAGCCAAAGTCGGCCCGCCGCTCTGGGGCGTGGTCGGCCGGCCGGTCGCCTCGGTCGAAGGCTTCGCCTATTCGGACGAGTTGAAGAAGATGGGCGGCGACTGGACCTATGATCGCCTCTATCAATTCATCAAGGCGCCGCAGGCCATGGAGCCCGGCACCAAGATGACCTTCCCCGGCGATAAGGACCCGCAGCATCGCGCCGATATTCTCGCCTATCTGCAGACGCTGTCGGACAATCCGGTCCCATTCCCGAAATAGGCGACCGCATCCGTCCGGCGCGACGCGCTTCGCCGATCGTACTTTCCGAGGTAGGTCCGGGCCAGCGCGCCCGGCGCGATCGCTTGCGCAGCCGGACGTGGCGACTGAGGCTTCCGCACAGTGTCTCTTCGCTGGATGACGTAGTTTCCTGCGATTATCTGTGACGAGCGCTCTCGTTTTACACATCCGAGTTCTTCGCGAGCGATCGAATCGGCGAATCCGATAGGCTCGCCCGGGTGCGGGCCGCGCGGCTATCGACGCGCTGGTCCAGCGCGCCTTCGCCGAGTGCGACGCGCCGACCTGACGGGGACGCGCTGACGCGAGCCCGAGATCGCATTCGGGCGTCAATGATATCGCGGCGTTGTCGCGCCATCCGCATGTAGGGCGGATCGTGGCGGAGACAGCCGCCGGCGCCGTCGCCTACCCTGCCCCGGCGCCTATTTCTTCGGCACGCCGCGCCGTTATGGGCCTGCGCCGACGCTTGGCAGCATGACGTGGCGGTCAAGCGGGCGGGCGCGGTATCGAAAAGGGATTGTTAGCGCACGTTCGAGCTAAGCAAATCGCGACCGGGGGTCAGAGCGGTTCGATTAAGCGTGCTAACCACGGCGCCGCGCTGTAAGGTTCAGTCGTGTGCGACAGCTCGCAACGTCAGGGGGCAAAAATGCACAGGACATCTTTGCTGGCGGCGATCGCCGCCTCCGCTTGCTTCTACGCTGGGAGTGCGCAAGCCGGGATCAGCCGCGCCTGGGTGTCCGGCCACGGGAGCGATGTGAGCGGCTGCGGCGCGCCATCGAATCCTTGCCGATCCTTCCAATATGTCATCAATAGCATCATCAATCCCGGCGGCGAGATCGATGTGCTCGACCCCGCCGGCTACGGCGCAATGACTATCCCGTTCGCGCTCAGCATCATCAATGACGGCGTGGGCACGGCCGGCGTGCAAGCGACGTCGGGCGCGGCGATCACAATTTCTGCAGGGGTTAATGACTTGGTGCGCTTCAGGGGTTTGACGATCGAGGGCGTCAACTTCGGCGCGACGACAGGGATTCAAATCAACTCCGCTTTTGGCGTGTACGTCTCCGATACAACGATCTTCGGTTTCAATACCTACGGAGTGAATTTTACGCCGACGGCTTCAGCACCGAACATCTCGCGGCTCTACATGAAAAACTGCGCCATCCAATATGGCGGCAGTTCGAACGGCGGACACGTCAACGTCACGCCGAACGCAAAGGCGTTCGCCGAGTTTGAAAATGTGTCTATGGTCAACAGCTCCGGCTTTGGGATTAACGTCGATTCCTCTGGCGGCTTCGAAGTGCATACTTCGATTTCCGACAGCGACATTCATGATGTTGGCGGGTATGGCGTCAGGGCCACCAATACCTCCGGAACCGGGGTATCGCTCGTTATCATTAGGCGCTCACACATCCACGAAACGGGAACCGCCGCCATTTCATCGAACGGTCAAAACTCATTTGTCTTCTTAAACAGTAACGACGTGGAGTTAAACAATGTCGGCTTAACGACCTCCAATGGGGGGACAATAAACTCCGTGGGCAACAATTTCGTCAGCGGCAACACGACGAACGGCGCCCCCACGGCTACGACAGCTCCCGAATGAGCGGCTGCCGGCGAGCTGGCGGCGCTCGGAGATTGGCAGCCGCTCCGTCATTGCGGGAGAAGCGATGCAATGTAAGCCCCTCCTATGAACAGAGTCTTCGCTTCTTCCCGTGCCGGCATCGCTCATCTGCTGAAGACGGAGCTTTTCGCCTGGCTTAACTATCGAGATGATCGCCTCAGCGGGGCGCCGTGACGTGACCTTGCCGGTCGGCCCCGAACGCTCTACGTTGGAGCCAAGATTTACAAAGTGAACCAAACGGCAAGGTACACGCGACTTCTGAATAGGATCATTTCGGTTCGTGCACTTCCGGCGCAAATCATAGATGATGACCGTTCTGGTTTTGCCCATCAAGAGCCTTGATTACTTCTGCATCTGACGAAAGCGACTTCACCCAACAATAAATTTTAGACCGTTTACTCTGCAAGGACCAGTTTGAAAACGGCATGTTCAAGACCGTGCGTCACGCGCCCGTCGGATTCGGATTGCGCCACGCCCTTTCGAAGGGTAGCCGCCAGGCGTGCGGCGCGATGAGTTGATGGACGGATTTCGGCCCCCAGGAGCCGGGCGCGTAGAGGCGCACCGGCGGCGGCGCTTCGAGCAGCGGGATCGAAACCTCCCAAAGCCGCTCGATGCCGTCGGCCGTGGTGAACAAGGTATGATCGCCGCGCATCGCGTCGAGGATCAGCCGTTCGTACGCCTCCAGCACGTCGCCGATCAGACCCGTCTCCTGCAAGGCGAATTGCATGCTGAGCTTGTCGAGCCGCATGCCGGGGCCCGGCCGCTTGCCATAAAAGGACAGCGAGACTTTCGATAAGTCGGCGAGATCGAACGTCAGATGGTCGGGACCCTGCGCGCCGACGCCGGAGCCGGGCGGAAACATGCTCTTCGGCGGCTCGCGGAAGGCGATCGAGATGATGCGCTGTCCCTCGGCCATCTTCTTGCCGGTGCGCAGGAAGAACGGCACGCCGGCCCAGCGCCAATTGTCGATGTGACACTTCAAGGCGATGAAGGTCTCGGTGTCGGATTCCGGGTCGACGCCAGGCTCCGATCTGTATCCGGAATATTGCCCGCGCACCACGTCGCGCGGCTCGACCGGCGACATGCTGCGGAAGACCTTGTTCTTCTCCTCGCTGATCGGGACCGGCTGCAGCGCCGTCGGCGGCTCCATGGCCATGAAGGCCAAAATCTGGAAGAGGTGCGTGACGACCATGTCGCGATAGGCGCCCGTCTGTTCGTAGAAAGCGGCGCGCCCCTCGAGCCCGAGCGTCTCCGGCACGTCGATCTGCACGTGATCGATGAAATTGCGGTTCCAGATCGGCTCGAACAGGCCATTGGCGAAGCGGAAGGCGAGAATGTTCTGCGCCGGCTCCTTGCCGAGGAAATGGTCGATGCGGAAAATCTGGCTTTCGGCGAAGACGTCGTGCAGTTTGGCGTTGAGCGTGACCGCGCTGTCGAGATCGACGCCGAACGGCTTCTCCATGATGACGCGCGAGCCCTCGACCAGGCCCGCTTCCTTCAGCAAAAGCACCGCCGACAGCGCCGCGTCGGGCGGCACGCTGAGATAATGGACGCGGCGGCTCTCGCCGCCCAGCGCCTTCTCCGCCCGTTCGACGGCGCTTTTAAGCGCCTCGGCCCCGGCGCCGAGCGGAACATAGTCGAGACTGTCGGCGAAAGCCGCCCAATCGGATTCGACGACCTTGCGGCTGCCAAACTGATCGAGCGCGCCGCGTGCGAACTTGCGGAATCCCTCGACGTCTATGTCGTCCAACGACACGCCGACGATCCGGCAATGCGGGATAAAGCCGGCGCTGACGAGATGGAACAGGCCCGGCAAGAGCTTGCGCTTCGACAAATTGCCGGTCGCGCCGACCAGCACGAGCACCTGCGCATATTTCGGACCGACGCCCGGCGGAATCTTGGCCACGACTTCATCCCTTGATGTCGAGGCTCGGCGCGGTCGCCGCCCGAGCCCAGTTCCGGCGTCGGCCCCGCGGCCGCGCCTGGCCGATCATCGGTCTGTCGACGCAGCCGACCGAGGCCAATCCTGAAGCGAAAAGTGTTACAGCATGGAGACGCCGATCGACTCAACGGCGAAATTTGGGCGCCGCAGGCGGCGGCCAGGTTCGCAACGCGTTAGGTTTGCGCAAGGTTTAGGCTCGAGTCGCGGCGCAGAGGGCGCCAATGTCCTTGGAGCTGAGCGATTTGGATCGCGCGCTGCTGAACGGCGATTTCGGCCAAGCGGCCGCGTCGGCGATGAGCCTGCTGACCGGCTTCGCCGAGGCGATCGGCGCCTCGTCCCTGCTCGATATCAGCCGCGCCCATATCGACGGCTGTCTCTATCATGGCGAGGTCAATCTCGATTTCGTCGAGCGGCTCGCCGCCGCGGGCGGCCGGGCGCGCGTTCCGACCACGCTCAATGTCGGCTCGCTCGATTTGATCCATCCCGAACTGGTCCGGCTCGGCCCGAACGAGCGTGCGCCGCGCCTGCGGCTGATGCAGGCGCATGAGGCGCTGGGCTGCGTCGCCTCGTTCACCTGCGCGCCCTATCAGACCTCGTTCCGTCCCAAATTTGGCGAGCAGGTCGCCTGGGGCGAATCCAACGCGATCGTCTTCGCCAATTCGGTGATCGGCGCGCGGACCAATCGTTACGGCGACTTCATCGATCTCAGCTGCGCCTTGACCGGCCGCGCGCCCGCCTGGGGTCTGCATTTGAGCGAGAATCGGCTCGGCCAAATCCTGTTCCGTCTGGCTCGCGCGCTGGATTCGCGCGCCGCTTCGGACGGGCTTTATGTCGCCGTCGGGCTGCTGATCGGCGCGGCGAGCGGGGAAGCCATTCCCGTCATCGAGGGCTTGCCGCCGCCGCGCGACGAAGACCAGTTGAAGGCGCTGGGCGCCGCCGCAGCCTCGGCCGGCGCGGTCGGGCTTTTTCACGCGGTGGGGATCACGCCCGAGGCGCCGACTCTCGCCGATGCGTTCGGCGGACGCAATCCGCAGCGGATTGTCGAGATCGGCCCGGACGAGGTCGCCCGCGCCTTGCGCCAATTGTCGAGCGCGCCGGACGGCGCGCCGCTCGCGGCGATCTGCCTCGGAACGCCGCATTTTTCGCGGACCGAGTGGGATCGCTTCCTGCCGCTGCTGCGCAGCGTCGCGCCCAAAAGCGGCGTGCCGATCTATGTCAATACCGGGCGGGCGACGCTGGCGGAGCTCGAACGAGAACGCCTGCTGGCCGGGCTCGAAGAGTACGGCCTCGTCGTCGTCGCCGACACCTGCACCTATGTGACCGCGATCCTCGAGCGGCTCGACGGCGTCGTCATGACCAATTCCGGCAAATGGGCGCATTACGCGCCCGGCAATATCGGCGTTCAGGTCGCTTTCGGCGAGATCGAGGATTGCCTCGCCTCGGCCGCTTCGGGCCGCGTCGTCCGGACCGCGTCATGGTGAGGACCGGCCGCTTTCTGGTCGCCGGCGAGGCGGAAGCCTTCGCTCTGGTCCTCGCCGAGCCGTTGAGCTTTTGGGGCGGCGTCGCCGTCGAAAGCGGCGCGATCATCGACCAATCGCATCCCGATCGTGGCAAGAACGTCGCCGGCCGCATCCTTGTCATGCCGGGCGGGCGCGGCTCGTCGTCGGCCGCCTCGGTCTTGGCCGAGGCGATCCGCCTCGCCGTCGCGCCGGCGGCGATCGTTCTGGCGCGGCCCGATCCGATCCTGACCGTCGGCGCGCTCGTCGCGCGCTCGCTCTATGGGCGCGTCTGCCCGATCGCGGTCTGCGCGATCGAGGGGATCGCGACGGGCGATCGCGTGCGGATCGCGGCGGCGAGCGCCGAAGTCGCCGAGCTGCACATTTGGCGCTGAGGAGTACGAGACGCAGAAAACCCCTTCTCCCCGCTTCGCGGGGCGAAGGTGTTCGCGGCAAGCTCAAAATTCCCGCATCTCCATTGGCGCGGGCGCCCAGACTTCGCCCTTCTTGACCCGGGCCTTGAACGCATCGGCGCTCTGTACGAGCGGCGGGAAGGTCGCATAGTGGCACGGAATCACGGTCTTGAAATCGAACCAGGTATTGACCGCGTAAGCCGCCGTTTCCGGCCCCATCGTGAAGTTGTCGCCGATCGGCACGATGCCGATCTCCGGCCGATAGAATTGTTGCGTCAGCGCCATGTCCGAATAAAGGTCCGTATCGCCCATGTGATAAACCGACCGACCTTCGACTCGGAGGATCAGCCCCGTCGGCATGCCGCCATAGATCACCTTGCCGTCAGGCGCATTGTACGAAGAGGAGTGATAGGCCCTGACCATCGTCGCCGCGATCGGGCCCACCTGCGCCGTGCCGCCCGTGTTCATTGGCCGCGTCTTCACGTCGCTCGCCACCGATTGAGCGTAGACGCAAAGCTCCCAAGTCGAGACCAGCGTCGCGCCGGTTTTCTTCAAAATGTCGATCGTGTCGCCGAAATGATCGTTATGGGCGTGGGTGAGAAGGACGTGCGTCGTACCTTTGATGATGTCGCCGACGTCGCCGCTGAATTTCGGATTGCCGGTCAGAAAAGGATCGAACAGGACCTGCGCGCCGCCGGCGACGACTTTGAAGGCGGAATGGCCCAACCATTGAATTTTCATCCGAGTCTCCTCCGGTTCCTGCGGCTTGACGCGATCCCCTCCCATGCTGCCGGCCTCACTATAGCCCCGAGCGCCGCGCATTCCAGAGCCGGCGAGCGACGGCAGCGCTTTTCGCCCCAAATTTGCTACATCTACGCGATGGCGACCATCAATGCCAAAGGCCAGGTCACGCTGCCAAAAGCCGTGCGCGAGGCGGCTGATCTACGGCCCTGGAGACCGGGTCACGATCCGTCCACGGCCCGAAGGGGGAATCGTCATCGAGCGCGAACAGCGTCCTGCGGACGACGAAGCGCATCCTCGACGGCTGGAAGCCATCGCCGCGCGCCGCCCCCTTCACAGCGGTCCGCTCCGCGGCATGACGACGGACGCGATCATGGCGCTCCTTAGGGGCGACGATTGATCGCCGTTCGATAATCGAACTTGCCTCGCAAACACGGCTGCGCAAATATTGGCCATGGATGGCCAGAATGGAGCCGCGCGGTGCCGATTTACTCGATCGCGAACGCGAAGGACAATCTGTCCAAGCTTGTCGACGAAGCCGTGGCGGGAGAAGAGGTCGCGATCACCCGTCACGGCAAAGTCGTGGCTTATCTGCGGTCCGCCGAGGCCCCGCAACAGCGCCAGCCGTCGCGGGAGTTGGTCGCGGAAATCATGGCGAGGGCAAGAAAGCGCCCGAGTCTCGCGGAACCCGCCGCCGACATCATCCGCCGCATGCGAGACGGCGGCGCATGAGCGTCTATCTCGACGCCCCGGTGCTGATGTCGATCATCGCCTCTGACGCAAATTCGGAGAAGGCGGGCCGCTGGTACGGCGGCGTAACCGCTTCGGTCATTGTCAGCGACCTAGCCAATTTAGAGGTCTGCGCCGTCATTTCGCGCGAACACAGAGCCAAGCGATTTTCTCGAGCGGCCGCCGAGAAGGCCCTTTCGGACTTCGACGCCCTTCGCGCCGCAAGCGATCGTCTCTGCCCAGGTCCGCAAGACTATGCGCTTGCCGATCGGTTGATCAGGGATTTCGAGTCAAAGCTGATGGCCGCGGACGCTCTGCACTTGGCGAGCGCGAAGAATGTCGCTGCTGGTCTGGCGACGTTCGACGTGCGGCTTGCAGACGCGGCGCGGAAGCACGGGGTTGAAGTGATCGAATTAGCGTAAAGGCCCAAGTCGCTCTTTTGAGGGCGGATGGCCGCGAGTCGATTGTCGTTCAATCCAAACGGATGCCGCGTATGGAGGCGCTCCTTCCAAGTCCCGTCCAGACGCTTGTCAGGCGAGAAAGCCCCTCCCTACCTCGAGAACTTCTTGTACTTCAACCGATGCGGTATGACGCTGTCGACGCCGAGCCGCCGCTTCTTGTCCTCTTCGTAGTCGGCGAAATTGCCTTCGAACCACTCGACATGGCTGTCGCCCTCGAAGGCCAGCATGTGCGTCGCGATGCGGTCGAGGAAGAAGCGATCGTGCGAGATGATCACCGCGCAGCCGGCGAAATCGGTCAAGGCCTCTTCGAGCGCGCGTAACGTGTCGACGTCGAGATCGTTGGTCGGCTCGTCGAGCAGCAGCAGGTTGGCGCCGCTCTTCAGCATTTTCGCGAGATGGACGCGGTTGCGCTCGCCGCCCGACAGCATGCCGACCTTCTTCTGCTGGTCGGGCCCGCGGAAGTTGAAGGCTGAGCAATAGGCGCGAGAATTGACCTCGCGCTTGCCGAGATGGAGGATGTCGTTTCCGCCCGAAATCTCCTCCCAGACCGTAGCCTTGTCGTTGAGCGCGTCTCGCGACTGGTCGACATAGCCGAGCTTGACGGATTCGCCGATCCTGATCTCGCCTGCATCCGGCTTCTCCTGGCCGGTGATCATCCGGAACAGGGTCGTCTTGCCGGCCCCGTTCGGGCCGATCACGCCGACAATGCCGCCGGGCGGCAGTTTGAACGAGAGGTCGTCGATCAGCAGCCGATCGCCGAAGCCTTTCGAGAGATGCTCGAAATCGATGACGTTCTGGCCGAGCCGCTCCGCGACCGGAATGACGATCTGCGCCGTGGTCGGCGCTTTCTCGTTCTGCTTGTTGAGCAATTCCTCATAGGCCTGGATGCGCGCCTTGGACTTGGCTTGGCGCGCTTTGGGCGATGAGGCGATCCACTCGCTCTCCGCTTCGAGCGCGCGCTTTCGCGCCTCCTCTTCGCGACCTTCCTGTTCGAGCCGCTTCTGCTTCTGCTTGAGCCAGGAGGAGTAGTTGCCTTCGTACGGAATGCCGCGGCCGCGATCGAGCTCGAGAATCCACCCGGTCACATTGTCGAGGAAGTAGCGATCGTGGGTGACGATCAGGATCGCGCCCGGATATTGGCGCAAGTGTCCTTCGAGCCAGTTCACCGTCTCGGCGTCGAGATGGTTCGTCGGCTCGTCGAGCAGCAGCAGTTCAGGCTGCTCCAGCAGCAGCCGGCAGAGCGCGACGCGGCGGCGCTCGCCGCCGGAAAGCTTGGTCACGTCCGCATCGTCGGCCGGGCAGCCGAGCGCGTCCATCGCCTGCTCGACCTGGCTGTCGAGATCCCAGAGGCCCTGCGCCTCGATCTCGTCCTGGAGCCGCGTCATCTCGTCCGCGGTCTCGTCGGCATAATTCATCGCCAATTCGTTGTATCGATCGAGGATCGCCTTTTTAGGCCCGACGCCGAGCATGACGTTGCCGCGCACGTCGAGGGCCGGATCGAGATGCGGCTCCTGCGGCAGGTAACCGACGCGGGCGCCTTCCGCGACGAAGCCCTCGCCGACGAACTCCTTGTCGATCCCGGCCATGATCCTGAGCAGGGTCGACTTGCCCGCGCCGTTGGCGCCGAGCACGCCGATCTTGGCGTCCGGGTAAAAGGAAAGGTTGATGTTTTCCAGGACCTTCTTGCCGCCCGGATAGGTCTTGGTCAGGCCCTGCATGTGATAAATGAATTGACGGGCCATGGAGGCGTCTCGTTCGGTTTGTATTTCGGGGGATTTGACGCGGGCTAGTAGCAGGGGCGCGGAGCGCGGGCAAGCCGCATGGAGTGCAAACGCGCGGGAAATCGCTAGTCGCGCCGGGTATTTTCACGGAGAAACGAGGTATAGCCGCTTTCATCGAGCTCGCCGGCGGCGACGGCCAGAACGGCGTCCGCCGCGTCGGTTTCGGGCGCCGCGAAGCGATATCCGTTCAACTCCAGGAACAGAACGCCGACAACGAAACCGGTGCGCTTGTTCCCGTCGATGAAAGGATGGTTCTTGACGAGTCCGACCGTGTAGGCGCTCGCCAAATCGATGAGATCAGCATTTGACTCGTAGTTCGCGATCTGGCGCGGGCGCGCGACCGCGGAATTCAAGAGTCCCTCGTCTCGCACGCCCGCCAGGCCGCCGTGGATGGCAAGCAGCCGCTCGTGGAGCACACGTACCTCAAATTCCTCGATCCAAACGGGCTCTGCGCCTGTCATTGCGCGAGGACATGCAACGTGTTCCGATAGCGGCGCATGATGTCGTCGGCCTTCTCCATCTTTTTGACGAAGGCAGGATCGTAAGGCGTCAGCCTATAGCCGCCGTCCGGCGTTTCGACGGCGTAGAGCGCGTCGCCTTTGGTCAGATTCATACGCGCCAGCATCTCCTTGGGGATGATGACTCCGATCGACGTGCCGATCGTCGTGAGCTTCAAAGTCGTCATTCCGCGCTCCATTATTATAGATATAATAATAGCCCACGCTCGATCCATCAAGAGAACGCGTCGGGACGCGGCGAGCGCCAGGTTTTTGGAGCTGCTTAACAAGCCGGCATAGAACGATATAGTGCGGCCCCGGCGAGGCGCTTAGCCTGGCTGGCATTTGGGAGGAAAACGCTTGGCGGCGAAACCTGTGATCGTCATCGACCCGCAGCCGCGCGGCCTCGACGAGATTTTCGAAGCCGATGTCCGCGCCCGCCTCGAAGCGCTCGGCGAACTCGTCATCCATGACGGCGCGGGCCGCATGCCGGCTGAGCGGCTTGAGCGCCATTTGCCGGACATGGCCCTGCTGATCGGCCAGACCGACATGCCGAAGGAACGACTCGACCGCGCCAAGAACTTGCGCGCGATCATCAACGTCGAAACCAATTTTCTGCAGAATGTCGATTACGAGACGTGTTTTCAGCGCGGAATTCATGTCCTCGCGCCAAGCTCCGCCTTCGCCAAGCCGGTGGCGGAAATGGCCCTCGGCATGGCGATCGACCTGTGCCGCGGCGTGACCGCCGCCGACCGCGCCATGCGCGCGGGGAACGAAAAATGGCTGCTCGACGGCGCGGCGGGCTGCTTCTCGCTCTATGGCTCAGCCGTCGGCCTGATCGGCTTCGGCGATCTCGGCCGCGCCTTCGCGCCGCTGCTCGCGCCGTTCGGCTGCACGGTCAAAGTCTACGATCCCTGGCTCTCGGACCATTTCGTCAAGAGCTTCGGCGTTCAGCCGGCGAGTCTCGACGAGGTCCTCTCGACCAGCCGCGTGATCGCGATTTTCGCCGGCGTCACCAGCGAGAACCAGGGCTTTCTCGGCCGCCGCGAATTAGAACTGATCCAGCCCGGCTCCGCCGTGCTGCTGATGAGCCGCGCCGCCGTCGTGGATTTTCCGGAATTCCTGCGCCAGATCGAAGCTGGCCGATTCCGCGCCGCGACCGACGTCTTTCCGGATGAACCTGCGCCCGCGGGCCATCCAGCGCGCAAGATCGAAGGCTTGCTCCTCTCGCCGCATCGCGCCGGCGCCCTGCCCGACTCGCTCTACGAAATCGGCCGCCAGACCGTCGCCGACGCCGAGCTGATTCTGCGCGGCCTGCCGCCCCTCTCCTGCCGCAGAGCGCAGCGCGAGACGGTCGGCCTCTCGCGCAGCAAGCCCATCGACGAGAAGTAGGGGTGTGTCATTCCCGCGCAAGCGGGAATCCAGAGAACCTCCGCATTTCAGGGTTGACTCGGGCTGGATTCCCGCTTTCGCGGGAATGACAGGGGAGGTCTTTGCCGACGATTGACGCCCTTGACAGGCGTCGCTCCCCGATTACGATCTAAATCGATTTAGCGCCCGGAGAGAATGTGTCGCGCAAGGCTCCGACCATTCACGATGTCGCGCTGCGCGCGGGCGTTTCGCCCGCCACCGCTTCCAACGTCGTCAACGGCAACCGCCCGGTCGGGGAGGAGAGCCGCGCCCGCGTGTTGCGGGCGATCGCCGAGCTCGGCTATCGGCCGAACCATCTCGCCGCGGCGCTCCGCGCCAAGCGCAGCCGGCTGATCGGCGTCGCGGTCCCGGAAATTTCCAACCCGTTCTTCGCCAGCCTCGTGCACGGACTCGAAGAACAGGCCGCGGCGAGCGATTACGAGCTCGTCCTCGTCTCGACCGGCGAGGACGGCGCAGCCGAGCGGCGCCGGATCGAAGCGCTGATCGATCGACAGATCGAGGGGCTGATCGTCGTCCCGTCCCGCGACGATTCCTTCTCGGCTCTGCGCGAGAAGCGCGGCCGCGCCCTGCCGCCCGCGGTTCTCGTCGATCGCGGCTGCGAGTCGCCGGGCGTCGATACAGTCGGCGCCGAATGCGCGGCGGGCGCTTACGCTGCGACGCGTCATCTCATCGAGCTCGGTCATCGCGATATCGCGGCGCTGACGCCGTCGCGCCATCTCGCCAATATTCGCGCCCGGATCGACGGCTATGGCCGCGCGTTGGCCGAGGCCGATTTGAGCGCCCGCGCCAGGGTCTGCGTCGGCGGCCAGCATATCGACGCCTTGCGCGGCGCGATCGAGCAGGACCTCCACCGCGCCGACCGGCCGACCGCGATCTTCGCCCTGACCAACGTCGCCGCGCTCGCCGCGATCAAGGCGGTCCGTGCGCTGGGCCTCGACATTCCTGGCGATGTCTCGATCGTCGGCTTCGACGATTTCGACTGGATGTGCGCGCTGCGGCCGTACCTGACCACCGTCGCGCAGCCAGTCGACGAATTCGCCTCATCCGCCTGGCGTCTCTTGATGCAGCGCCTTTCCGGCGCCGCAAAGGAGGACGATGTCAGGATCGAGCTTCCCTGCGCCTTGAAGGTGAGGGAATCGACCGGGCCCGCCCGCCCTCGTCTTAAAATCGCGGCCGGCGCCTAGGACAAGCGAACCAATCAGAAAGGGAGGAAAGCGATGCTCAGAACGATGATCCTAGCCGCCTCTTGCGGCGCGCTCGCAACGGCGATCGCCTTCGGCGGCGCGTCGGCCGCCGACAAGCCCGTCTATGGCGTGCTGATGAAGACCCTGTCGAATCCGTTCTGGGGCGCGATGGAGCAAGGCGTGCGCGACGGCGCCAAAGAAGCCGATGTCGAGTATTTCCTGCAGGCCGTGGAATCGGACCAGGCGGCGGAGCCGCAGCTCAATACCTGCAACACGATGCTGGAGAAGAAACCCGTCGTCATGATCACGGCGGCGATCAACTCGACCATCCTGCTGCCTTGCCTCAAACACGCCAACGAGGAGAAGATTCCGGTCATCGATCTCGACAACAACCTCGATCCGGAAATCACCAAGAAAGCCGGCGTCGAGGTCGCGTTCCATATCGGCTCGGACAATGAGGCGGCGGGCGCCAAGGGCGCCGACTATGTCGCGCAAACGCTGGGCAAGGACGCGAAGGGCCCGGTCCTGGTGATCGAAGGCCTGTCCGGCAACATCACCGGCCAGAAGCGCGCCCGCGGCTTCGCCAACGAACTAAAGAAAGTCGCGCCGGGCCTGACCATCGTCGCCTCGCTGCCCGGCGATTGGGACCGCCAGAAGGCGGCCAACATCGCCAACGACACGTTGCAGCGCAATCCTGATCTCGTCGCGATCTTCTGCGCCAATGACGGCATGGCGCTCGGCGCGGTCGAGGCGGCGCGAGCGGCGGGCAAGGACAAGGTGATCGTCGTCGGCGTCGACGGCAACAAGGACGCGGTCAAGTCGATCCTCGCCGGACGGCTGAACGCTTCGGTGGCGCAGCTTCCGTACCTTGTCGGCAAGGAGGCGGTCGAGAACGCCAAGAAGCTCCTCGCCGGCGGCAAGGTCGACGAGTTCATTTACGTGCCGACGCTGGTCCTCACGAAAGACGTGCTGGAGGCTAAGAAGGACCCGATGCTGCAATATGTGAAATAAGGCGCGGGTCCGACGCGACCGCTTGACCTTTGGCCGCCGCCCCGGCCCGCCCTGCTCCGGCTCCTCGGGCCGCCTCCTCCCGCAAGCGGGAGAGGGTTCGCCCGACGCGGCGCGAATCGCGGGCCGGGAAGGCCTCGGCGCCCCTCTTCCGCTCGCGGGAGAGGGCTCGGATAAAATGAAGCCGCAGCTTACAGTTTCGCCGAAATGAAGCATCCGACCTCGCCATGACAGCCGCACCACGCGCCGCCCGCGGCGGCGCCAATTGGCGCGTTCGCCTGACCAGCGGCGTCGCCTTCCGCTTCGAATCGCTGCTCGTCTTGGCGATCCTCGTCGTCGCCATGGCGGCTTTATCGCCGTACTTTCTGTCGATCTCGAACTTCCTCAACATCCTGCTCGCCACCGCGACAATCGGCGTGCTGGCGATCGGCGCGACGTTTGTCATTTCCTCGGCCGGCATCGATTTGTCGGTCGGATCGGTGCTCGGCTTTTCCGGCGTGGTCGGCTGCCTCATGATGTCGAATCTCGACCTCCCCTGGCCGCTCGGCGTCGTCGCCTGTATCGGCGCGGGCGCGGCGGCCGGCCTCGTCAACGGCTTTCTGATCACGCGCGGCCAGATTCCGCCCTTCATCGTCACGCTCGGCATGCTCGGCGTCGCTCGCGGCGCCGGCCTCGTCCTCACCAATGGCCTGCCGATCTACGGCCTGCCGGCCCCGATCGTCTATCTCGGCCAGGGCCGTCCCTTGGGCGTGCCGACGCCGGTGATCATCCTCGTACTGACGGCGGCAATTGCGCATCTCGTACTTATGCATACGCGTTTCGGCCTCTATACGCAGGTCATCGGCGACAGCGAGACCGCGGCGCGAGCCATGGGCGTCCGCGTCGAACGACAGAAGGTCTATCTCTATACGCTGTCCGGCGCGTTGGCCGGCCTGGCCGGGCTCTTGTTCGCGGCGCGAGTCAATGCGGGCGATCCGACGGCGGGGCTCAATTACGAGCTCACCGCCGTCACCGCCGCAATCATCGGCGGCACCAACCTGTTCGGCGGCCGCGGCAGCGTGGTCGGCACGATCATCGGCGCGCTGATCATGGGCGTGCTGCAGAACGGCTTGAACCTGCTCGCCGTTCCCTCCTTCTATCAGCAGATGGCGATCGGCGCGGTTCTGGTTCTCGCTGTCTGGCTCGATCGCGTCAACCGCTCGGAAGGGCGCCGCCGATGAGCCTGCTCGAAGTCAGGGACGTATACAAAAGCTTCGGCTCGATCGAGGCGCTGCGCGGCGTGACCTTTTCGGTCGAGGCGGGCAGCGCGACCGCCCTGGTCGGCGACAACGGCGCCGGCAAATCGACATTGATGAAGACCATTACCGGCGTCCATCGGCCCGACCGCGGCTCGATCCTCTTCGACGGCGCCAGGATCGACGAGCTCGACCCGCGCGGCATCCGGGAGCGCGGCATTGAAATGATCTACCAAGACCTGGCGCTCGCCAAGATGCGCGACGTCGCCGCCAACATCTTTCTTGGCCGAGAAATCACCCGAAACGTGCTCGGGCTCAAGCTCATCGATCATAAACGAATGGAGAGCGAAGCGGAGAAGATGATCGAGAAGCTGGGGGCGCGGGTCAAATCGGTCAAGCAGATCGCCGGCCAGCTCTCGGGCGGCCAGCAGCAATCGGTGGCGATCGCGCGGGCGCTGACCTTCAATCCGAAGCTCGTCATCATGGATGAGCCGACCGCGGCGCTGGCGGTGCGAGAAATCGAGCATGTGCTCGATCTCATCCGCACCTTGAAGAGCCACGGCATCGCGGTGATCCTGATCAGCCACCGCCTGACCGACGTGTTCGCGGTCTGCGACCGCATCGTCGTGCTGCGCCAGGGCGCGGTCATCGCCGACGATCCGACCGACAAGACCAGCATGAACGCGGTCGTCAGTCACATTGTCGGCGCAGCCTAGCGCCCCCGGGCGAGGTGGAAGGCTCCAATCTCATCCCTGCACCCGGCCGCTCTACCTGGCTCGTCCGGTCGAGCTCCGCGGCTGGCCGTGGCGGCGCGTTCTCCGCGCCTCCATCACCGCGCCAATTCGCGCTCGCGCTTTCGCCACGTCGAGCAGGTACGCGAGAGCGGCATAGGACGCGACGCCGACGCCGACTTGCATCGCCATCGTCAGCGCGCCGGGCGCGCGAGCGCGCAAGGGCAGGACGATGAGAGCCATGACGCCGGCGGCGAGCGCGACCGCGCCGAAATCGCGCCGGCGCGGCCAATGGGGGCGCGTTGCGGCGGCAAAGGCAATTCCGGTCGCGAGCCCGACGATTTGGGCGCCGCTTTGCGCCAAGGCCAGCGAAAACCCGTCGGCGCCATGCGGAAAGAGCAAAATGAACAGCGCATTCGCCGCGCAGGCCGCAAGCCCGACGATGATCATCGGCGTCGGCCGCTTGGCGATCTGGAAGATCGGCGAAATCGTATATTGCAGCGTCACGTAAGCGGCGAGGCCGGGCAGCATGGCGGTCAGATAGCGCGCGAAGGGTCCGCGAAAGGCTTCCGGAACGATCAGCGCTTCGAAGCTCGGCAGGACGAGCCAAAGGCCGATCGCCGTCGGCAGGATGATCGCCAGCACCGTCGTCATATTTTCAGCGAGTTGGGCGCGGGCGCGGGCCGGACCATGGGTCTCGTCGGCGCGCACGGCCAGTTGAAACAGAAGCACGTCCAATGCCGAGGCGATCGCCGCGAGCACCCGCAGGCCGAGGTCGTTGGCGAGCGAAAACTGGCCCGCCTCGCCGAAGCCGAACAGGCCGCCGACAAGCGCGCGATTGGCGAGCGGCATGGCCTGAAACAGAATCCCCGACGTCACGAAAGGCAGTCCATAGGCCATGAAGCTCTTGGCCAAGCTCCAGCGTCCGACGCCGTGTCCGGCGCCGCGATCGATGAGCGGCCGGCCGGCCCCGACCAGCGCGCCGGCGACGCTGAGCGTCACGCCGGCCAAAGCGAGCGCCGCGGATTGGAACAGCCAGGCGCCGCCGACCGTAAGCAGCAGGCCGAGCAGGTTCTTGGCGACGATGATCGCGATATAGGTCCGGTCGAGAAAGCGGGCGCGGGCGAGCGCGGTCGAATAGTCATAGAGCCCGCTGGCGACGCCCGTCGCCGCCGCCATGGCGATCAGGCCGGTCGACAGCGGCAGCTTGACGCCGGAAAAGGCGATCGCCAGCACGATCAGGCTGATGAGGAAGGCGAGGACCGCGACGCAATCGTCGAGCGTCGCGCGCACTTCCGGCCGCTCCAGCCGGGCGCGCTCGGAATAGAAGCGGATGGCCGAAAGCCGGATCCAGTCGAACCCGGCGGAATTGACGATCGCCGCAGCGGCGAAGCAGATCGCGAACCGGCCATATTCGGTCGGGCCAAGAAATTTGGCGACGAGCAGGCCGACCAGGAAATTGACCAGCGCGTTCGCGGCGAATGCAATCCCGACGATCATGAATCCCGGCCTATGGCGGCGAAGTCGCCGGCCCGGCGGCGCGCCGAGCGCCCATAGCTAGCCGAGGGGCGATAAGAAAGTCTTGATAGCGCTCGAGGTCGGACGGCGCGCAGGGCGAGCAAGCCTGATCGGCGCCCGCAGAAATCATCGAGCATCCGTCATCGCGGGCGAACGATCGATTGCTTCGTCGCCTCGCTCCTCGCAAAGACGCCGTCGCCTAAAGGAGTTTGGATCAATCGACGCGGCCGCGGGCGGCGACGGGAATTGTCTCCACCGCTCTGTCGCCCGAGACCAACGTCACCTTGTCGAAGAGATTGGAGACGACGCAGGCGTGATTGGGCACGATCCGCAGCCGGTCGCCGATCGCCGGCTTTTGCTTGCATGCAGAGAGGTCGATCACGCCGTGTTCTTCGCTCAGCGAGCGGATCACGGCGTCGGGATAGCCGAGCACCAGGCCGAAACCGTCAAGGCCGAGCGTGTCGCTGGTCAGCGCCTTTGATCCGGCGTCGATCACCGCCCGGTTTTCAGTCGGCCGGCTGACCACGGTGGCGAGCACGGTCAACGCGCAATCATCGAGCGCCCCCGCCCCTTTCGCGACCTGGTAGCGATCCAGATAGATGTACGTGCCGGGTCGATGCTCGGTGGCGACGGCGACCTCCGCGGCGCGCTCCATATCGGGCGTGCCGCCATTGGAGACGACGCGGGGCGGCAGGCCTTCGCGCTTCAAGAGAGCGACGGCGGCGGCGAGCCAGGCGGCGTTGGCCTCGACTTCGCCTATGGCTGGGTACGTCATCAGCCCGGCGAAAACCAGGCCCGGCGCAGCATAGACGGCCCGGGCCAGCGCCAACGCCTCCTGCGGCGTCTGCACGCCGCAGCGGCCCATGCCGGTATCGCATTCGACCAGAACCGGCAGCGGCCGCGCCGCGTCGGCGAAAGCGCCGGAGAGGCCGTCGATCGTGGTCTTGCTGTCCGCGCTCACAGAGATGCGCACGCGATCGGCGAGCGCGCGCAAGCGCGCGAGTTTTCGCTCGCCGAGAATGTTGTAGGGCAGAAAGATGTCCTCGACGCCGGAATCGGCTATGACTTCGGCCTCGCCGAGCTTCTGGCAGGTGACGCCGACGGCGCCGAGTTCGATCTGGCGCAGCGCGAAGCGGGGCAGTTTGTGAGTCTTGATATGCGGACGCAGCTTGAGGCCATGCGCATCGGCGTAGTCTTGCGCGCGCTTGAGGTTGGCCTCGACGCGATCGAGGTCGATGAGAACGCAAGGCGTGTCGAGACTGTCGAGGCTCATCTCAATCTCCAAGCGGCAATCGGTCGGCGTCGCTTTTGCCCAACGCCTGATGATGCTTGATGCGGCGCATGCGCTCCAGCGCCGATGCGCCGATCCGCTCCGCAACCGACATGGCGAGCATGTCGGTCAAGGCGAGGAGCGCGTAACGCGCGGGCGAGGGACGGAAGACATCCGTCCCCTCGTCGATGCGGAAGGGAAAGACGAGCGAGGCGGCGGCGGCGAGCGGCGAGCGCGGCGCGGTGAAGGCGATGGCCTCGGCGCCGTAGAGCCGCGCCGTCGCGACCGCGTCGACGACCGAACGGATTTCGCCCGAAACGGAATAAGCGACGATGATGACGCCCGGCTCGGCCGCAGCGGCCGTCATCTGCTGAATCTCGCCGTCGATATGCGACGAGGCGAGCACGCCGAGGCGGAACAGCCGGTTCTCGAGCTCGATGGCGGCAAGCGACGAGGCGCCGCCCGAACCATAGGCGCGCACCATCCGCGCGCCGACGACGAGATCGGCGGCGCGGCTGAGGTCGGCCGCGTCGATCGCGCCGCATACCGCCTCGATCGCGCCATGCGCCCCGGCGGCGATGAGCTGCGGCGCGCCGCCTTCGCGGCCGGCCGGCTTGATATAGCGTCCGGTCGTCGCCACGGCTTGCGCCAGGCGCAGTTTGAACTCGCGCAGGCCCGAACAGCCGAGCGCACGGCAAAAGCGCGTCACCGTCGGTTCGCTGACTTCGGCCCGGGCAGCGAGGCGGTCGATTGCGGCATGGGTGGCGAAATCCGGATCGGCCAGGATTTCGGCGGCGAGACGCTGATCCGAGCGGCTGCCGGAGGCGGCGATTTCGCGCAGGCGCGCGACGACGTCGAGCGGCGGGCGCTGCAGCGTCGCGATCATAATCGCGCGCCCGTCTCTCGGTCGAAGACATGGACATGCGCCGGGTCCACGGCGAGGCGCAGAATATCGCCCGGCTCGGCCGCGACGCGCTCGCGAAACACGCAACGCGCTTCGGCGCCGTCGATCGCGCCGAAGAGCAGCGTCTCGGCGCCGGTCGGCTCGACGACCATGACTTTGAACGGGAAGCCTTCCCCCTCCGCGCATAGCCGATAATGCTCCGGCCGAATGCCGATTTCGACGCTCCGGCCGGAAGGAGCGGCAGTCTCGCCGACTGGCAAGACGAGCCCGGATTTGGCGCGCAGCCGCGGCGGCCCATCGCCGCGCTCGATCACGCCGGGGATGAATGTCATGGCCGGCGAGCCGAGGAACCCGGCGACGAAGCGATTGCCGGGCCGGTCGTACAATTCGAGCGGGGCGCCGATCTGCTCGATCCGGCCGGCATTCATCACCACGATGCGATCCGCCATGGTCATGGCTTCGATCTGATCGTGGGTGACGTAGATCGTCGTCGTCTTCACCGCCTGATGCAGCGCCTTGATCTCGGTGCGCATCTGCACGCGCAGTTTCGCGTCGAGATTGGAGAGCGGCTCGTCGAACAGGAAAAGATCGGGCTCGCGCACCAGCGCCCGGCCCATGGCGACGCGCTGCCGCTGGCCGCCGGAAAGCTGGCGGGGGAAACGATCGAGATAATCGGAAAGGTTGAGCGTCGCCGCGGCTTTGCCCACTTTTCCGGCGATCGCCTCGCTGGGCTCGCGCCGAACGCGCGGGCCGAAGCCAACATTGCGGCGGACATTCATATGCGGGAACAGCGCATAGCTCTGGAACACCATCGCGATATTGCGCTTCTGCGGCGGCAATGTATTGGCTCGGCGGCCGCCGATCCACATTTCGCCGGAAGAAATGTCGTCCAGCCCGGCGATCATGCGTAGAAGCGTGGACTTGCCGCAGCCGGACGGGCCGACCAAGACGACGAATTCGCCGTCTGCGACATCGAGATCGACGCCATGCAGCACCCGCGCCGGCCCGTACGCTTTCACCAGCCGCTTGATCGCGAGCGAGGCCATGTCATCCTCGGCCGAGAACATCGTTGACGAAGCGCAGATTGCCGGCGGTGAGGCCGGCGTCGACCGCCAGCACGGCGCCGGTGATTCCGGATGCGCCGTCGGAAGCGAGGAACAACGCGGCTTTGGCGACCTCGTCAGGCGTCACCAGCCGGCCGAGGGGGTAATGCGGCAGGACGCGATCGAGGATATCCGGCGCCCTTTGCAGGCGATGGTCCCAGGCGGGCGTTCGTACCGAGCCTGGGCAAATCACATTGGCCCTGACGCCGGCCGCCCCCCGCTCGACCGCGATCGCCTTGGCGTAGGCGACAAGACCGGCCTTGGCCGCGGCGTAAGCCGGATTGCCGTAATGCGCGAGCGCGTTGACGGTCGCAATGAAGACGATCGCGCCGCCGCCCCGCCGCGCCATCGCCGCAAGCGCGGGAGAGACGACGTTGTACGCGCCGGTGAGATTGATCGCGAGTTCGCGCTCCCAGACTGCGCCGTCGACCGCATCGAGGGTTTCGGCGCGCGTACGGCCGGCGTTGCTGACGACGATGTCGGGCGCCGCGCCGGCCGCTTCGAGCCGGTTGATCGCCGCAGCCGCCGCCTCGCGGTCGGTCACGTCGAAGACGGCGCGGCGATCGAGCGCGACATTGTCGAGCAGGCTTTCCTCGCGATCGGCGCCGATCACGGTCGCGCCGGCGGCTTTGAACGTCCGAGCCAAAGCCTGGCCGATGCCGCCGCCGGCGCCGGTGATCAGCGCGCGGCGACCGTCGAGCCGGAAGGGTGAAGCCGCCTCGTCCCTCGCCATGTGCTTCCTCGTTGCGCCGCTTGTTTCGCGGAGCGCTCGCCTCAGCAAAGCGGTCCAGATGAAAAAAAGCAACACGAATTACGCCAGGAGCAAGACAAAAAATGCCCTTGCGCGAAATTAAATTACATAGAACAGTGGAGCGCCACGCTTTCGGATCGCAAGGAGAGGCGATGTTGCGCCTGGGGGACAGGGCCGAGACGCGCCGGCGGCGGAAGCATTTTCATGGGAGCGAAACGATGAAAGCGTTGAAGAAGGCCCTGCTTGTCGCGGGCGCGTGCCTGCTGTCGGCCAGCGCCGCCGAGGCGGGCACGGTGCGCGTGACGATCGCGGAATATTCCAAGGGCACCGGCCCCTATTTCGAGGACGCGGCGAAGGCCTTCGAGGCGGCCAATCCCGGCACCAAAATCCAGATCGAGGTCGTCCCCTGGGACAATCTGCAGCAGAAGCTGACGACGGACATCGCGGCTGGCGCCAACGCCGATCTCTCGATCATCGGCACGCGCTGGCTCCTCGATTACGTCAGCCAGGGCGTGGTCGCGCCGCTCGACTCGTACGTGACGCCGGATTTCAAGGCGCGGTTCATCCCCACCTTTCTCACGCCCTCGATCATGAACGGCCATGTCTATGGCCTGCCGATCGCCGCCTCGGCCCGGGCGATGTACTACAATAACGACATCTTCAAGAAAGCCGGCTACGATTCTGCGCCGGCGACTTGGGCCGACTTCAAGACGGCGGCCGAGAAGATCAAGGCGACGGGCGGCGGCGTCTTTCCCTTCGGCATGCAGGGCAAGGAGATCGAGACGGACGTCTATTTCTATTACGCGATGTGGTCGTATGGCGGCGACATCGTCAAGGACGGGAAGTCCGGCCTCGACAGCCAGGCGGCGATCGAGGCGGCCAAGCTCTATAAGAGCTTCATCGACGGCGGTCTCACCGAGCCGGGCGTCACCTCCTACAATCGCGAGGACGTGCAGAATCTGTTCAAGCAGGGCAAGGTCGCGACCGTCATCACGGCGCCGTTCCTTTCCGGCCAGATCAAGAAAGAGGCGCCGAACCTCAATTACGCCGTCGCCCCGATTCCCGCCGGTCCGACCGGCGATCAAGGCACCTATGGCGTGACCGATTCGATCGTGCTCTTCGCCAATTCCAAGGTAAAGGACGAGGCGTGGAAGTTCCTCGACTTCCTCTTCACCACCGACCAGCGCACCAAGTTCGACAAGGTCGAAGGTTTCCTGCCGGTCAACGCCGAGGAAGCCAAGAATCCGATCTTCGCCGACGACCGCGATCTGAAAGTGTTCGCCTCTCTCCTGCCCAAGGCGCGTTTTGCGCCGGTCATCCCGGGCTGGGAGGACATCGCCCAGACGACCACCAACGCGCTGCAGAAAATCTATCTCGGTCAGGGCCAGATCGAGCCGACGCTGAAAGAGGCGGCGGCGAAGATCGACGAGACGCTGTCGAAGAAATAAGCGTCGATCAATTCGCGCCGCCGTTCGCCCCGGCGAGCGGCGGCGCGCTCCGATGCGCCGTGACTCGCGCCTTCACGCCTTACATCCTGATCCTGCCGAGCTTCCTGCTCGCGGCGGCGATCGTGCTGTGGCCCGTCGAGGAGATCGTCTCGCTCGCGACGCACGATGTCAATCGCTTCGGCATGCTGCGCGACTTTGTCGGGCTCGCCAATTTTCGCTCGCTGCTCGCCGATCCGGATTTCTGGACTTCGCTGTGGCGCACGCTGATCTGGACCGCCGGCGTGGTGCTCGGCACGCTGATCGTCTCGATGCCGATCGCGCTGATTTTGAACGAGGACTTCTATGGCCGCGGCTTGGCCCGCATCCTCATCATGCTGCCTTGGGCGGTCTCGCTAGCGATGACGGCTGTCGTCTGGCGGTGGGCGCTGAACGGCGAGAGCGGCATGCTCAATTCGGCTTTGCGCGACCTCGGCCTGATGGACCACAATATCCAATGGCTGGCGCAAGCCTCGACCGCCTTTCCGATGCAAATCCTGATCGGCGTCCTCGTCTCGATTCCGTTCACGGTCACGATCTTCCTCGGCGGGTTGTCGTCCGTGCCGGACGACCTCTACGACGCCGCCGCAATCGAAGGGGCCGGCCGATGGGACCAGTTCCGGCTGATCACCTTCCCGTTGCTCAGACCGTTCATCAATATCGCTTTCGTGCTGAATACGATCTATGTGTTCAACTCGTTCCCGATCATCTGGGCGACGACCCAAGGCGGCCCGGCCAATTCGACCGACATCCTGGTGACGTACCTCTATAAGCTCGGTTTTCGCGTCGGGCGTCTCGGCGACGCCGCGGCGGTGTCTTTGATCATGTTCGCGATCCTGCTCGCTTTCACCATACTTTACGTGCGGCTCGCGATGCGCGAGGAGGCCGCGGCATGAACCGCCGGAAGTTGCTTCGTTCGCTCCTGTTATGGGCGCTGCTCTCGCCGATTGTCGTTGCGATCTTGTTCCCCTATGCGGTGATGATCATCACCGCCTTCAAGGCCCCGACCGAGGTCCACAATCCGACCTGGTGGCCAAGCGAATGGCGCTGGCGCAACTTTCCGGAAATGTGGCAGACGTCCGGCTTCGCGCCGGCTTTGGCCAATTCGCTGTACGTTTCAGGGATGACGACGCTCGGCGCGGTCATCGTTTCGATCCCCGCCGCTTATGCGCTCAGCCGTTTCCGTTTCCTCGGCCGCGGCGCCTTCAGCCAATTCCTGCTCGTCTCGCAGATGCTGTCGCCGATCGTGCTGGTGATCGGTCTTTTTCGCCTGGTCGCCAATCTCGGCATGATCGACAATTTGAGCACGCTGGTCGTGATCTACGCCGCCTTCAACATCGCCTTCTGCGTTTGGATGCTGCAGAGCTACTTTTCGACGATTTCGCGCGATCTCGAAGAGGCGGCCTGGCTCGAAGGCGCGGGGCGATTTCGGACGCTCGTCGTTGTATTTTTGCCGCTCGCCGCCCCGGCGATCGCGGTGACGGCGATCTTCGCCTTCATCGGCGCCTGGAACGAATTCGTCATCGCCCTGACCATGCTGCGACGCGAGGAGAATTACACGCTGCCGATCCGCGTCTTCTCGCTGGTCGCAGGCCGCTACACCGTCGACTGGCAGTATGTGATGGCCGCTGCTTTCGCCGCTTCGGTTCCGGTCGCCGCGCTGTTCGCCTGGCTGCAGCGCTATCTCGTGCGAGGCCTGGCGCTCGGGGCCGTCAAGTGAATGGGGGATGGAAGACCATGACGCGACAGCATTTCGGCGCCGCCGAGGTTCCGCTCTCGCCGGCTGTCCGCGCCGGCGACTTCATCTATGTCTCGGGCCAGGTTCCGGTCGGCGCCGACGGCGCGGTCGTCCCGGGCGGAATCGAGGCGCAGACGCGCCAAGTCATGGCGAATATCAAGGCGGCGCTGGCG
>JAJPHH010000010.1 GCA_021325385.1 Alphaproteobacteria bacterium
CGCCTCGTCGTAGCGAAAATCCGCCCGGCTCACGCCGCGGCAGCCGAGCGCCCGATGCGCTCTGAGGCTCAACTGTTGAATGTCATGGTAAATATTCGGTTTAATTTCCGCCGGCAGGACATGAATCGAGCCGCCTTTCGCGTATTTGGCGTCGTACCCGTAGAAAGCTTCCGACACGGGCCGTACCTCGATCACGCCCAAAGCCCTGTCGCCCATCACGGCGCAGGTGAGCTCCAGCCCGTCGACATAGCGCTCGGCGAGCAGCGCGTCGCCATAGGGCCAGTCGTCGCGGCCGACTTCCTGCGGCGGGTGCGAGCGGCCTTGCTTGACGATGACGACGCCGAGCGAGGAGCCTTCGTAGAGCGGCTTCAAGACGTAAGGCGGCTCAAGCGCATGGCGCTTCGCCGCCTCGTGGCGATCGACGACTTTGCCATAGGCGACGGGAACGCCCGCCGCGGCCATCACCGTCTTGGCGAGATCCTTCTGCAAGGCGAGCGCGGAGGCGAGCACGCCGGAATGGGTGTAGGGGATGGCGAGAATTTCGAGCATCCCCTGGATGGTCCCGTCCTCGCCGAAGCGGCCGTGCAGGGCGTTGAAGGCGACGTCGGGGCGGAGCTTGGCCAGGACTTCGGCGATGTCGCGGCCGACATCCACGCGGGTGACGCGGTAGCCCGCGGATTCGAGCGCGGCCGCACAGCCGGCGCCGGAGCGCAGCGAGACCTCCCGCTCCGCCGACCAGCCGCCCATCAACACCGCAACATGCTTCATCGGCGTAGGAATGCCCTCTGCCCGCCCGGGCTTGATTAAGCGAAAATTAAAGCGAGGGCGTTAAGGACGCGTTAACCAGGGGTTTGCGGCGGGGATATGGGCGCGGCGGGCTCGATCAAGGTTACCCGAGGGCGAGCTGAGGTTCCGACAGCCGGCTTGCCGCAATCTGGGGCTTGCGAATCAGATAAGCGCATGCTTATCTGTCGTCGATGGTGGTGACCGAGATATTCAAGGCTTTGGCGGATCCGACGCGCCGCGCGATTTTCGAGAAATTGGCGCGAGGCCGGATGAACGCGACCGCCTTGCGCGAAGGCCTGGCGATCAGTCAGCCGGCAATGTCGCAACACTTGGCGGCCCTGCGCGCCGCAGGCCTGGTGCGCGAGGAGCGCCAAGGACGCTTCGTCAATTACGAGGTCGATCCGGAGGGCGTCGGCTCGATCGCACGGTGGCTCGCCAAATATCGCGCCTATTGGCCGAGGCGGATGGACGATTTGAAGCGGCTCTTGAAGGACATGGATCAATGAACGACGCCCGCGACGAAGCCGAAGACGGCCTTGTGTTCGAATACGAGCTCGACGCGCCGCCGGAGACGGTCAAGCGCGCGCTGATTGTCGCCGAATTTCGCGAGCGCTGGTTGCCCGGCGCGAGGCTTGCCCCCGAATCGGACGGCGAGACGATTCATTGCACGCTGCGCGAGACCGAGCCGCCCTTCCTCGAAAGCGTCGCCTCATTCGAAATCCTGCCGAGAGACGGCGGCGGCGCGCGGATCAGAATCGTTCACCGACTGGCCAAGGCGCCTGTGGCGGCCAATCGCAATCGGCCGCCGCAGATGCGCGCGGCCTGAATCGCCGACGCCCAAAAACTGATCTCAACAAGGAGTTCGCCGATGCGCGACACGATGCAGCTCGTCCCCATGGTCGTCGAACAGTCGAGCCGCGGCGAGCGATCGTTCGACATCTATTCACGGCTGCTGCGCGAGCGGATCATCTTCCTTAACGGCGAGGTCAATGACGAAATATCGGCCCTCGTCTGCGCCCAATTGCTGCTGCTCGAAGCCGAGAACCCGAAAAAACCTATCCAGCTCTATATCAATTCCTATGGCGGGGTGGTCACGGCCGGGCTGGCGATGTACGACACGATGCAATTCATCAAGGCGCCGGTCCACACGCTCTGCATGGGCGCGGCGCGCTCGATGGGCTCCTTCTTGCTTATGGCCGGGGCGAAGGGCGAAAGGGCCGCGTTGCCCAATGCGAGCCTACATGTCCCCAGCCGCTGGGCGGCTTCCAGGGCCAGGCCTCGGACGTCCTCATCCAGGCCGAGGAAATGGCCAAGACGAAGCGCCGGCTGACGCGCCTCTACGCGGAGCATTGCGGGCGCACTTACGAGGAGGTCGAGAGGACCCTCGATCGCGATTGCTTCATGACGGCCGAAGAGGCGCGCGATTGGGGTCTGATCGACCGGGTGATCGGGACGCGAGACGAGGCTGCGGCGCGCGCGAGCAATGGGCTGGCCTGAGTGTAACGGCCAAATCGGGCGCGCCTCCAAATTTGACGATCGTGAGCCGATCGATCGGATCGCGGCGCGCCGATGGCGGCTTTTCGCCCTTTGGCGACAGTATCGCAGATTCAAGCGGCGAACTGCATTCCGGGCGCCGGTACGACGTTCTCACTGCTGCTCCATCCGTTCCAGCGCCAAGGCCGCCGCCGCCTCGCCTGACCGGATCGCGCCTTCGATGGTCGCGGGCAGGCCCGTATTCACGTAATCGCCGGCAAGCAGCAGATTGCGCCAGCGCGTCGCGGTCGGCGGTCGACGGGCCGCCTCCTCCGGCGTCGCCAAGAACGTCGCCCGCTTCTCCTTGATGATGCGCCACGACGGCAGCGTATCGGGCAGGTTGGTTAGCGCGGCGATGTCGCGCCAAAGGTCGGCGGCGAGTTTTTCGCGCGGCGCGTCGATGAAACGATCGGCGCCGCTGATCGTCGTCGAAATCCGGTCGGGATAGGCGAAGATCCATTCGACCATGCCGTTGACGACGCCGAGGATCGGCGGCGTCCCCGCCGGCGGCGCAATGTTGAAATGGCCGTTGACGATTGCGCTCGTCTGTTGCGGCGTCACAAGGTCGGGCACGAGTCCGGCGGCGATGTGAGCCGGGGTCGCCACGACGACGAGGTCGCGCTCGCCAAGCGCGATCGCGTCGTGCTCGAATTCCAGGCTCGTCGCGCGATCGCCGGAGAATTCCACGCCGCGCAGCCGGCGCTCAAAGCGCGCCTGCGCGCCGCGTTTCTGCAGCAACCGCAGCGCAGGATCGACAAAGGCGCGCGACAAGCCGTTGGCCGCGACGAGGGGGTGACAAGCGCGGCCGCCTTTCGCCAGGGTCTCCCGTAGGGTCGCCGCGGCAAGCGCCGCTGAGCCGTCCTTCGGTTCGGTGTTCAGCGCGGCCAGAAAGAACGGCCGCCAGAGCCTCTCGTAGAGCCGGTCCGAACAGGAGATGACTTGAGAAAGCTTGGCCCCTTTCGGCGCCCAGAGCAGCCGCAGCGCGCCGAGATAGTCGAGCAGACGCACGCCCGGCGTGCGCCGGCCCTCGACCAACAGCCACCATGGCAGCGGCCCCTCGTTGACGCGGATGGTCCAGCGCTCATTTGTCGCCATATCGGCGAAAGCGATTTCGCAGCGGCCAGGGCCGGTCAGCTCGTCCCGCGCGCCGATCGCGTCAAGGTAAGCGAGCGCCGAGCGATTGCCGGACAGAAGCAAGTGGTTGCCGTTGTCGATCGTCGCGTTGATCGTCTCGTCGAAAAAGGACCGGCAGCGCCCGCCAGCTTGCCGCGTTGCTTCGTGCAAAACGATCGAAGCGGAGCTTTCCGCCAGCCTGACAGCAGCCGAAAGACCGGCAAGACCGGCGCCGATAATGTGAACGACCGGCCGATCCATCTACAACATCTCGCGAACAAGAACGAACAGGACCGCGAGACGCGGCGCGCTGACCTTGGCGCGCGGCGGCGCGAAGCCGCGGCGCGCGAGACGATCGAGGATCATGCGATAAACCGCGGCCATGAGACGCGGCGCGCGGACCGTGGCGCGTGGACAGGCTTTCATCGTCTCGCGCGCTTTTTCAAAGCGAAACCGCGCTTCGGCGACCAAGATCTGCGCGGCGGCGCCGAGAGCCGGATGGGCGAGAACCTTGGCCGGATCACGGCTCGCAATGCCGGCTTTGGCGAGCGCGTCCGCAGGCAGGTAAAGCCGGCCGAAGCCGGCGTCTTCGTCGAGATCGCGCAAGATGTTGGTCGTCTGCAGCGCGCGGCCGAGATGATCGGCGAGCGCTTCGCCCGTCTTGCGGTCGAGACCGAAGACTTGGGTAGACAGCCGGCCGACCGCACAGGCGACGCGGTCGCAATAAAGATCGAAGGTCGGCCGGTCCGGCCCGCGAATGTCTTGGACGACGTCCATCTCCATCCCGTCGATGATCGCCAGAAAGTCCTCGCGCTTCAGGTCGTACCTTCGGATCGCCCAAGCGAGATTTGGATGTTTGTCGCTGCGGCCGGCGTAAATAGCGTCGATATCGTCGCGCCAGGCCTGAAGCTCTTGGCGGCGCGCCTCGCGCGCGCCGGCGCAATCATCGGCGATGTCGTCGACGGCTCGGCAGAAGCCGTAGATTTCGTACATCGCTTGCCGCTTTTCTTGCGGCAGGATGCGCATCGCCGTGTAAAAAGAGCTGCGGCGAGCGACGCCGGTCTTTTCGGTCATGCGGCGCGATTCCGGGCGCGCTGCGGGGCATGGCGGAAAGCTCGGGCGACGGCGCCCTCGACGGCGCCGATCAAGCCGAGCGCAGCAAAGCCGGCTTTGCTCGGATGGACGCGCTCGCCCAGCGGATCGCGTTGCGCCAGCCGCCGGCAATTCGCGCGCGCGAGCCGGACGATCGCGCCGATCTCGCAGGCGAGGCGGAAATCTTTGACGCCGCCGGCGAGCGAAGCGCCTTCCTCGAGCAAAGTTTCCGAGCGGCGGGCGAGTTCGACGATGGCGGCGCGCAAAGCCGGCGAGGCGCGCCGGGCGCCGAGATCGGCGACGCTCGCGCCGTGGCGCGCCAACGTCTCCTCGGGCAAATAGACGCGGTCGAGATCGGCGTAATCCTCGCCGCAATCCTGCAAATGATTGATCACTTGCAAGCTCGCGCAAATCGCGTCGCTGGCCGGCCAAAGCTCGGCGCTTTCGCCGTGCGCGTCGAGCACGAAGCGCCCGACCGGCATGGCCGAGAGCGCGCAGTAACTCATGAGATCGCTCCAATCGGCATAGCGTTTCTTGGTTGCGTCGAGCCGGAAGGCGGCGAGAAGATCAAGCGCGTGGCGCGGCGTCAAATGGCGCTCGGCGAGCGCCCGGCGAAGCGCCAGTCCGGTCGGAACGTCGTCATTCTCGCCGTTCAGCGCCGCGGCCATCTTGTCGAGACGGGCGAGCTTTTCCTCCGGCGTCAACGATGAATGATCCGCAATGTCGTCGGCGGCGCGCACGAACCGGTAGAAGGCGAGAATGATCGGCCGGTGGCGGGCGGCGATCAGGCGTGAGGCGACCGGGAAGTTCTCGCTGTGTTCGGTCCGGTGCGGTGGGATGATTTCGGTCACGACGCCTTGACGCTCGACAGTGCACAGAACCCCGTTCTCCCCCGCGTTGCGGGGAGACGAGAGGCCGCGTTCAATCTAACATCCCTTCGCTCCTGAACCAATCGAGCGCGTCCTTGATCGCCTCTTGGTACGGACGGTGGCGATAGCCCAGTTCGCGCTCCGCCTTGGCCGAGGAGAAGAACATGCGATTTTTCGCCATCCGCAGCCCGTCCAGCGTCAGAAAGGGCTCTCGGCCGGTGATTTGCGCCGCCGCCTCGGTGACGAGCGCGAGCGGAAAAAGCGGCGCGCGAGGCAATTTTACCCGCGGCGGCCGCCGACCGGTCAGCGCCGCGATATCCGCCAGCATTCGCCCGAGCATGACGTCGTCGCCGCCGAGAATGTAGCGTTCGCCGATCCGCCCCCGCTCCAGCGCGGCGATATGGCCCGCGGCGACGTCGTCGACATGAACCAGATTGAGGCCGGTGTCGAGATAAGCCGGCATGCGGCCGGCCGCGGCCTCGATGAGAATGCGGCCGGTCGGCGTCGGCCGGCCGTCGCGCGGGCCGATCGGGGTCGACGGGTTGACGATCACCGCCGGCAGGCCTTGTCCGACCATCGCCTCGACAACCCGCTCGGCTGCGACCTTGCTGCGCTTATAGGCGCCGATCGCCTCGCTTTCCCGAAGCGCGCAAGTCTCGTCCGCCGGCGAGGTCGGTTGCGGCGCGAGCGTCGCGACACTGCTTGTATAGACGATGCGCTCGATTCCCGCCTCGGCCGCCGCCGTCATGACGGCGCGCGTCCCCTCGACATTGGCCGCGATGATCTCGTTCGGATGGCGCGCCCAGAGCCGGTAATCCGCCGCGACGTGGAAGAGAAAACGCGCGCCGCGCATCGCGGCTTTCATTGCTGCGAGATCGCGCATATCGCCGAGCGCGACCTCGAAGCGCTCGCGCGGCGCAGGCGGCCGGCGGCTGGCCGGGCGGACCACGGCGCGAATCCGGCCGGGGCCTCTGAGCAATTCCTCGACAATGGCGGAGCCGACGAAGCCGGAAGCGCCGGTGACGACGATAAGGTCGTGCTGGTTGATGCCGAACGCCAATGCGGCTCCTTGCGGGCGAGACGGCCGCACTCCGGTCTCGACCGCGGCCGCCGCCGCTGGATAATCGACTTTTTGCGCCGAAGCGAGCGGCCGCCACGCCGCCTCTCTCTCTCGATAACCTTGACAAGCTCCCACTTGCGGGCGAGCATCTTGACCGTTTGGTCAGGATCGGCGCGCCGGCAAGCGCTGCGCGGCGGTTAGGGGGTGTTCATGACCGCTCAGGACAAAATCGCCGGCCCGGGCGTCGCGACCGGACTGCTGCCGCCGGACGTCCTCGCCGCCAACTTCGCCGATCTCCACCCGCCCCTGAGCGCGCACGAGGCCCATGTCGAGGCCGATCGCTGCTATTTCTGCTATGACGCGCCGTGTCAAAAGGCCTGCCCGACCGGAATCGACATTCCCCTGTTCATTCGCCAGATCGCCGCGGATAATCCGCTCGGGGCCGCCAAGACCATTCTCGACGCCAACATCATGGGCGGAATGTGCGCGCGCGTCTGCCCGACCGAAACGCTGTGCCAGGAAGCTTGCGTGCGCGAGGCGGCGGAAGGCAAGCCGGTGCAGATCGGCCTTTTGCAGCGCTACGCCACCGACGCAATGATGGCGACGGGCAAAAATCCCTACAGGCGCGCCGCGCCGACCGGAAAGCGCATCGCGATCGTCGGGGCCGGGCCCGCCGGGCTCGCCTGCGCCCATGCGCTGGCCGAGCGCGGCCATGACGTGACGATTTTCGAAGCGCGGGAAAAGTCGGCCGGGCTCAACGAATACGGCATCGCCGCCTACAAGACGCCGGGCGATTTCGCCCAGAGAGAGGCCGCCTTCATCCTCTCGATCGGCGGCATTACGGTGAAGCACGGCGTGGCGCTCGGCCGCGACATCGATTTGCAAAGCCTGCAGCGCGATTACGACGCCGTCTTTCTCGGTCTCGGCCTGGCCGGCGTCAATAAGCTCGGCCTCGCCAATGAGGCGACGCTCGCCAATGTCGTCGACGCCGTCGAGTACATCGCCAAGCTGCGCCAAGCGAAAGACCTGTCGAAACTGCCGGTCGGCCGCCGCGTCGTCGTGGTCGGCGGCGGCATGACGGCGATCGACGTCGCGGTGCAGAGCAAGAGGCTCGGCGCCGAATTGGTGACGATCGTCTATCGACGCGGCCAAGAGCAGATGAAGGCGAGCGGCTACGAGCAGGAGCTTGCCCAGACCAACGGCGTCCTGATCCGCACCTGGGCCAAGCCCGTCGCCCTCGAAGGGGAGGGCGCGGTTCGTGCGGTCGTATTCGAGACGACGCGAGAGGAGGGGGGCAGGCTGGTCGGGACCGGCGAGACGTTCCGGCTTGAGGCCGACATCGTCTTCACCGCCATTGGCCAGACCTTGATTCCCGCCGCTTATGGCGGCGCCCTGCAGGGCAAGGATGGGCGCATCCTCGTCGACGAAGAGCGCCGCACCAGCCTGGAAGGCGTCTGGGGGGCGGCGACTGCGTCTATGGCGGGCAGGATTTGACCGTCGCGGCGGTCGAGGACGGCAAAAAGGCGGCGCGCTCGATCGACGCGGCGCTGGCCGCGAAAGGGTGAGGCGGGTGTTCGAGCCCTCGTCAAGCGCGAGTAAGCCAGCGTATTTTGCCGCGCCGGTTTTGCGCTGGCGGTCAAAAGGCGAGCCAAGAAGCCGTCAAGAACGCGCGCGTCGTGCGTGCCGCTGGACCTCATTCACTGTCATTCCCGCGCAAGCGCAGGGCTGTCCGGGGAAAGGCCCGCGCCTCGGTCCGGCGGTTTGGCTTGCTTTCAACACCGCGGCGCCACGCCGCCCGATCGCCGTCAACCCGCCACGGCGCCTCGAAGGTACGCGCAACACGATGTCCGCCCGCGCGGCGCCATGGCGGGTGCTTCGCTTGCGCTCCGCCCCTTCGGGTGACCGCGATCGCTCGGCGTGGTTATTGGTTGCAAAAAGGCCTCGATGGCGGCGCGGTGTTCGGGATTTGCTTTCTCGAGCGCGCTCGTTACTGAGTCTCGCTCGCCAGAAGCCCGCGAATAAACTCGGTATCGCCTTGTTTCGCGACGGGCGCGCTCCGGGCGTCAAATTTGCCCTCATTTTCCCCGGACAGCCTTGCGCGCAAGCGAGAATCCAGACGGTGCTTGGCTTGAGGCGCCGAGGCTCTCTGGATTCCCGCTTGCGCGGGAATGACACGTACCTTTTCTCAACCGCTTTCTCCGGCACGGGAGGCGCTCATGGTCGACCTGCGGACTGAATTCCTCGGCATCAAATCGCCCAATCCGTTCTGGCTCGCTTCGGCGCCGCCGACCGATCGCAAGACCAATGTCGAGCGCGCCTTCCGCGCCGGCTGGGGCGGCGTCGTCTGGAAGACGCTCGGCGAAGCCGGCCCGCCGATCGTCAACGTCTCGGGCGCGCGCTACGGCGCGATCCACGGGCCGGACCGTCGCGTCATCGGCTTCAACAATATCGAGCTGATCACCGACCGCGATCTCGAAATCAATCTCGTCGAGATCAAGGAGATGAAGCGCAAATGGCCCGACCGCGCGCTGGTCGTCTCGTTGATGGTGCCGTGCGACGAAGATTCGTGGAAAAATATTTTAAAGCGCGTCGAAGAGACCGAATGCGACGGCGTCGAATTGAATTTCGGCTGTCCGCACGGCATGTCGGAGCGCGGCATGGGCTCGGCAGTCGGCCAAGTGCCTGAATATATCGAGATGGTGACGCGCTGGTGCAAGGCGCATTCGCGCATGCCGGTCATCGTCAAGCTGACGCCGAACATCACCGACATCCGCTTTCCGGCCCGCGCGGCGCGGAAAGGCGGCGCCGACGCGGTGTCGCTGATCAACACGATCAACTCGATCATGGGGATCGATCTCGATGCGATGGCGCCTTCGCCCCATATCGGCGGCAAGGGCACGCATGGCGGCTATTGCGGCCCGGCGGTCAAGCCGATCGCCTTGTCGATGGTCTCGGAAATCGCGCGCGATCCGCAAACAGGCGGTCTGCCGATCTCGGCGATCGGCGGGATCACGACGTGGCGCGACGCGGCCGAGTTCATCGCGCTCGGCGCCGGAACGGTGCAGGTCTGCACGGCGGCGATGACCTACGGCTTCAAGATCGTCGAGGAGATGATTTCCGGCCTCAAGAATTTCATGGCCGCGAAAGGGTACGAAAGGATCGACGATTTCCGCGGCCGCGCCGTCCCGAGCGTCACCGACTGGCAATATCTCAACCTCAACTATGTCGCGAAGGCCGAGATCAATCAGGATCTCTGCATCAAATGCGGCCGCTGTCATATTGTCTGCGAGGATACGTCGCATCAGGCGATCTGGCCGATGGTCGACGGCAAGCGCAAGTTCGTCGTCAACGAGGCCGAATGCGTCGGCTGCAATCTCTGCGTCATTGCCTGCCCGGTCGAGAATTGCATCACGTTGGTCCACAAGACGCAAGGGATTGATCCGCGGACGGGGCTCGATTACGGCCGTCCGCCGGCCGATTGGACGACACATCCGAACAATCCGGCGGTTCGCGCGGCGGCGGAGTGAGACGGCCTCGGAGGGAGCTTGGCCGGTCCCGCCGCACGTCGTAGTTCGGATAAGGCGCGGGGCGGTACGACCCGACCAAGCGGCGCGGAATTCACAAACGATCGCTGCGTCCGCGCCTCGCTTGGGCTGAGCCTAAGCCTGACATTGCGCTGGCTCGTCGTTATCCCGCGCGAGCTCAAGCTGCGTCGAGAAACTCGCTTCTAAGTGGGCGCGCCCGTCTTTCCGAGACGGCCCGAAGCGATCAGGAAAATCCCAGGTTGCTGCGATTGCGGCCTCGCTTCGCTCCTCGCAAGAGCAATCAAATCGATTCGGCCCTTGCGCAGTCCGCTTTCATCGTTTTCGCCGCTCGGCGCCTCGCGACGGCGCGGCCTGACATCGTCCGTTAGGCCGCCCTTTCCCCTTCACGCAATTGGTGGCATAGAGGCCCCGGCTGTGGGGCAGGGGAGGCCTGATGAGCAGGGCAGGTTCGAAACTCGCCGCCATATTGACCGTGATCGTGGCGGCGTTGGCCGCCGGCGGCGCCGAGGCGCAGAACAGCGCGCCGGCGGCTTCGGCCAAGCAGAGGGTGAAGCCGCAGGCCAAAGCCGATTCCGGGCCGATCGTCGCGGTGACGGTCACCAATAAGCGCAAGGCGGGCGTCGTCGAACTCGACGTCGCCCTTTCGGGCTCGCCGGCGTTCAAGCCCCTGCTCAAGAACCTCTCGCCAGGCAAGCAGGCGATCATAAATCTGACGCACGACGAAAATTGCGCCTTCGATTTCTATATCAAATACGATGACGGCGCGACCAATACCGTCCCCAACGTCAACGTTTGCGAGGACGGAAAGCTCAATCTGGTTGAGTAGCACGTTCGAACCGCCTCGCGGAGGCGGCTGCGGCGCGACCGATGGCGCGGCGCAGAGCTTCGATCGAGCCGCCGCAGGCCTCGGTGCAGCGACGCGGGCAGCCCTTCTGGCCGCCGCTTCTCGCGCGGCGGCCTCCGCGGCGAACGGGGCTCCTCGTACCCTATTCTACTCGCTCTACGGCGAGCTTGATCGTCTTGCCATACGAGCCGCTGATCTGAAGCGTCAGCGGGCCGCCCGCGGTCCGAAAGCGCACCACTTTGTTGACGCCGGGACAATCCTGCACCCGCTCATAGCCGGCGGATTTCGTCAGGTCGTTATTCTCGGCAAGGTCAATCCACGCGCCGGTCGAGGCGATGATCTGGTAGGTCGCCGCGGGCTCGGGCCCGAGCTTGAGCACGGCGGCGTAGGCCGGGTTGGCCTTGCCCTGACGGGCGGGCGCGTGAACGAAGCTCACCTCGGTTTGCGGAACGAGATTGACCATGACCGGCGCGCCGAGCGCCGGCAATGAATCGCCGCTGCCGAGCGCCGGCAAGGCGGCGTTGAACTTGGCGACGGTCGGCGAGACCGGCCAGCGGCCGGTGTCGCAGCCATTGGCTGCCGCATGCGACGCGGACGAGCCGAGCGCGGCGGAGGCGAAAATCACGCCAGCGATCCATCGAGCGATAATCATTGAATTTGCTCCCCTAAACGAACCCTTCCCCCGAGGAAAACAAATATGGAACAAAACAGGATCAAAGTCACGCAGAAAATGTGTTATGGGCGGCGCGAGAATCGCAAGCGCGCCGCTTTGGCCGGCAGATTTAATTCAGCCGACTGGAACAAATCGCCGGCCGCGGTGATTGTGCGGTGCGATGACAAAAATCGACCATTACCGTGATTGCGCCGCTGAATGCATGCGGCTGGCGGGTTCGGCGACCAATCCGCTCGATCGAATTCGCCTCATCGACATGGCCGCCAAATGGCTTGAAATCGCAAAGACGCTGGAAAAGCTTTTCGATGACGCGGTGACCCAGTGGCCGCCCGGCGTCATGATCGGCGAACGCCCGAATTGACGTACAGAGCAGCTCGCATGCCGGCCTGGCGCTAACCTCGATTGCTTGCGCGGACTTACGTCTGCGACGGCGAGGCGCGTCGGCCCGTCTGCGGCGCGACTCCCGCGATGATCGTCTCGATCACTTGCTTCTTCGCGGCCTCGAACTGCTCGTCCGTCAGCGGCCGCCCGTTCTCTAGGGAGGCCATTTCGTGCGCGGCGTTGGCGTATTGCTGCGTCGTCGCCCAGATCATGTAAAAAAGATATTTGGGCTCGATCGGCCTCACTCGGCCGTCGGCGATCCAGCGCCTGACGATGCGCGAGCGTTGCTCGACCCATTGTGCGAGCGTGGTGTCGAGGAAATCCTGGATCACCGGTGCCCCGCGCATGATTTCGGTCGCCCAGATGCGCGAGGAGAGCGGCATCGAGCGGGCGAGATCCATCTTTGCGCCGATATAGCGCGCCAGGGCCTCTCTGGGATCGTCGCTTTCGTCGAAGGACGAGGCGGCCGCGAGCCACGCGGTGAGCACGCGTTCGACCACGGCCCGATAGAGGTCCTCCTTCGTCGAAAAATAATAATGGAGATTGGCCTTGGGCACGCCGGCCTTGGCGGCGATCGCAGCGGTCGTCGCGCCCTTGAAGCCGGCCTCGGCGAACACGGCCTCGGCCGCTTCGACAATGGCGCGCTGATTCTCCGCCCGGATCGAAATTTTGACCAGCGGCTTGTCCATCAGGCGCGCCCCACCGGCATCCGCTTTCCCCCTCGGGCCGCCCGCCGGCGGCGTTGTTCTGCGCCCTGTTTTTCGGCGCCCGGGTCAGGATTGCGGCATTTGACCGTTTGGTCAAATTTATAATAGCGTTGCCCAAAATCTGCGGGGACGGGCGTCGTGTCAGACTTGTCGAATGTGCGCATCAACGGCCAGCGTCTTTGGGACGCGTTGATGGAGATGGCCAAGATCGGCGCGACCCCGAAAGGCGGCTGCAAGCGCCTGACCCTCACCGACCTCGACAAGCAAGCGCGCGAACTCTTCGCCTCGTGGTGCGAGAAGGAGGGCTGCCCGATCAAGGTCGACGAAATGGGCAACATGTTCGCGCGGCGTCCCGGCGTGGAGGACAGCCTGCCCCCGGTGATGATCGGCAGCCATCTCGACACCCAGCCGACCGGCGGCAAGTACGACGGCGTGCTCGGCGTGCTCGGCGCGCTCGAAGTCGTGCGTTCGCTCAATGATCTCAAGATCAAGACCCGCCATCCGATCGAGATCGCCAATTGGACGAACGAGGAAGGCTCGCGCTACGCGCCGGCGATGATCTCCTCCGGCGTCTTCGCCGGCGTTTACACGAAAGAATTCGCCTATGCGCGGGAGGACGCCGAGCACAAGAAGCTCGGCGACGAGTTGGAGCGCATCGGCTTCAAAGGCGCCGAGCCGGTCGGCAATCGCAAGATCCACGCTTTCTTTGAGTTGCATATCGAGCAGGGCCCGATTCTGGAGGCCGAATCCTACGATGTCGGCGTCGTCACCCACGGGCAGGGCCAGCGCTGGTACGAAATCAAGCTCGTCGGCTTCGAAAGCCATGCCGGCTCGACGCCGATGCCGCGGCGCAAGGACGCGGTGCTCGGCGCCGCGCGCATCGTCGAACTCGTCAACAGGATCGGCTTGTCGAAGGCGCCGCTCGGCGTGTCGACGGTCGGCATGCTCAATCCCTATCCCAATTCGCGCAACGTCATTCCAGGCGAAGTCTTCATGACCTGCGAATTCCGTCACCCGATCGACGATACGCTGACGGATATGGACGCGCAGTTGAAGGCGGGGGTCGAGGAAATCTGCAAGACGATCGGCCTGACCTACGATCTGAAGCAGGTCTTCTACTATGCGCCGGTCGCCTTCGACGAAGGCTGCGTCGCCGCGGTGCGCCGCGCCGCCAAGCATCTCGGCCTTTCTCATCGTGACATCGTTTCCGGCGCCGGGCACGACGCTTGCTACATCGCCCGCGTCGCGCCGACCTCGATGATCTTCACGCCTTGCGTCGACGGCGTCAGCCATAACGAGGCCGAGGAGATCAGCCAGGAATGGGCGACGGCGGGCGCCAATGTCCTGATGCATGCGGTGCTGGAGAAGGCGGAGATTGTCGCGTGAGCATACGGTCTTCCGGCAATGTCATTCCCGCGAAAGCGGGAATCCAGACTGAGCCTGGTCCTGAGGCGCGGCGGCTCCTGGATTCCCGCTTACGCGCAGGGCTGTCCGGGGAAATTGAGGGTGAGTTGAGCCGCCAGGAGCGCGGACCTCGAAAAAACAAGGAGACATCGAGAGTTCTTCGCCGGCCTGTGATCGTCGAGACTGTGAAACGAGCGCGCAAATTCCAAACACTGCGCTGCCATCGAGGCGGGCGCGCCTCAAGGCCGAGCCGGCTTCGCCGGTCGCTACGCTCCGCTTCGCGAACCTTGACCCGCGCCCGCCTCGATGGCCTTGTGCAACCAAGACGTTTTGCTGACCGAAACGGCCGAATGGCCGGTTTCGGCAGCAAAACGTCTTGGTCGCCAATAGCCACGCCGAGCGATCGCAGTCACCCGCAGGGGCGAAGCGCAGCGGAGCACCCGTCATGGCGCCTCATGGGCGGATATCGCTTCGCCCGTACCTTCGAGGCGCCATGGCGGGTTGACGGCGATCGGGCGGCGTGGCGCCGCGGTGTCGAAAGCAAGTCATCAGCTCCGCCGAGCGCAGGCTTTCCCCGGACAGC